>CAZSMN010000097.1:0-12018 GCA_964607615.1 uncultured Chthoniobacterales bacterium | reverse complement strand
CGGTTCTCAATACCTTTGCTTACACCTGCGCCTTCTCAGTGGCTGCGGCGGCGGAGGGAGCGCAGACCGTGAGCGTGGATGTCTCAAAATCGTCCCTTCAGCGAGGGCGGCGGAATTTTTCTCTGAACGGGATTGCCACCGACGGGCATTTGTTTGTTGCCGAGGATGTGCCAACCTATCTGGCGCGTCTGGCACGGAGGGGGCAGAGATTCGATGCGATCATCCTTGATCCGCCGACGTTCGGTCGCGGCGGCGGACGGCGGACGTTCCGTGTCGAAAGAGATTTTCCGGAGCTCGTCGCCATGGCGGCCGGGCTGCTGGAGCCGGGTGGCTCGTTGCTCCTTTCGACCAACTACTCGGCATGGACCGCGGGTAGCCTGAGGGAGATCGCCACCGGAGTGCTCCCAAGGGGTGTGGTTTTTGAATCCGCTCCGTCCGCGCCGGATTTTCGGGAAGGTTCCGGGTCGGCGAGCGTCTGGGCACATCTCCCGTCGTCCGGTTCGTCTTGACGTTCGTAATGATCGTCATGAGCAGAATTCTTGTTACCGGTGCATCGAGCGGAATTGGTCGGGAACTGGCCGTGCGCCTCGGGGCGCGCGGCGATACCTTGACGTTGACCGGACGGTCGGAGGAAAAGCTGGCGGGCATTGTTCCCGGGGCCACGGTAATCGCCGGTGACCTCACACTGCCGGGCGTGGCCGAGGCGGTCGTCCAGCAGGCGGCCGGGGCGATGGGCGGTCTCGATGTGGTGATCCACTGCGCGGGCGTCGGGCTGATCAAAGCGGCTGCGGATACGACGGATGCGGAGTTTACAAGGGTGATGAACGTTAACACGCGCGCCACGTTTTTGACGGCCCAGGCGTCCAGCCGCGTCATGGCGGCGGCGAAGAAAGGGCTTTTCATCACGATTCCCGGCATCCTCGGAAAAGCCCCGATGAAAAATGCGTCGGCTTACGTGGCGAGCAAGTATGCCGTTACGGGGATGATCAAGTGTTTCGCGCAGGAATACCAGCGCAGCGGGGTGCGCTTCTGCCTGTTTCACTTCGGCGGAGTCGATACTCCGTTCTGGGACCAGATCCAGATGGCTGTGCAGCGCGACAAGATGATCCCGGTGGCGACGGCGGCGGATTTGATTCTTCAGGCCGTCGATGCCCCGCCGCACCTTGTGCTCAGCGAGGTCATCATGCAGCCGGAGAGCCATCAGTTGGTTTGATGTTCCAAGAGTGCCTCGCCTTCGGAGCGCGCGATCACCGCGGCGCCCACGCTGTCGCCGTAGACGTTCACCGAGGTTCTGGCCATGTCGAGGATCCGGTCGGTGGCAAGTATGAGGCCGATGGCTTCGAGCGGGAGGCCGATGGCGTTCAGAATGATCACGATGGCAACGAGGCTCGCTGCCGGCACACCCGCGACTCCCACTGAGGTTAGGAGGGCTAGAATCACGACGGTGAACTGCACGGCCGGCGTCATTTCGATCCCGTAAATCTGAGCGATGAAGAGCGCTGCCGCGCACTCGTAAAGCGCGGTGCCATCGGTGTTGATGTTTGCTCCCACAGGGATAAAAAAGCCGCGCACTCTTTCGGATACCCCGCGCTTCTCGAGGCACTCCATCGTCACGGGAAGCGTGGCGGCCGACGAGGCGCTGCTGAACGCCGTCAGCAATGCGGGGCTCATCGTGCGGAAGTGCGTCATCGCATTGAGCCCGAAAACACGGAGCACCACACTCAGAGTGATCGTCATGTGGATCGCCAGAGCGAGGACCACGCAACCGGCAAACTTTGCCACCGGACCAAGAAAAGCCACGCCCGTCGTGAGCACGGTTTCGCCGATCAGTCCGAAGATTCCGATGGGGGCGAAACGGAGAACCCAGTGGGTGATCTGCATAACGATGTCGAATGACGTTCCCCACCACTGAGCGAATGGCTTCCGCTGCTCGTCTGGCAGCCGCGCGGAAAAGAGCCCGACGAGGATCGCAAAAAAGAGGATCGACAACATGTCCGCATTCCTTGTGAACGCCGCGAAGACGTTCTCAGGGACCATCCGGAGGAAAATCCCCGCCATGTCGCCGGCACCGCTCGCACCGAGCTTTTGCGCGGATGCCTCGGCATCCACCTTCGCCGAGGCGATCAACTGCTCGGAGACCCCGGGTGCGACTTTTCCCGGGGTGAAGAGGTTCATGATCACAAGGGCGGTGAGGATGGCGATGGTGCCCGTCGTCACATAATAAACCGCGGTCTTCCATCCGAGGCGGCCTGCGTGGCTGCCGCCGGCGGCCTTGGCCAGCGATGAGATGACCGAGGTCAGGATCAGCGGGACGACCAGCATCTGAAGCGCCCGGAGAAAGAGGGTGCCGAAAAAATCGAGAACGGAGATCGTTTGCAACGGCCCGACTTGTTTGGGAGCCCAGAGACCCACGAGAATGGCCAGGACCATTGCAATCAGGATCTGCCAGTGAAGGGGAAGGGAAAACAGGCGCTTCATCCGGCGATTAGAAGCAGTTTGCGTTCCGTTCGGGCAGGAAAATCACTCCGGCGGCTTGCGCTGAGGGAAGAAAGAGATCACGCTGCAGCTGTCAGTAGCGCTCCCTCCTCCTATGAAAGGAATCGTTTTCACCAAATTTCTCGAGATGGTCGAGGAGTCTTACTCCGTCGACTTTGCCGAACAAATGATCGAGGCGGTCGATTTGCCATCGGGCGGCGCCTACACCGCGGTGGGGACCTACGACCATACGGAGATGGTGAGCCTGCTCGTTCAGCTCTCAAAGATGACAGGGCGGACAGTCCCCGATCTTCTCAATGCGTACGGAAAATATCTCTTCGGTCAGTTTGCCAAGCTTTACCCGGGCTTCTTTGAAGGAGTCGACAGTTCCATCGCTTTCGTCGCCCGGATCGAGGATGTGATCCACGTCGAAGTGAAGAAGCTCTATCCCGACGCCGAGCTTCCGAAGTTTGATGTCATTGAACACACGCCGGATTGTCTGAAAATCCTCTACAAGTCCGATCGCCATCTCGGGGACCTCGCCGAGGGGCTCATCGATTCCTGCATTGCCCATTTCGGGGAGCGGGAAACCGTTTCGCTGAAAAGGGAAAACCTGACCGATCCCGGAGCGCCGGTATGTTTCACACTGACACGGCATCAACCGAAGACCGTCTAGCCCGCGCGTTGCGGCGGGCAGAGAGGGAGCGTGCCGCACGGATCGAGGCGGAGGCGTTGCTCGAGCGAAAGAGCATCGAGCTCTTCCAGTCGAACGAAAAGCTCCGCGAGCAGGCCGGAAGGCTCGAGCAGCTCGTGCAGGAGCGGACGGCAGCCCTTCAGGAGGCGCTCGCGCGGGCGGAGGCGGCCACCGTCGCGAAAAGCGATTTTCTCGCCACGATGAGCCATGAAATCCGCACGCCGCTCAACGGAATCATCGGGCTCGCGGATGTTCTCGCGCTCAGTCCGCTGGATGCCGAGCAAGCCGGGCATGTCGAACTCCTGATCAAGAGCGGGCAGTCTTTGCTGGCCCTGATTAACGACATTCTCGACTTCTCGAAAATCGAAGCCGGCCACCTTCTTCTTGAGGATCGCGAATTTGATCCGAAGGCGGAGCTCCTCCATGTCGCGGAGATGTTCCGACCGCTTGCTACGGACAAAGGGATCAATCTGAGCGTCCGGATCGGCGATCTGCCGGAGCTTGTTGAGGGGGACAGCCTGAGGATCCGGCAAGTGGTCTCCAACCTGCTCTCGAACGCGATCAAATTCACTCCGTCGGGTGAGGTTGTCCTTGAGGCGCGGTCGCACCCGCTGGAGGCGGAGGGGGCCGGATGGCGCCTCGACGTTTCGGTTAAGGACAGCGGCATCGGGATCTCCGCGAATGCCATTGGCCACATCTTCGAGCCTTTCAGCCAGGCCGACAGCTCCACCACACGGCGGTTCGGTGGCACCGGGCTCGGCCTTGCGATTTGCAAAAAGCTGGTGACAGCGATGGGTGGCGGGATTTCCGTCGAGTCCGGAGCGGGAAGCACGTTCCGGTTCCACGTCCATCTCAAGCCCTTGATGCGGGGTGGCGGGTCGTCTCCGGCCGACGGCCTGTCGTGTGCATCCTCGGCGATACCGGACCTCAAGATTCTCGTCGTCGAGGACAATCCGGTGAATCAAACCGTGACGCTGGCGCTGCTGAAGAAGCTCGGGCAGAAAGCGGAACTGGTCTCCTCGGGAGCAGCGGCGGTAGAGAGGGTGCGAGGAGGCGTCTTCGACCTTGTGTTCATGGACATGCAAATGCCCGGGATGGACGGCATCGAGGCGACGGAGGCGATCCGAGCCCTCCCGCTTGCGCATCAGCCGCGGATCATCGCGCTAACGGCAAATGCGTTCGAGAGCGACCGGGCGCGCTGCCTCGAAGCGGGGATGGATGGTTTTCTTTCCAAGCCGTTCCGCCTTGAGGATCTGCGGGGAATCTTGTGCTCGGTGTGCAAGGGCTGCGCAGGGTGATGCGGTGTTACGCCGGCCCGCGCGGCTCTGCTTCCGCTTTTTTCGCGTAGTGGCTGTGGACCCTGTCCCAGACAAAAAGCGTCACCGGGTAAACAATAATGGCCAGCGCCGCGGCCGTTGGGAAGGCGCCGACGAGGAACGGAACCGGGGCATGTTTGACAACGGCGATGAGGTCTGTTGTTGGGATGTCGGAGACGCCCTTGCCGAGGATGAGGCTGCCGACCCAGTACTGGACGTACACACAGATCGGAAAGGTGATCGGGTTACTGATCCAGGTCGCGGCGATCGCGGCTGGAATGTTGACGCGAGTGATGTAGGCGATGAGGCCGGCCGCGAGCATTTGAAAAGGGGCCGGCATCAGGGCGAAAAATGATCCTACCGCGACCCCGGCAGCGAATCTCTGGCGGGTCGGATGCCAGAGGTGCGGGTCGAAAAGGCGCTCGCCCAGCCGGCGGTGCAGCCACGTGCCGCGGATGTGTTTCACGCGCGGCATGTGGCGGAGGTAGGGACCGAGACGGCCCCGGCGCCATTGGATGGGTTTCATGATGATTTCGATTGCCTCTTCATACGGGCTTGCCAACGAGGCCTGTGGAGATATTAACTTACCCGAATTATGAAGAAGATCGAGGCCATCATCAAACCCTTCAAAATGGAAGACGTAAAGGAAGCCCTTGCCGAAGTCGGCATCGAGGGCATGACGGTGAGCGAGGTAAAGGGCTTCGGCCGCCAGAAGGGTCACACGGAGATTTATCGCGGCAGCGAGTACACGGTCGACTTCCTTCCGAAGGTCAAATTCGAAGTGGTCGTGAGTGACAACCTCCTCGAGAAGGCCGTCGCCGCTATCTCCACCGCAGCGAAAACCGGCAAGATCGGTGATGGCAAGATCTTCGTTCTCCCGATCGAGAATGCGATCCGCATCCGCACGGAAGAAACCGGCGAGAACGCCATCTAGTCCGGCCTCCCCGCAGAACGTTTCCCGCGGGGCTGAGTTATGGACATTTTCCAAGCCCTTATCCTCGGGCTCGTAGAGGGTCTGACCGAATACCTTCCCGTCAGCTCGACCGGCCATCTTCTTCTGGCCCAGCGGTTGATGGGCATCCCGTCGTCGGATGCATCGGACGCCTTCGCGATCTGCATCCAGGCCGGAGCCATCCTGGCGGTTCTCGGGCTCTACCGGAAGCGCGTGGGGCAGATGCTTCTCGGCGTCGTCGGCCGGGACGTCGAAGGCCGACGGCTCGCGACCTGTCTGATCGCTGCCTTCATCCCTGCGGCCGCGCTCGGTTTTGTTCTCGAGAAGACGATCAAGAAATACCTTTTCGGCGGCGACGAGTGGGGACTCTGGCCGGTTGTTGCCGCGTGGTTTGTTGGCGGTGTGGCGATTCTGTTGGTTTCACGCTGGAGGCGCGGACGGTCCGGCGCAACGGCCGGGCTCTCGCTGGACGAACTGACGATCCGCATGGCGGTGATTGTCGGCGTTGCCCAGTGCCTTGCGATGTGGCCCGGGGTGAGCCGGAGTCTGATCACGATTGTCGGCGGGGTGATGGTGGGTCTTTCCCTGCCGGCGGCTGTCGAGCTCAGCTTTCTTCTCGGCGTGCTCACGCTCAGTGCGGCGACGGCCTACGATGCGTTGAAGCACGGGAGCGAAATGCTTGAGGCGTTTGGCATTGTGCCGCTCGCCGTCGGTATGCTGGCCGCGTGGATTTCCGCGGTGCTGGCCGTGAAGTGGATGGTGGGTTATCTGAACCGTCATGGCATGGAGATCTTCGGCTGGTATCGCGTGGCGCTGGCCATTGTGGTGGCGGTGTGGCTGGTCAAGTTCGCCGGATGATATGCGTCGCATTCTACTGGTCGCATCGGTCGCGCTGGGAATGAGCAACCCGACAAGCGCTCTTGCGGACAACGCGGCCTTTTATGTTGGAACGTTCGCGAGGGAATCCAAGGAGACCGGCATCTTCCGTTCGACCATCGATCTCCAGACCGGAAAGCTCTCACCTGTCCAGAAGGTAGCGGATGCGAAAAATCCGGGCTTCGTCACGGTCTCGCCGGATGGCCGTTTTCTTTATGCGGCGATGGAGCTCCAAGGCGGAGCAGCGGGGGCGTTTCGGATCACGGGAGCGGGAGATCTCAAGCCTCTCAATGAGAAGAGCAGCTCGGGCAGCGGAGCCTGCCACGTCTCGATGGCGGGGAATCATGTGTTTGTCGCCAATTACAACGGAGGAAATTTTGCGTGGTTCGCGACCGAGACGGATGGGCGTCTCAAAGATTCGGCCGGCATCATCGCCTTTGAAGGGAGCGGGCCCGATCCCCGCAGGCAGGACAAACCCTACGCCCATGCCGTGAACGCCAGCCCGGACGGGAGGCATGTTTATGTCTGCGATCTCGGCACGGATAGCGTGTGGAGCTTTCAGTTCGACCCGGCATCGTCCTCGCTGACGGCTACCGACCCAGTGGCCGGACGCGTTCCGCCCGGTGGTGGTCCGCGTCACATGAGCTTCAGCCCGGATGGTCGGTTCGTCTATGTGAACAACGAGATGGGGATGAGCGTATCAACGTTTTCCCGGGATGCAGAAACCGGCGTCCTCACGCTGCTGCAAACCCTGCCGACGCTCCCGGAAGGCGTGTCCAAAGAACGTTCAAGCACGGCAGAGATCCTGACGCACCCGGGCGGCCGCTGGGTTTACGTCTCGAATCGCGGGCATGACAGTATCACGGTTTTCAAGGTGAAGGACGACGGCCAACTGGAGTTTCTCCAGAACCTGCCGAGCGAGGCCAAAGTTCCCCGCGGCATGGGGATGGATCCCGATGGGAAATGGCTCGTCGTCGCGGGTCAGGATGACGGTGCGCTTGTCTCCTTCGCCGTGGGTGCGGACGGGAAGCTCACGAAAACCGACCGGTTGGAGACCAACACGGTCCCGGTGTGCGTGGCTTTTGTGCCCTGAGATTCAGCCTGCGGGTTTGCGGATCTCCGCGGGCGGCAGGACGCCCCAGCGTCCGGCAGGGCGTGAGATGAGCCTTGCTCCTTTGGCGAAGGTGAAATAGGCCCACGCCCACTGGAGGAAGACGAACGTGCGGTTTCGAAATCCGATAAGGAAGAAGAGGTGCACGAACGCCCAGGCCGCCCATGCGAGGATTCCGCCGAACTTGAAGGGGCCGATCTCACAGACCGCCGCATTGCGTCCGATGGTCGCCATGCTTCCCTTGTCAAAGTAGGCCCAGTCTTCCGCCGGTTTGCCCTCCATCATGCGGCAGACATTGGCCGCCGCGTGGCGGCCAGCCTGCAGGGCGGCCGGACTCACGCCGGGAACCGGTTTGCCGCCATCAAAGGTCGTTGCGGCCATGTCGCCGATGGCCTGGATCTCGGGATGGCCGGGAATCGTGAGATCCGCCAGCACGCGGACGCGGCCCGCGCGGTCGACCTCGGCTCCGAGCATGGTGCCGAGGGGCGACGCCTTGTTGCCTGCTGCCCAGATCACCGTGCGCGTCGGGATGACTTCGCCACCGACTTCGACCTCGCTGTCTGTTATGCGCGTTACCGCGGTTCCTGTGCGCACATCGACCTTCAAGTCGCGGAGCTGCCGCAGAGCGCTGGCCGAGGTCTCTTCCGAAAACGTCGCAAGGATCCGTGACCCTGCCTCAACCAGAAGAACGCGGGCCTGAGCAGGGTTGATGTGACGGAAGTCTTTCCGCAGAGTGAAGCGTGCGAGCTCCGCAATCGCTCCTGCCATCTCGACTCCGGTCGGACCGCCACCGACAACGACGAACGTGAGAGCGGCGCTCCGCTCGGCGTCACAGCGGGCTTTCTCGCCGACTTCGAAAGCAAGGAGGACGCGGCGGCGGATCTCCGTGGCGTCCTCGATTGTCTTGAGACCGGGCGCGAGCGCTTCCCATTCGTCATGGCCGAAATACGCATGTTTGGCTCCGGCGGCGACGATCAAATAGTCATAGGACAGTTCCATGTCCGGAGTCGTGACCGTGCGCTGCGTCGGATCGATGCCGGTGACTTCATCGAGGACGACGGTGACATTTTCCTGCCCCCGCAGGATGGCCCGTATCGGCTGGGCGATATCGGCCGGAGAAAGTCCGGCCGTGGCGACCTGATAGAGAAGCGGTTGGAACAGGTGATGATTGCTGCGGTCGAGAAGGGTGATATCCACCGGAGCTCCCGCGAGGGCCTTGGCGGCGCTGAGGCCACCGAATCCCCCGCCGATGATGATCACCTTTTTCCTCGTGGCGGTCTGTTGGTTTGAAGGCGGAGTGATCACGTAAATCGAAAATCGTGCAGGATCGCGATGAGTCAAGGCGGGGGTCCCGGATCCGATGTGGAATTATCCTGTCCAATCTGCGCCGGATGGAGCGTAATGCCGGCATGTCCGAAGAAATTCTTCCCGATCTCCAGGCCTGTGTTCTCTGTGAAGATGTCCGCCAGGAGGCGAGCGGCCAGCAGACGCTGGTTGGAATCATCGGTGTGATCCCGGCGCCGGTGATGCCGATCGGTTTTTTCAAGCTCTGCCTCTGGACGCGCTGGTGCGGCGGGATGGGGGAGTTCACCCAGCGCTCGCTGATCCTGAATCCTGAGGATGAGACGCCGATCGCGGAGAGTGAGGTGAATTTCTCGCTTCCCGCGATGGATGCCCATGCGACAAACGTTCATGTATTCGGCGGAATCCAGTTCGCGCGTCACGGGCTCTACACGGTGGAGGTCCGGGTGGATGAAGAGCTTCGCTTGAGATTTCCTCTTCCGGTCGTTCCGGTCGCTGCGCAGAACCATTGAACCGTTCTGGCGCGCCGGCGCCGGACGTGATGGAATCGGGGGAAACTCCTCCCGGCCATGAACAAGCCCCGCCTGTCCCTTCTCGCGATCTGGAATCTTAGTTTCGGCTTCCTGGGGATCCAGTTCGGCTGGGGGCTCCAGATGGCCAATATGAGTTCGATCTACCAATATCTGGGAGCCAAGCCTGAGGAGTTGGCGCTCCTGTGGCTGGCGGCGCCGCTGACGGGGTTGGTCCTCCAGCCGATCGTCGGCTACTTCAGCGATCGCACGTGGAACCGGCTTGGCCGTCGCCGGCCTTATTTCCTTGCGGGTGCGCTGTGCGCGTCGGCGGCCTTGCTGGCGATGCCGCATTCCTCCGCACTCTGGATGGCGGTTGGCTTGCTCTGGATTCTTGATGCCTCCGTAAATCTCAGCATGGAGCCCTTCCGCGCCTTTGTTGCCGACAAGCTCCCGGAGGAGCAACACTCGGTCGGGTTTGCGATGCAGAGCGTGTTGATCGGTGCCGGCGCGGTGGTTTCCTCGGCGCTGCCCTGGCTTTTAACGAATGTCTTCGGGATGGCGCCGACGGGCGGGGAGGGGATTCCCGTCGCGGTGCGGCTGGCGTTTTACATCGGTGCGGCGGTCTTCCTCGCTGCGGTTCTCTACACCATCCTCACCACGCCGGAATACCCGCCGGCGGATCTTGAGGAATTCCGCCGCGAGAACGCCCGCTCGGCCGGGCTGGGACGTGCGGTCCGCGAGATTTTTGAGGGGATTTTCTCGATGCCGCCGACGATGCGGCAGCTTGCGGTGGTGCAGTTTTTCACGTGGACCGGGCTTTTTGCGCTCTGGATTTATTTCGGGACGGGAATTGCCGCCGAGGTCTTTGGAGGAAAGCCCGGAGACGCGAACTACGCGGAGGGGGTGGCTTGGGGCGGCATCTGCTTCTCCGCCTACAACGGAGTCGCTTTCGTGTTTGCCTTCCTCGTGCTCTGGCTGGTCCGTTATGTGAGCCCGCGTCTGATCCACATGTTCTGCCTTGCCGTCGGGGGTGTGTCGCTCGGATCGGTTTTCTTTATTCATCAGCACGTCTGGCTGCTCGTGCCGATGGTGGGAATCGGGGTGGCGTGGGCCTCGATTCTCTCGATGCCTTATGCGCTGCTCGCGCCGGTGCTGCCGGAAGGGAAGGTGGGTTTTTACATGGGCGTTTTTAACTTCTTCATCGTGATCCCGCAGATTCTGATGTCGGTTTTTCTCGGTGAGATGCTGGTGAAGGCCGGCGGCGGCAACCAGCTTGTTCCCTTGCTGGCCGGCGGCCTGTCCTTGATTTTTGCTTCCGCGCTCACGCTTCGGGTGAGAACCGGAGGGACAGTGGCGTGATGACCATCGCTGTCCCGCGAGTCCTGAGCCTTGCCGAGGCACGGGAGAATCCTGGCGCAATGGCCAGTCTCTCCCTTGGACAAACATGGGAGGCGCAGCCCTGCTACGCTCCGGCTACGGTCCGGTTGGTGGCCCTGCCGGATGCGCTCTATGTGCGGGCGGATCTGGTCGACGAGGACGTTTGCACGCAGGCGGGCGCGGACAACCAGCGACTCTGGGAACTGGGGGATGCTTTTGAGGTTTTTCTTGAGCAAGAAGGTGGAAGTTTTTACTTCGAAGGTCATGTTTCGCCCGCCGGACATCGCCTGCAGCTGAGGCTGACAGGAGGCGACCACATGGCGATACGAGCCGGGAAGGCGAACGTAGAGGATTTTTTGCAAACCCCGGGATTTCAGGCCGATGCCGCGAAGACAGTCGACGGTTGGGCGGTAGAAGCCATCGTCCCAGCGGTGGTTGTTCAAGGTGATGATAATGCCTTGCTACTTCCCGGCCGGCGGTGGAAGGCATCATTTTGCCGTTACGATGCTTGGAGCGACGGACGGAAACCGGTAATCTCCTCCACGTCGCCCCACCGGGTGGCTTCGTTTCACCTGCGGGATGATTGGAGAATTCTATGCTTCTGAATGAGGACCAACTCGAGCTGCTGAGGGGCGATCTGGATTACATCCTTGCCCGCACGAAATGCGACAAGCTCCAGCTGACGCGTGGTCAGGTGATGAATGCGCTCTCACGCGATCCGGATGTCATGCTTGATCTTGTCGAGGGAATGCCCCGCAGCGAGGCCCGTTGGCTCAGCGTTCCGCTCGATACACTTGACCGGTTGGTCCAACAGCGGGCCCGGGGTGGCGCGGCAGCTTCGGCTTCCGGACAAGCCTCGCTACCCGGCGTATAGCGTGGGATTGCCGGTTGCGGTGCCGGCATTTGTGCTTACCTTTGCGGGGATGAACGTCATTTCTTCCATCCGTTTTGCAGCACTCGCAGCCGGTCTATGTGCATCCGCCGCAACGAGCCTTGTCGCGCAGGACGGGCCCTACACGCTTCCCCCGCTTCCCTATGCCCCGGAGGCCCTTGAGCCTCACGTCGATGCGGAGACGATGCGCATCCACCACGACAAGCACCATCAGGCGTATATCACCAATGCCAACAAACTCCTCGCCGACCAGCCCGAGCTGGCCAAGATGTCGCCGGAGGAGCTTCTCCGGAATCTCGACAAGGCCCCGGAGGGAATCCGGGTCGGTCTCCGCAACAACGTTGGAGGTCACCTCAACCACAGCCTCTTCTGGCTCATGATGTCCCCAACGGGGGGCGGCGAGCCCAAAGGCCCGCTTGCCGAGGCCATCAAGACAACCTTTGGATCGTTCGAGGATTTCAGAAAACAGATGAGCGAAGCCGCTATGAAACGCTTCGGCAGCGGCTGGGCA
>CAZSMN010000096.1:0-12067 GCA_964607615.1 uncultured Chthoniobacterales bacterium | reverse complement strand
CCCGGTGCGATCCTGGCCACGATTGCCATGATGCTGCCTGCCGGAATGCTTGTTTACCTCGTCACCCGCGCGTGGCAACGGGCGCAGGATTCCCCCCTGCGCAAGGCGGTCGAAAAAGGCTTCGCACCCCTCACGGTCGGATTGGTGCTCGCCAGCGCCTGGGTCATGAGCAAGGCAGCGGACCACGGCTGGCAGGCCTGGCTCCTCACCGGCATCTGCACAGTGATCTTCACGACCACCAAGGCCAACCCGCTGATCATCGTCGGCCTCGCAGGCCTCATCGGCTGGCTCGGCTGGCTTTGAACGTCAGCATCCCCAAGGGGTGCCATCCCCTTTGGACACGGCATCGTCGTTTGTAAAATGCCTCAGTGCACCGGGGCAAACCCGATCGCCTGGAGGCTCGACTTGACCGGGTCCCCCTCCACGAGCGAGACGCTCACCTTGTGCCGGCCGGGCTTGTCGAAGCGAAGGGTTCCCATCGGGTAGGTGTGGTAGACGTGGCTGGCCGCCTGCTGGTTCTGGATCTTTGCGCCTTCCGAGGTGGTGACGGACCAGACCGGGCGGCCCTCGCCTTTGTAGGTGAGATCAACGTGATAGTCGCCGGCACGGGCGACATCGACATCCCACTCGACCGTGCCTCCGGGCTTCCAGTTCGCAACCTGAACCGCAAATTTCCACTCGCCGAATTTTTCCATCCAATTGATCCGTTTTTTTTCGGCATTTGTGGCATTGCCGAGCTCGCAAAAGAACCGGGTGGCGGTATTCGGGTGAACGGCGAGCGTCTTGTCGATGGTCGGCGGCTGATCAAACGCCAACTCGATCACATTGGCCAGCGTGGATGTGGCGGCTTCATCGGCAACAGTAGAAGCATCCAATATCGTCCAGGCGCCGTCTTTCCGGATGGCGACCGGCTTCCTCGACCCGTCTGCGGCGATGAGCGTTGCGGACGCGGGATTGCCCTGAATCCCCGGTAGCCCGATCCGGCGGTCGGCGGGCCAGTCGAAGACGACCACGTTGAGGGTATTGCCGGTGCGCGTGACATCGCCCCATGGCTGGGCATGGCCCCATGGCGACGGGCTGGCCCCGTAAATGACCTGCGGGTGTTGTTTGATCCACTTTCCCGCTTCCACGAGGTAATCCGCTGGCTTTTCCGGGATGCGACCTTTGCCGTCGGGCCCGACGTTCAGCAGGTAGGTGCCACCACGCCCGACGGTGGAGACGAGACGGTGAAGGATTTCCTTCGGACTCTTCCAATTGGTGTCGTACCACGCATAAGACCACGAATCATTGGTCGTATCACAGGTTTCCCAGAGGCCCTCGTGATTAACGAGCGGCACCTCCATGTCTCCAAGGCTCAGGTAGTCCCCCATGCCGTGTCCGATGCGCGAGCAAAGCATGGCCTTCGGCTGCTTCTTGCCGGCAAGCTCTGCGAGCGCCTTCACGTGCTCGACCGGCATGCCTCCCGGCGTGTCGAACCAGACGAAGGAAAGCTCACCGTAGTTTGAGCAGATCTCATCGACCTGCGGGTAGCACTTCTCCTTGAAATACTGATCGAACGAAGCAGGCGACCCGTCATCGTTCACGGTCGGACCGCCCGATCCGCCGGGAGCTGTCCAATCCTGAAAGTGCGAGTAGTAAAAGCCGAAGCCCAGTCCCGCCTCGCGGCAGGCGGCGGCAAGTTCCTTCATCGGATCGCGGGCGAAGGGCGTGGCATCGACGATGTTGAAGGGATGGGCCGATTTGAACATCGCAAAACCCTCATGGTGCTTCGAGGTGATGATGATCCACTTCATCCCGGCTTCCTTGGCCACGCGCACGATCTCCTTCGCATCAAATCCGGAGGGGTTGAATTCCTTCGCCAGCGCCATGTAATCCCCGCGCGGGATTTTCATCTGCCGCAGGATCCACTCTCCGATGCCATAGAAGGTCTTGTCTTTCCACTGGCCACCAAGGTGCGAGTAGAGGCCCCAGTGGATAAACATCCCGTAGTTGCCATCACGGAAGAGCGCCGCGCGCTCGCTGGACTCCACGCCGTCCTTTGCGGCTTTGTCGCCCCACATTTCATCCATCGATTGTTGCGCGGAAAGGGGCAGCGCAAGCGCCGAGAAAAGGACGGCTACGAGGGTGGTCGGCTTCATCATAGGACTCCGGTCAGAACGCAGATGGTGCATGGACTACGTTGTGGTGCGGCCGGGAGCCCGCCGTGCGATGACTCGATAGGCCGAGGCGGCGGCGAAGACCTGCTCTTTGCCGTGACGGCAAAGGTGGCGCAGGGTGGGGTAAAGCAGCCATTTTAGAACGAAGTTGCGCGGGCTCTGCTCCTGCGACAGCCAGGTGGTGACGATCCAGCTGAGCGTAACGTAGATATTGTGCAGCGGCTCGACTTTTTCCACGGCAAAGCCGTGGCGCGTTACCAGGCCCGCCAGCCCGTCCGCCGTGTAGCGCTGGAAATCCGTCGGATCCTTGTGCTCCGGCTGCAGGAAGGGAATGACCAGATAGAGCAGCCCGCCCTCGCGGCATACGCGGGAGAATTCCTCGACCACCTCCTCGGGATTCTCGACATGCTCGAGGACGGCATTGCAAAAGATGACGTCAAAGTAGCCGTCTTCCCTGGGGATCTGGTGAAGAGGTGAGTAGATGTGAATGTCGCTGTTATGCAGACCCTGCGCGATGTCCTGGTTCGTAAGCTCTCCGTCGACCAGAGGCGAGAGGTCCCGGTTGCCGGCACCCGCGTTGAGAACCCTCCCTTTGAGCAAATGCTTACAGGCGCCGACCTCGTCTTCCAACGAAGGGAAAATTTCGCGCGGTTCGAGCGAAGCGTTCCATCGCTTGGAGTCGAGAAATGATTTCATGGTAATTTTTGTTCTCCCGAAGAGCGTCTTGAGTTTGCGGCGCGGATGCCGGATCCAGGCCAGTGCGCGCCACGGGCCGGAGGTTTTAATCCGGCGCAACTCCTCCATTGCCTCGGTGCAGAAATGCTCCGAGCGGACGAGGGACTCGTTGGCCACGGCCAGCTCCTCTTTTGTTTGGAAGGCTTGCTGCTCCGAGCGCGCAAGGGATTCTTGGGCCAAGGCCAGCTCCTCTTTTGTTCGGGAGTTTTGCTGTTCCGAGCGGACGAGGGATTCGCGGGTTCGCTGCAAGCTTTCCGCCAGCTGCTGGACGGAAAGAGCCATGCCGAAAAGTTCCCGGCGAGTCCAAAGGCCGGGGCGGATGCCCGCCGCGTAGCGGCTCAGAAGGGCGAGGTTCTTCTCGCATACGGCTTCTTCGCGATCGGTCTCGCCAGCCGGCGGCGCGAGATACTGCGGGAAGGGAACATAGGCGGCTTTCTCTCCGGTAATGGCCGCGGCCAGAGTCAGCTGCCAGATCATCAGATGCGGTGTATCGGCGGTGGGGTGCGGCAGAGATTCATAGAAGTCTCTGGAAAGCAGAATGCAGGCGCCGCTGGATCGGTTCGTCTGCAGGAGTTGGGAGACATTTCCGGGCGTGAAGGTCCGGATCTCCTTCCCCTGCATCCCGCACCACTCGGCGGAAGCAACCAGCCCGGCATTCGACCGGATCGCGGCCTCGACAAAGTTTTCGAGGCAGGACGGCTGAAGTTTTGCTCCCGCGGAAACCAGCAGCAGCAACTCCCGACCGCCGACCGGTTGCGGAAACACGATCTCCTGCGTGAAGGTTATGCGCGGCGCGACGCTCCTCACTTCGGCGGCGATCCCGGGAGGCAATTCCTCCGGGGACCACACGGCGAGTTCCGCAATCGCACCGCTCGCGCACTGCAGCGACCGCAGCGAGGCCTTGATCGGCCCGGCCTCCCCGTTCGACAGCACGCAGACCCGGGTGGTGGCCAGCGGCCAGAAAGGACGCTGCGAGGGAAACGCCTCTTCGATCAGCCGCAGGCGCTGTGCCGCGAGGCCTTCGTTGATGGCTTGGACAGCCTCCCGCCCGGGCACGGCAATCGCCGCCGGCAAACTCTCCAAGGCCTTGCCCAGCTGGGTGCAGAGCGACTCCGCCAACTCCGGCTTGAACCAGAACAAACCCTCCCGCCGACCGACAAGCTCCTGGGTCTGCCGGAAGGCGATGGTATCGCTCAGGACCAGAGGCACCGGGACCTGCGCCATCTCAAGGCCGGCATTCGGGAAATTATCGGTCGGGCTCGCCAGGCAAACAACCGCCGAACGGCTCTGTCTCACATGGGCGATGGCCTCCTGGCTCGAAAAATCGGGGAGGATTTGATACGGGAGTCCCCATCCGTCCAGTTGCCGTCTGATGTATTCCCCGCTCCGGACGTGACCCGTCCGTGAGGAGTAAAGCGTCACTTCCTTGCCCAGAAACGTGATGGAAAATCCCACCACCCCTTTTCCGGCCAGCAACGTTAGAGCGTCAAGGAACTCGACCAATCCTTTGCGCTCTTCCAAGCGTCCGAAGAAGATAATCTCAGGTGTCACGCCGCTCATGTGTGATCGATGACCGGGACGGAGTAGGGAATTTTGACGGCGCCCTCCGTCCGCCACCCATAGCTTTGCACGATGGCGTGCAGCGATTCGGAGGGATACATCGCCAGATCGGCAGATCGGAAGGCCTGCTCCTCGTGGGTGGCAGCGTCGATCAGGTAGCCGTTGTCCTGGGAGATCAGCGCACGGTTTGCCTCGTAGACCCATTCGTGCCCGCTGTGCATGGTAATGGCTACCACGACCTCCGGGTCCAGCCACCCGCTCTCTTTGGCTTTCGCCGAAAGGTAGCCCGCGCCACCCAATTCATGGAACTCGGCGTAGATGCGCTGCGAAGGGAACGTGTTCGCGAGGGCCTGAAGGAATAACAGGCACTGGAGGCCACGGATCTCGTGATGAGAGCGCCCTCCAGCGGCCAGCATGCCCTCATGCACGTGGTCGAGATCCAGAATCCGGGCGAAGTCGGCTGCAAACAGCAGATGATCGAGGCCGAGGGTGCCGGCGCTGTTTCCAGGTGCCGCTTCATGGTGAAGGTCGAACAGAATGGTGAACCACCCGGCCGCGCGAAGGACACGGTTCAGTTCCCGGTAATATGTGCCAATGCCACCGTTCCGGTAAAGCCCCTCAAACTCGCTGCTCAACAGGATGGCAATATCCCTGCCGCGGGCTGGCTCCAGCGCGGCCGCGATCTCTGGCTTCAGCCGCACGCCCCGACGGGCCGGCTTGGTCGGGTCGAGAAGATGGCGATCGATGGCTCTCCACACCGCCCGCTTGAGCTCGTTGCCATCCGCATGACAGGCCGTCGACAAGAGCTGGCCATAGCGCCCGCGGCTGGAGCCGCCCTGCGAGCCGTAGAAATGCCAGATAGCGGTCGATACCGGCGTGCGGGAAAAGCCGGTGTTCATCTGGCAATTCATCACGGTCGGCAACTGTTGAACATGCACCGGACTCTCCCGCAAGGCGGCGTTGAGGGCCGGTTGGTCCCGCAGACGCCCCGCGTCGGCCCCGCACTTCCAAAGCTTGTGCCACCTCTGGAAGAAATCGCGCACCCCGGGCGTCCTTCGAAAGAACAGGACTCCGCCATTGGCATACCATGGGAACTTTGTGCCCCATCCCATGAGACGCGTGAACTCAAGGTCTTCGCTCCAGATCTGGTTCGCCGTATCCGGCGCGTTGTGATTCGCCACGGCACCGATATCGGTGATGTCGGACCATGCGGCGGCGACGTCCCGCGCCACCAGAGTATCGGCATCGAGCATCAGGAAGTCGCCGTCCACAAACTGATCTGCCTGTGTTTTGATCCAACGGTTTCTGAATTCCGGGGGACCGGCCGGCGTCTCCACGCCCGTGAAGACGTCGCACGCCTCCAGCAGCCTGTGGCGGGAGGACGTGAGCGCGGCTGCGGACTCCGCGTCGCTCAAAATATGGATGCGGGCGGTCGGATTGCTCAACCTGACCGAAAGGATGGACACAATCGCCATATCGGAAAAAGCATCCCTGCCATCGGTGGTCAGGACGTAGACGACATTGATGGTGGAATCGGCCGCCATTCGTTGGTCGCGGGAGAATGAGGAAGAAGGCCTGCACCGTCAAGCGCCGGCGGGGCAAGAAGCAAGTCCTCCTGCGCTACGGGCGAAGTTGCAGGCAAACGCCACTCATCCCGGGGCCTTTGCCGGCTCACCGCCTTTACGATCTTCCTGATGGTCTCCGAAGATGAGAACATCACAGCCGACACCATCCGGTTCGATCCGAGGGTCACCGGGGCGCGTACCCTGTCGCTCTCCAGGTGAGCAGCCTCACTGGGAAGGACTGCCTCGATCGGGTGGCCTCGGGAAGTTGAATCCTCCCCACGATTTATTGTGAGGGCATTTGGACCCGCCCAATGGTTCCTTCGTCCCGCCTCCTAATACTACCTGTCGCCGGCTACTCACTCAAGTGGCGCTACAACCGCCAAGTCGAGGAAATCGAACACCTCAAGGGCTTGCTGTCGCCGACGCCCAGCCCGGCGGCCTGATGGAGTAGACACCCACACCGGTTTCTGAAAAAAACAATCATGCCCAACCTCTACCAACCTGAATTCCTCCGATCTGCGCCCTGGATGAGCAGCAGCTTCAAGCCACCCGAGGACGCGCTGAACGCGCAAGGCATGCTCTCATGGGACGAGCGGATCATGCTGTCCTGGCTGACGGAGCAGGTTTACACCGGCGCAGGCGAGATCGTGGAACTTGGCGTCTTTGTTGGCTCGTCCACCGTCTCGTTGGCTTCCGGCTTGGTCCGCAACACGCGGACGGTGGACAAGGGCGGTCGGATTCATGCCTACGATCTCTTTGCCGGCGACCACGAGGCTGAGGTCATCCGCGAACGATACGGCCAGGAGGTCCCCGCGGACGGAAGCTTCCGTGCGCTTTACGAGGCCAACATCGCAGCCTACCGCGATTGCGTCTCGATCAACGCCGGAGACATCACCGCGGCAGTCTGGAGCGGGAAGCCCATCGAGATCCTCTTCGTGGACATCCTCAAGTCCCGCCCAACGATCGACGCTGTTGTCGGTCAGTTTTTCTCCTGCCTGCAGCCCGGGCGGAGCGTGGTAATCATGCAGGATTACAACCTCCCAAGACTACCTTACAGCGCTATCTTGATGGAGCATTTCGGCGACTATTTCGCTTATGCGGGCGAAACCACGATGAACAGTGTCTTGTTCTTCAATACCAAGCCGATTCCGACAGAGGTGCTCGCAAGTTTTCGTTACGAAGCCCTGCCGGAAAACCTCCGCCTGCACTACCTCATGCAGGCCATGTCCAAACGGCCCACGTTCTTCGGTCGCGAGTGCATCGCCCACCAGATCAAGGATTTTCTCGAACGGGGCTGGACCTAGACCTTGCAGCGTCGGCGGGCGAAGCTGCAGGACCCACTCAAACCATGCCTTACCGCAACTCCGGCACGGATGGAGCGGAAGGACTCTCCCGCCCCGCCCGTGGGCCTTTGCTTCGATCTACTTTCCGCCGGTCATGAAGTCCGGGTAGGCCGCACCCGAGTGCTCGGTGAAGTCGAGCCCGAGATCCTGTTCGTCGTCGCTGGCACGGAGTCCGACAACCTTGTCGATGAGCCAGAAGGTCACGAGCGCTCCAATAAAGGCAAAGCCGGTAATGCTGGCGATGCCGAGCGCCTGCACGCCAAGCCGGGACGGAGAAAAACCGTCCTGATGGAAGATTGCAACGGCCAGAATACCCCACCAGCCACACATCAGGTGAACAGGCACGGCACCAACGGCGTCGTCCACCCGCAAGCGCTCGAGGAGGATGCACCCTGCCGTGGCAATAACCCCGGCAACCAGCCCGATCATCACGGCCGAAGCCGGGCTCACGCAGTGACAGTTCGCTGTGATTCCGACCAGACCGCCAAGGGCGCCATTGAGCGTCATGCCCAGATCCGGGCGGCCCTGGTGAAGCCACATGACGAGCATGCCAACCACGGCTCCGACCGCCGGCGCAATCGTCGTATTGACCGCGATGCGGCCAATATTGGCATCGGCAACCAGCGTCGATCCGGCATTGAAGCCGTACCATCCGAACCACAGAATAAACGTGCCGAGGGCCGCCATCGGGAGGTTGTGGCCCGGCACGAGCGTCGCGCTTCCGTCGGCGCGGAAGCGGCCGATCCGCGGACCGACAATGATGACGCCTGCAAGGGCGGCGGCACCACCAATACCGTGAACAACGCTGGAACCGGCGAAGTCGATATAACCCATGGCCTCGAGCCAGCCCTTGTCACCGCCATAGCCGAATCCGCCTCCAAGGCTGCCCCAGGCCCAGTGACCGGCGACCGGGTAAATCAACGCCGTCATCACCGCTGTGAAAATCAAGTAGCCGATAAACTTGGTGCGTTCGGCCATGGCACCTGAAATGATCGTCGCCGCTGTGCCGGCAAAGACCGTCTGGAAGAGCCAGAAGCACCAGAACGGACTTGAGCCTTCAATCGACGACAGCCAGAACGGCCCTTCGCCGAACCATCCGTTCTTCGACGCGCCGAACATCAGGGCAAAGCCAAGGAAGAAAAAGCAGATCGTCCCGACCGCAAAATCGAGGAAGTTTTTCATGCAGATATTGATCGCGTTCTTTGCGCGGGTAAGTCCCAGCTCGAGGAGGCAGAAGCCGGCCTGCATGATGAAGACCAGAGCGGCAGTCATCACGATCCAGACCGCGTTCATATTGTTCTGGAGCTTTGTCGCCACCTCCTCCGGCAGAGTCGCAGCCGGGGCGGCCGGTGTTGCGCTGAGCTTCTGCTCCAACTCTGCCAGCCGCGCTTCAAGGCCCTCGGGAACGGTAGCCGAAACCGCTCCGCCCGGAACAATCTTCTGCTCGATGACACCGAGCTTTTTCAGAATCTCGCGGCTGTCTTTCAGGAGCTGCTCCTCGTTCTTCGCGCTGGCCTGCAAGTAGGCCGGCAAGTCCGCGGGCGGTTCCTGCGAAAAGGCGGCAGGCAGCAGGAGGCAGCAGCACAGGATGGTGAGCAGGGCGTGTTTCATAGTTTCAGGGTGGCGAGCAGTTCGGAGGCGAGAGCGGAGCGCTTGGAGCGGTTGGGAATGAAGTCGAGGACGGCGAGGCCGACCCGGCGGGCAAGAGAGGGATCGAGATTATCCAACCCCTCGGCTTTTTCTTTTTCCATCTGCCGCTGGACGAGCTTCTGCGCCTGGGCGTGACCGGCCACGCGGCCGAGCAGGCTTACGACCGTATCCTCAAAGTGGGCCTTGGGGATTCCGCCGGGCACGACAGGAGCCGGAGCGGAGACAGCCGGCGTCAGTGCCGGCGTGGGAATCGGAACAAAGGCGGGCTCCTGCCGGTTGAGCTCGAGGTCCATCAGCATGCGTGTTGCGCGGCTCGCGACAAGGGCCGGGTCGGTTTCCGGCTTGAGCAGGATCGTCAAGCGGACGACATCGCGCGTGAGCACGAGCACCCAGTGACTCTCGAAGCCGAAGAAGATCTGCCAGATGCTCCGATCGACCGTGGCGTAGCTTTCACAAAGGTGGTCGAGAGCGACGGCAAAGTCATCCACCCGCTCGTCCGAATACGGAAGATCGTGGGCAAGGACGCTCGTTCCCGCTTGGAGGCATGTCCCGGTGACACCGGGTTGACTGTGGAGATCGTTCAGGAACTTGTTACCCGCATCATCGGGCCCGCCCAGCGTGACGACGACGGATTTGTTCACTGCGCGGGGGCAACGAGGTGCTGGATGCCGTTGTGGGAGCGGGTGAGCATGATCGAACGCTCGCCGGACTTCTCATAGCGGAATGTCGACTGGCGCTCGGGCTCGGTCACGGTGGCAAACGACAAGGGACCCGCCTTCAGGAGGCCGCCGATCGTTTGGAGGTAATCGGAAAGGACTTCACTCTCGTAGATCAAGGTCCGCGCCTCGCCTTGATGCTCGGGACGGAAGACCTCGTCGGAAGCAGAGACAATCTCCCTGTTCTCCGCAATGCGGATGTTGATCGTCATTGCTTCGGAAAGTAAACCACGGCTCATTGATGCGCCTCTTTAGCAACATCCGTGCCAGCCGTTCCAACTCCTTGCAGTATTTTACGGTCGAAGCGCGCGGCTCAATGCGGCACCGGGGTCGTCGACAACGCCAGCCGTCACCGTGAAGCCGCGGACCTGGGACGACGGCAGGCGGAATTTCAGATCACGGAATGTGCGCTCGAGCACGGTCATGAGCCCGCGGGCACCGGTCTGCTCTTCGCGGGCCAGTTCGGCCAACCGGCGCAGTCCATCTTCACGGAAGCGGAGGCGGATGCCGTAGGCGGCAAAGGCCCTTTCATACTGATGGATCAGGCTGCTCTCGCTCTTGCGCAGCACGTCGAAAAGATCGTCCGTATCGAGCCCGTGGCAGGCCACACGGACCGGCAGGCGGCCGATAAACTCGGGCTCCAGTCCGTAGGAAATCAGATCCGCGGTGGAGGCCTGTCCGAGCAGCGGCCTGGCAGAGGTTTCGCGCGGCAGCTTGCCTCCCTGCCGTGCAGCCCGGTCACGGATGATCTGTTCGATCCCGGAAAAAGCGCCGCTGGCTATGAAGAGGATGTTTTTTGTGGAAACGGTATCCGGCGTTCCCGGCGCATTGCCGCGGGCAGCGGACATCGCGGCCTGCATCTGGCCACTCACGTCGTTTGGAGAAATCAGGGCGACCTCGCCGTCCTCCATCAGTTTGAGCAGGTTGGTCTGGACCCCGCGACCGGACACATCGCGACCGCCGCCATCCGATCCCGTCGCCAGCTTGTCGACCTCGTCGAGGTAGATGATGCCGTATTCCGCGCGCTGGACATTGCCGCCGGCCCGCCGGACGAGGTCGCGCACGAGATCGTCAACGTCGCCGCCGACGTATCCGGTTTCACTGAATTTCGTGGCATCCGCTTTGACAAAAGGAACACCGATCAACTCCGCGGCCGATCGGATGAGATGCGTCTTCCCCACCCCGGTCGGCCCCAGCAGCAGGACATTCTGCTTCTGATAAAACGGGGCCTCCTTACCCGAAAGCGTCATCCGGACATGCTGGAAGTGGTCGCAAAGTGCGACACTCAGAACTTTTTTGGCCTCGGCCTGGCCGATCACAAAGCGGTCCAGATGCTTTGCGACCTCCTGCGGCTTCAATGAAAACGAGAACTCCACCGACGGGGCCGCCGTCGCGGTAACCTCCCGCTTCGCACTCGCGGCGCGGCGCGCCCGCTTGAGAGTTTTCGGGATGCCTGCAGTGACCGGCCCCAGCGCACCCGGCCGGCCTGACGATGGTTTCTTCATGTTGGTATTACGTTCGAGACCGGAGAGAAGTCTAACGAATCAGCGGAAAAGAAAAACGCCCGGATGCGCGTGGTGCGGCATCCGGGCGGTTTTAATAAGCTTAGCTTAGTAGCGGTAGTGCTCGGGCTTGTAGGGGCCTTCGGCAGGAACGCCGAGGTATTCGGCCTGGGCCTTGGTGAGCTTGGTGAGGACGACGCCGATTTTCTCGAGGTGGAGACGTGCGACTTCCTCGTCGAGCTTCTTCGGCAGGCGGTAGACCGTTTTTTTGTATTTGTCCTTGTTCTGCCAGAGGTCGATCTGCGCGAGGGTCTGGTTGGTGAACGAGTTGGACATCACGAAGCTCGGGTGGCCGGTGGCGCAGCCAAGGTTCACGAGGCGGCCTTCGGCGAGCATGTAGATGCTCTTCTTGCCACCGGGGAGGTAGTAGCGGTCGTACTGCGGCTTGATGTTCTCCACGCGGACGCCCTTGTGCTTCTTCAGGCGGTCAACCTGGATCTCATTGTCAAAGTGGCCGATGTTGCAAACGATGGCCTGGTCTTTCATCGCGAGCATGTGCTCGAGGGTGATGATGTCCATGTTGCCGGTCGTGGTGACGTAGATGTCACCGACACCGAGCGTGCTTTCGACCGTATTGACTTCGAAGCCTTCCATCGCGGCCTGGAGGGCGTTGATGGGATCGACCTCGGTGACAATGACGCGTGCGCCGTAGGCACGGAGCGAGTGAGCGCTGCCCTTGCCGACGTCGCCGTAGCCGCAGACCACGGCGACTTTACCGGCGATCATGACGTCGGTCGCGCGCTTGAGGCCGTCGGCCAGCGATTCGCGGCAGCCGTAGAG
>CAZSMN010000095.1:0-12067 GCA_964607615.1 uncultured Chthoniobacterales bacterium | reverse complement strand
CGCCGCAACGAAGGCGCCGCCCTTGCGAGAGTGCTTGCGAAAAGTGTCGAGAGCCTCCGCGATATCCTCAGGCGGATCCGCCCTCTCGCGGCGGGTGTGGCCACCGCGCACCGCGATACGCTCCTCCGGCGCATTGCGCTCTCCGGCGTGACCATTCCCGCCGATGACCCGCGCCTTCTCACCGAGATCGCCCTCTTCGCCGACCGCAGCGACATTACGGAGGAACTCGACCGCGCCGCCAGCCACCTCGATCAATTTCAGGAAATCCTCGCGTCCGGTGGCCCGGCCGGCCGCACGATGGAATTTCTCGCCCAGGAGCTCGGCCGCGAGTTCAATACCATCGGCTCGAAATCCTCCGACACCGCGATCGCGCGGCTCGTCATCGAGGCGAAGTCCGAGCTCGACCGCATCCGCGAACAAGTTGCCAACATTGAATAATCCGACCTTCCACCGCTCCGGCATCCTTTTCGTCCTCTCCGCGCCTTCCGGCGCCGGCAAGACGACTCTCACCACCGCGCTCCGCCAGAAGCCCGACTTCGTCTACGCGGTTTCCTGCACCACGCGGGCGCCGCGGGCCGGTGAAGTCGACGGGGAGGATTATTTCTTTCTTTCGGACGAGGAATTCGCCCGCCGCGTCGAGGCCGGGGAATTTCTCGAGCACGCCGAAGTGCACGGCCGCCGCTACGGCACGCTGAAAAGCACCGTTCTGGAAAATCTCTCCCGCGGCATTGATGTGCTCATCGATATCGACACCGCCGGGGCGGCCGGGATCCGCAACTGCGGAGATCCCGCCATCCTCGCCGCGCTCGCCGACGTCTTCATCATGCCGCCCGGACTCGACGAACTCGCCCGCCGCCTCCGCAAGCGCGGCACCGAGACCGAGCAGCAGATCGAAACCCGCATCCGCAACGCCGCGGCCGAGATGCAGCACTGGCGCAGCTACCGCTACACTCTCATCAGCGGATCGATGGAGGAGGATATCGAAAAGTTCCGCGCCGTCATGCGCGCCGAGCGCTACCTCAGCCGCCGGCTTGAGATTCCCGGACTATGAAAAAAACCGTCCTGCTCGGCGTCTCGGGATCGATTGCTGCCTATAAGGCCGCGGATCTCACCAGCAAGCTCGTGAAGGCCGGCCACGACGTCTTCGTCATCATGACGGCTCATGCGACCGAGTTTGTCGCTCCGCTCACCTTCCAGACGCTCTCACGCAATGCGGTCACCACCGGCATCTTCGACGAGAAGGAGTCATGGCATCCCGGCCATATCGCGCTCGCCGATCGCGCCGACCTTCTCCTCATCGCGCCCGCCACGGCGAACGTCCTCGCGAAGCTCGCCAACGGCATCGCCGACGATGCGCTCAGCTCGATCGCTCTTGCGTCCCGCGCGCCGCTTCTCATCGCTCCCGCGATGAACGGAAAAATGTGGCTGCATCCCGCGACGCAGCAAAATGTCGCGACACTCACCGCGCGCGGCGCGGAATTTATCGGCCCGGAAGAGGGCGTACTTGCGTGCGGCTACGAAGGAATCGGACGGCTCTGGAATATTGATGGGATCATGGATGCCGCGCAGAGGCTGTTGAGTCCTTAGAACGATCGTGCGTATATTTGGTGGATTGGTTTTGTAAAAAAGATCAAGCGGAATGTTGGAAAATTATTGACGCTCATCACTGAGCGACTTATTCACAACAACAGTGAGTTATTCACAAAATGTTCACAGATTATTTCCCGCGTTTGCGGATTGAAAGGGGGGATATTGAATGCCAGTAGCAAAGAAAAAACCCGCCGCTAAGAAGGCCCCGGCCAAAGCCAAAGCTCCTGCCAAGAAGGCAGCGGTGAAGAAGGCTCCCGCCAAGAAAGTCGTGGCGAAGAAGCCGGCCGCCAAGAAAGCAGCCCCTAAAAAGGTTGCGGCCAAGAAGCCGGTAGCGAAGAAGGCGGTTAAGAAGACCGTCGCCAAGAAAAAATAACCCGTTCTCCGTTTTCCGACGGATAACAAAATCGAATTGGGAGAAGCAGAACTGCTTCTCCCAATTTTTTTGCTCCCGTCCAGCGCCCCTGTTACCGGTGAAGCCGTGGCGCATCCCTCAGGACATTCGACGAAGGCACGGAACATGACTTCTTGGCAGAAGATCCGGCGGTGGATTGGGCTGTTCCTCGTCGCGTTAGGTCTTGGCGTCGTTCTGCTCGCCGGAGGGTTCGCGGTGAAAGGGAGCTGGAATTGGAACCGCGTCCGATCGGATCTCGAGTCGCGTGGCGAGAAGCTTTCACTTCCCGGCCTGGCCCCGGAACCGATCCCGGCGGCTGATAACTTTTTCGCCGACCCGCTCTGGGAGGAGACGGCGATCAACCCGGACGGTCCGGTCCGGCTGGCGGGAATTTTTCCGCCGCTTACCGAGGATGAGGTAACGCAGCTGAAAGAGAAGTTTCCCGCCCTTGCGGGGGATCTCGTTCCGGGGCCCCGCCATTCCGTCGCACAGAAGATTTTCCTGGCGGCAAAAGATCGTGCATTAACCAAGGATGAAGCGGCGTTCCTGCTTGAGATCACGGCACCAGGCAGCGCTTTGGAGGCGCGGCTGGCGGAACTCGCGCAGCGTCCTGGGGCGAGGTATCCGCTGAACTACGAGGAAGGTCCTTCCACTAGGATGCCTGCGGTGGAGCATCTGATGCGCATTGCACGTTACCTCTCGATCCGCGCGCGGGCCCACCTTGCGCTGGGGGAATCGGAGAAGGCTCTCGAGGAGACACTTCTCATCTTCCGCCTGGCCCGCACGCTTGAGACCGAGCCGTTTCTGATTTCTCTTCTCGTCGGGATGAGCATCGATGCCATGGCGCTTGATCTCGTGTCAGCGGGGCTTGCGTCGTGGCCGGAGAGTGGCGTGCGTCGCGTGGAGGAGGCCCTTCAAAAAATCCACCTGACGAGCGATCTCGCCAGAGTGCTGCGTGGCGAACGGGCGCTCGCGGGTGTGGTCATGGAAAAGATACGCCGGTCCCCTGAGACTCTGGTGGCCGGGGCGCTTGCATGGCAGGAACCGTCCAAAAAGCCATCGCTCGGACACGTGGCGCTCGGGATGCTCTACAACGCCCTTTTTCTTTCAGGTGATCAGGCGTTCCACTACGCCGCGATGCAAAGCTGGATCGATGCGGTCGAGGTGGATCCGGAGCTGCTCGGCCCGAAAGTGCTCGCCGGACCGAATGCGGAAATCACCCATGCGCTCGACCTTCCGCTGGGACGCCTTCGCCATGTGATGTCTGCCCTTGCGCTCGCCGGACTGCAGGGGACATTCCAACGGGTGGCGTATGTGCAGAGCCGTGTCCAGCAGGCGCGGATCGCCTGTGCGCTCCGCTGCTACGTTCTCGCCAGGGGCCAGCTGCCGGCAACGCTTGCTGACCTTGTTCCGGATTTTCTGGAGAAGGTTCCGGCAGACATTATCGACGGGCGGCCGATCTCGTATCGGGCGGAGAAGGAAGGCTCCTATACGCTCTGGTCGATCGGATGGGACAGCATCGACGGTGGCGGTGAGGATTCTGCCGCTAAGCGCGACAAGACGAAGGCGCCCGACTGGGTTTGGAGAAACTGATCAGATGGCAGAAGCCATCTCATCGGCGATGCGCTGAAACGCATCCCGCGGCGAGGCGTCGCCGGTGATCGGGCGGCCGATGACAAGGTAATCGGCCCCGCAGCGGATTGCTTCGCCGGGCGTCATCACGCGGCGCTGATCGCCGATATCGCTGCCGGCGGGACGAACGCCGGGCGTTACGATGACGAGCCCGTGGCCGAATTCCTCCCGCAGCGTCGTGATCTCATGCGGGCTGGCGACGACGCCGCGCAGGCCGCATTGCGCCCCCATTTCGGCAAGGTGAAGCACCTGATCCCCCGCCGGACGCGGCACGCCGATGATATCGAGAGTCGCATCGTCCATGCTGGTGAGAACCGTCACGCCGAGCACAAGCGTCGGGCTCCCCTCGGCGGCTTTCACTGACTCTGCGACCATGGCCGGACCGCCAGCGAGGTGGATCGTTGTCATGTCCACGCCGAGACGTACGGCCGAATGAACCGCCTCGCGGGCGGTGTTCGGGATGTCGTGGAATTTCAGATCGAGAAAAACTTTCGCACCGAGCGACTTCACATCCCGGACGATTGACGGACCCTCGGCCGTGAAAAGTTGCAGGCCGATTTTGAAGAGACATCCCAGATCTGCGAGCGGCCCGATCAGACGCCGCGCGCTCTCAAGATCCGGCGCATCGACGGCGACGATGATTTTTTCGTTGGAAGGAACGGACATTGGCAGATGATGTGCGGCCATGACAATAGAGGCCCCGGCCAAAGTCAACCTCGTGCTCCGCATCCTCGGCAGGCGTCCGGACGGCTTCCATGCCCTCGAGACGCTGATGGTCCCGCTGACGCTGTCGGACGCGGTGAGCGTCACGATCGCCGGTGGTGAGGGCGTTGTTCTTTCCTGTGATGATCCGGCCGTTCCGGCCGATGCCACCAACCTCGCGTGGCGCGCAGCCGAGGCCTTTGCGCGGGCGACTGGATTGACGTTTCATGCCACGATCGCGCTCACGAAAAGAATTCCCTCCGGTGCCGGGCTGGCCGGCGGCAGCAGCAATGCGGCGGCCGTCCTGCTTGTGCTCGACCGGCTGCTGGGAACCCGCCTCCCGGCTGCGGAGCTCGAGGAAATCGCGGCGGGGCTCGGGTCGGATGTTCCGTTTTTCATCCGCCGGCAGACGTCCTGGTGTCGCGGACGCGGAGAGATCATCGAGCCGGCACCGCCCCTGCCGGCACGGGATCTCCTGCTGGCAAAGCCGCCGTTTCCGGTTCCCACCGCATGGGCCTACTCGGCCTGGGCGGCCGGTCCGCAGCAGCCTGCCGTGCCCGTCGACGTGGAGGGCCTGAGCCTCGTTAATGATCTCGAGGCGCCGGTTTTTTCGAAATATCTCCTCCTGCCCGCGCTGAAGACGTGGCTGAACGGCCAGCCCGAAGTCGAAGCGGCGATGATGTCGGGTTCCGGCTCCACGGTTTTTGCGATTTTGAAAAAAGAGGGTTCCAGTCTCGAGAAGCGCTTGAAGGATTTTTTTGGTGAAACATTCTGGACGTGCCTCTGCCGGACGACCGGCGATTAGGAAATCTTTCCCATGCCGCACGACATTTCGGTGATTTCGATGATTGCGGCGGGCTTTGTCTTCGCCTTCTTTTTCGGCTTCGTCGCCAGCCGGCTCGGGTTGCCGCCTCTGGTCGGGTATCTGGTGGCGGGCATCCTGATCGGGCCGCAGACGCCGGGCTTCGTCGGCGACCGGGAGGTTGCCAGCCAGTTGGCCGAGATTGGCGTGATGCTTCTGATGTTCGGCGTCGGGCTTCATTTCTCGGTTGCGGATCTGGTGGCGGTCCGGCGGGTGGCCATCCCCGGTGCGATCGGGCAGATCCTTTTGGCGACCGCCATCGGGACGGGGATGGCCATGGCGTGGGGATGGACGTTTGGCTCGGGCCTGGTGCTAGGGCTCAGCGTTTCCGTGGCCAGCACGGTTGTCCTGCTGAAGGCGCTGGATGAACGCAATGCCGTAAACTCTCCGAACGGCCGCATCGCTGTGGGATGGCTGATCGTGGAGGATCTCGCCATGGTGCTCGCGCTGGTGCTCGTGCCGGCGTTTGCCGAGGTGATGGGAGGTCACGCTGCGGAGGGTGCGCATGGCGATGCGGGGGACCAAGGTCTCTTCCTGACGCTGGGCTTCACGCTTCTCAAGATGGGGGCATTTGTGGCGCTCGCGCTGGTGGTCGGCCCGCGCGTGATGCCATGGCTCCTCCGGACGGTCGCCCGCACCGGATCGCGCGAGCTCTTCACGCTCGCCACACTGGCTGTTGCGATCGGTATCGCCTACGGCTCCGCACAGCTCTTCGGCGTCTCGTTCGCCCTCGGGGCATTTTTTGCCGGCGTCGTCTTGAACGAATCGGAGCTGAGCCACAAGGCGGCCGCGAATTCCCTGCCGCTTCAGGATGCGTTTGCCGTGCTCTTTTTTGTCTCGGTCGGCATGCTCTTCGATCCGGGCGTGCTGCTCCGTGCTCCGTTGCAGGTGCTGGGGGTGGCGGGGTTGATCCTCGTTGGAAAGTCACTCGTGGCATTCGGGATCGTGCTCGTATTGGGGTATCCGGTCAGCACGGCCTTGATTGTCTCAGCCGCGCTCGCGCAGGTGGGTGAGTTTTCCTTCATCCTCGCCGGCCTCGGCGTTACCTACCAGCTCCTGCCGGCGGAGGGTCTGAATCTGATTCTCGCCGGAGCGCTTATTTCGATAACGCTCAATCCGATGGTCTTTGCTCTCGCGGACCGTGCGTGCACGTGGCTGAAGGCCGACTCCGGTCGCCGCCGGCGCATCAACGAATACGGTGCGGCAAATCTCACCCGTCTCGAGTCGGATCTGGAGGCGGTGAAAGAGAAAGTGCGGGCCCGCGAGGCGGCACACAAGACGTTCACGCCCGAGGAACTCGTCCATCGCTTCCCGCTGTTCGCCGGTCTCACCGCCGAGCAGCGCGAGGTGCTCATCCTGCATTTCGAACCGCACACCGCGCAGCCGGGCGAGCGCATTATCCGCAAGGGCGATGTGGCGGATGCCATGTATTTCATCGCGGAAGGCGAGGTCGAGGTCACCGTCGGCGGCAAGCGTTTCAAGCTCAAGGCGGGTGATTTCTTCGGCGAGATGGCGCTCATCACCGGGGAGCCGCGTTCGGCGGATGTCACGGCTCTCGATTTCAGCAAATTTGCCACGCTCAGCGCGCGGGACTTCCGGCAGTTTCTCAAGCGCTACCCCGAGATCCGGACCCGGATCGCCGCGCTGGCTGAGGAGCGGAAGGCGATGAACCGCTCCGTTGCCAGCGAGGAGGAAACTCAGGCTTAGTTGATGGAAGTTCCGCTTGAAGAAAGACTTGGCCGGTCTCAAATTGAATCGGTGAAAGTTGTCATCGCCTTTTTTAAGAAGCTGCTCCGCAGGCGGGAGCCATCGACCGAACAGAGAATCCTGACGCGCTATATGCGCTGAGCAGGGACGTTTTTCCTACGCCGGTCTTCGCGCAAATTGAAGGCCGCTCAACATCGCCGGACCATCCAGTCCACGCCCGAGAACGAGCACGTGGAACTGCGTGCCCATGATCTCCGGGTGGAGCAGGGTTTGAAGGACGCGAAGCTTTTTCCGGCTCTCCAGTGACGGTGGCAAGCCGTCCATCGCACGCAGCATTTCCGCCGCTGCGCCGACGAGGAAGTGGTGCTGGTCGGTGAATCCTACGACCGAAAAACCCGCGCTCTCCGCAGCGGCGATGAGCGAGGTGAAATCGACATGTGCGGTGATGTCCTTTTCGCCCGGTGCCTCGAGCGGATTCGCGTCGCGCCGGTGGGCCCGGTAGCAGGAGAGCGTGCCCTCCGTGCGGTGCGGTGCGAGGAGAGACTCGGTGGACATGCCGTAATCCACCGCCAGCACAAATCCCTCCGTCATCCTCCCTGCGAGCGAACGGAAAATCTCCTCCCCGCCACGCCGGATCTCCGTTGTGTAGCCCGCGGGACGGACGGGGTAATCGCAATCGGCCTCTCCGCCGGGCACCCATTCAAACCCGCCGGCTCCTGATCCGACGCGCAGTTCGTGCCAGGATGTGCCATCCGACCGGACAAGATCAACCGGCAGCGCGTCAAAAAGTTCGTTCGAAAAATGCACGCCCCGGAAATCCGGCAGTTCGTCCAGCGAGCGGAACCATCGCACCGGCTTCCCTGCGAGGGTCTCCCGCTGCCTCTGCTCAAGCGTGGGAGACGGTTCCACGATCGCATAGGAAAAATCGGAATGTCCGGCCGCGTCGAGTGCGCCGAGCACATCGAGCGCGAGCTGACCGTCATTCGCTCCCTGCTCGACAATCAAAAAATCCCCGCCGATCCGCTTTTGCATTTCGAGAAACTGCCCCGCCAGGATTTCTCCAAAAACCGCTCCGGTGCTCACGCTGGTGAAAAAATCTCCCTGCTTGCCGATGGTGGCCCGCCCCGAGGCGTAGTAGCCGTGCTCCGGATCGTAAAGCGCGAGGCTCATGAACTCCGAAAAGGCCATCGGCCCGGAGGTGCGGATCCGTTCGGCGATGGCCGAGCCCAGCCCCTCGTCAGGGCCGGGTGACTTCCCGCACATAGACATTCACCTGACCGTCCTCGCTCGTGCGGACCTCCGTGATCTGGAATGGACGGCGGGCATCGCGGGAAAACGTCGCGCCTTCGCCCGGAGGTTTCGTCCCGGCAGGGAACTCGACGATCACCCGCACATTCGAGCGCCCGCCGAGTCCGAGGGACTCCGTGATGGCGCCCTGATTCCGCAGAACGGCCCGGTTCGGTCCCGAGGCAGTGACCACGAAATTTCCCTGCAGGTAAGCCCGCTGGCTCGCCACCTCGGCCGGCGCGCTGGAGGCGACGTCTTTCACGTTGAGCAACCGGCCGCGCGGCATCTGACCCGGAGCGTAAACCGGCCATGACCCCGCGGCCGCAGGGACGATGGCAGCGGCAGGGCTTGCCGTCGGCGAGGCGGATGCCGTCACGGGCTCGGGGGTCGGCGTCGCTAGCGCGGCGGGCGGCAAAGAGCCAGGGGTGGCGGAGGGCTGGGCTTCTGGAACCGGCGGCGGAGTGGGATTCACCGGGATCGCAGCCATCACCGGGGCATCGTCCGGCAAGACGGGTATCGCAGGAGCCACCGGGACCCCATCGATCATGGCCGCCGGCGTGGGCGAAGGGCTGGCTGCCACCGCCGTGGCAACCGAAATGGCCGGCTGGACCGGCATGTTCACCGCCTCGGGACGCTCGACGCGCATGAGGCGGGATTGAGCCGCCGCCGCCTGAGCCACTTCCTGAGGGTTCAGGCCGGCGCGCTTGAGATAGGACGCGTATTTCTTTTCCGCATCCTGAAAAAGCTTCGCAGTCACCACCGGAAGTCCGGCCGCCATGTTCATGACGGCGGGTGGTTCGAGCGTTACCGTGCCGGAGGACGTGGCCGACTCGTAGCTCGGATACAGAATGGAAACCGCCGTCACGCGGAGGCGTCCGCCGTCGAGTTTTTCCACGTTGATGATGGCCGAGAGTTCGTTTTCCCGCTTAAGGTCGATATCGAGTCCGGTGAGGAGCGTGCGCTGAAGGGTGTGAACGGATTCGGCAGGTGCCGGGAAGACCTGCTCCAGGATCACGGAGGGCACGTCCTTTGAACGGGCGAGCGCGACCGCGCCGGTCGGGAACATGTTGTCCGCTCCGAGTTCGTAGGAGTCGAGGATGTTGAAGGTGCCGACCACATAGGGCACGCGGTCCTGCGTGAGCTTGTAATTGCGGAGGTAGTTTCGCAGGAGGGTTTCGTTGACCTTGTCGAGCTCACGCGGGGTGAGGTTGGCGTAGCGGTCGTAGATCTGCTGGGCGCGGAGAAACTCGCCCCGCGGCGCGGCCGTGAGCTCGAAGCGCTTCGGGGGATCGAGCTTTTTCAGCTTGGTGAGGACCTGATAACTGAGCGGCTTCTCCGGATGGCCGAAGATGTAAAAACTCCCGATCCAACAGGCGATCGCGAAACCGATCAGGATGAGAATGAGAACCGTCCAGAGGAAAAGGCTGCCATCGCGGCCGGACTTTTCATCGTGATGGCTGTCGAAGTCGTCGTCCGCAAAGCGGGCCGGTAGTTTTTTCCTGCGGGGAGCGCCGGGCATGAGAGTCAGGATTCCGGCGCAGCGGAGGCGGGTTCAAACGAGGTGCCGCAGCCGCACGAGCGGGTGGCGCCGGGGTTGATGATGCGGAAGCCCGCACCGGCCAGCGTATCCTCGTAGTCGAGAACCGAGCCTTTAAGAAACTCGCCGCTTGCGGGGTCCACAAAAACCTTGGCGCCCAGATGTTCGGCCACGAAGTCGTCCGGCTTCTGCTCGCCGAGCGTCATGGCATACTGGAGGCCAGCGCAGCCTCCTTTTTCGACGGCAAGGCGGAGGCCGTCGCCGGAGCCTTTGGTCCGGAGAAGGTCGAGCAGAGCCGAGGCGGCATTATCAGTGACCGTGATCACGTTCTTTTCTTATGGACGATTCCGTGCGAAGTCAAATGCATGGGAAAGATTCGTTTGCTGCCTGACGAGGTCGCGAGCCAAGTCGCTGCAGGCGAGGTGGTGGAGCGTCCGGCTTCGGTGGTGAAGGAGCTCGTGGAAAATGCCATCGATGCGGGCGCGGGCCGGATCACCGTGGAATTCGCACGCGGCGGGGCGCAGTTGATCCGCGTGGTGGACGATGGGTCGGGCATGGACCGCGAGGATGCCCTCCTCAGCCTGGAGCGTCACGCCACGAGCAAGATCCGCACGGCGGATGATCTGTCCCGGGTGGCGACGATGGGATTCCGGGGCGAGGCGGTGCCGAGCATCGCAAGCGTCTCGCGGTTCCGCATGGTCACAAGGCCGAAGGCGGAGATGTCCGGAACCGAGATCGTGGTCAGTGGCGGAAAAATCGAATCGGTAACGGACAGCGGGGGTCCGCCGGGAACGTCGATCGAGGTCTCGTCTCTGTTTTTTAACATCCCGGCCCGGCGGAAATTCCTGCGCGGCGAGGAAACCGAGGCGGCGCATATCGTCCAGCAGGTCCAGTCGCTGGCGCTGGCGCACCCGGGCGTGGCGATCACGCTCATCCGCGACGGCCGCCGGCTCTGGCAGGCGGCGGCGACGGAAGACGACGGCGTGCGGGTGAGGGATCTTTTCGGAACGGATTTTCTCGGCCGCCTCCTGCCGCTGGCCCCGGTCGAGCTGCACGGCATCCGCCTGCGGGGGTTTCTGGCGAAGCCCGGCGAGGGGCGTCCCGACCGTGACCAGCAACTGGTCATCCTGAACGGTCGCGTGGTTCACTGCCCGGCCGTTTACCAATCCCTGCGTGAGGCTTACAGCGAGGCCCTGCCGAAGGGGCGGCATCCTCTGGCGGTGCTGCGGATTGCGATGGATCCTCTCTCGCTCGATTGCAACGTGCATCCCGCGAAGCGGGAGGTGCGCCTGCACCGTCCGGACCTCGTCAAGCAGGCCGTTTTCCATGCGGCACGCGGATTTCTTGATGCGCTGCGGACGCCTTCCGTCGCGGCGCCGCCGGTGCCGGCGATTACTGCGGACCGACCGATCGAAAAGGCCGGGGCTCCGGTTTTTGTTCCGCCTCCTGTGGCGGCGGCAGTGTTTTTTCAATCCCCTCCCCAGCGCGAGTTGGAGGTGACGATCGCGAAGGCCGAATCGCCCGAGCCCTTCCGGCTCATCGGACCGCTGGGAGAGTTCTGGGTGTTGATGGAAAGCCCGGAAGGGCTGGTGCTCATGGATGTGCGGGCGGCTTCGGAGCGGATCCTTTTCGAAACGCTCCGGCGCGAGGCGGCGGAGGGACGTGCCGCTTCGCAGCGGCTCCTTTTGCCGGAAGTCGTCGAGCTCACGCCGAAAGATGCGGCTTGGATCGGCGGGAATCTTCCCCATCTCAACGCCGCCGGCTTTTTGCTCGAGGCCTTTGGCGGAACCTCTTTCAAAATCGAAGCCCTGCCGGCCTGCCTGGCCGGACGCGATGCGCGGGCGGCTCTGCTGGATCTCTGCGAAAACCTCCGGGCGACCGGTGCGGCGGTCGCGGGGAGCATGGCACTTGACGGGCTCATCCGCTCGGTCTGCCGCCTGGCGGCGCTCGACCGCTTCGCTTACGATGAGGCACGCGCCCGCCGGATCGTCCGCGAGCTCCTGCAGTGCGAGCTGCCCTATGCCTGCCCGCAGGGCCGGCCGACGCTCATCCAGTGGTCGTTTCCCGAGCTCGAGCGCAAGTTCGGCCGCGCGTAGCGGTCTCAGTGCACCGGCGTTCCGTCATCTGCAGCCTTCGGGACGACGGACGGGAGAAAGAAGGCGAGGGGTATGATGCAGAGTGCGCCGACCGCCATGAAAAGAAAGACGTCGATGTAAGACAGCATGGCCGCCTCCCACTGGACCCACTGGTAGACGAGCGCGAGCGCCTTTTCGGGCGTGCTCAGCAGCGTTGTGAGCTGCTGGAGGGACTGCTGAACGGCAGGGTTGTAGGCGGTGATCGATTCGCCGAGGCGGGACTG
>CAZSMN010000094.1:0-12069 GCA_964607615.1 uncultured Chthoniobacterales bacterium | reverse complement strand
GACAGGATGAGATCGTCCTCATCACCCACGACGGCATGAGCATCCGCTTCAATGAGGAGGAAATGCGCGACCAGGGCCGCGACACCGTCGGCGTCTGGGGCATCCGCCCGGAGAAGGGCGACTATGTCGTCGGCGCCGCCCTCGTGAACAAAGATGCCCAGCTCCTCGTGGCTGGCGAAAACGGCCTTGGCAAACGGACCGTTTTCGAAGAATACCGCATCCAGTCCCGCGGTGGCAAAGGCGTGATCACGATGAAGGTGACCGAACGCACCGGCGGCGTCGCCGGCGCCCTCACGGTCCGCGATTCCGACGAGCTCATGCTCATCACAAACAAGGGCAAAATGGTCCGCACGCGCGTCTCAGAGATCCGCGAGGTCGGCCGCAATGCCCAGGGCGTGAAACTCATCGACATGCGCGATGGCGAGCACCTTCAGGGCATCGCCCCGGTGGTCAGCGACAACGACGAAGAGGAGCAGCAGGCCTAGAAGCGGAGGCATGAGGATTCGCCATGCGCACGGCCAGACTTTTCATCTACGGACTGCCGGCGCTGCTGATTCTCCTCATCCTCGCCTCGTTCCTTAACTCGTTCTTCCTCTCGGCGTCGAAGACCAACGAGATGTCGTTGGGGGTTCTCGGTGAACCCTCGACGCTGAATCCCATCAAGCAGGCCGACGGCGCTGCGGCACAGGTCTTCGCGACCATGTTCAACAGCCTGTTGAAGTATGATGAGAACCTGGAAATCATCGGCGATCTCGCCCGCACATGGACGCTGAGTCAGACGACGACCATCGTCTACAAAGACGAAGCCTCGGCCGCTGCGGCTGCTAAGCTCGTGGAATCCTGGCGGACCGAGTGGGAGCGGTGGAAGCTCGAAGCCGCTGTCGCCGACGGCCCACAGCTCCGCTTATCGTTCACGGAGCCGGGCCTTGCCGCCTCGGAGGAGATTTTTTCGTGGCTGCCCAGGGGGGATCTCGCCCCACTCGTGACGATCCGGGCGGAGACCAAATCCGACGCCCGTGAAATGCTCAAGGGATTCCGGACGGCAAACCCCGATGCGCCCGTTCTCCGGTCCTGGGTTGAATCCGGTGGCGCGTTCGAACTGACGGCCGACCCATCAGTTACGACGCTCCTTGATGCATGGCTGAAGGAAAACGGCGGAGGCACGGCCACCGATGCCGGCCCGGTCCCCTTTCTCGCCGAACCGGTGGTCCTCTTCACGCTGCGCGACGGCGTCCGCTGGCATGACGGCGCGCCCTTCACATCGCGCGATGTCGAGTTCACCTACCGCGCGCTCATGGCAGATGCGACGGCCTCGCCCCGCAAACCCGACTTTGACCTCATCCTGAAAGTCGAGACGCCCGGCCTCCGCACCGTCCGCGTCACTTATCGCAAGCCCTACTCCCCTGCCCTCTCGAGCTGGATGATTCCCATCCTCCCCGCGCACCTTCTCGATGGAAAATCCCAGGAGTGGTGGACGGAGAACTTCGACCGCAAGCCGGTGGGCACCGGGCCGTTCAAATTCGGCGAGTGGAAGACAAACGAATACATCCGGGTCGTGCGGAATCCGGACTACTTCGAAGCGCCGGCCCCGTGGCTCGACGGCATCGTCTTCCGCTCACTGCCCGACCAACTCTCGCTCCGCCTCGCCTTCGAGACACGGCAGGTGGACTTCTGGTCCGCCGAGCCCTGGGCCGTCGCCGCGTTCCAGAAGGATCCGCGCTTCGACGTCTTTTCATCGCCGTCCAGCTCCTACACTTACATCGGCTGGAATCTCAAACGTCCCCTCTTCCAGGATGAACGCGTCCGCCGTGCCCTTGCCCATGCGGTCGATGTGCCGTCCATGGTGAAATACATTCTCTACGGAAACGGCATCCAGAGCACCGGCATCTTCACCCCCCAGATGTGGTTTTTTAATCCGGACATCCAACCCTTCACCTACGATCCGGAGAAGGCGGCCGCTTTGCTCGACGAGGCCGGATGGATCAAAGGACCGGATGGCATCCGCACCAAGAACGGGGAGCGGTTTTCGTTCACGCTCATCACCAATAATGCCAACGAGATCCGCCGCGATATCGCAACCCTCGTCCAGGACGGACTCAAGAGCCTCGGCATCGAGGTGAAGGTCGAACTCTACGAATGGGCTGTCTTCCTTAAAAACTACATCAACAAGGGCAACTTCGACGCAATGGTCCTCGGCTGGTCGCTCGGGGCGGATTTTGATCAATTCCAGATCTGGCATTCCTCGCAGACCAACCCGGAACAGCTCAACGTCGTTGGTTACAAAAACCCCGAAGTCGACCACCTGCTGGAAACGATCCGGCAGGAATACAACCGGGAGAAGATCATCGAACTCGCCGGTAAAATCCAAAGTACGATTTACAAGGATCAGCCCTACCTCTTTCTCTACGTCCCACAGTCCACCTCCGCGATGTGGAAGGACAGCTACCGCATCCGCCGCCGAGGTCCGGACGGACAATGGATCGATAAGCCGGTAGAAATGACCAAGGCCGGATGGAGCTATTGGTCCGACTGGTTCTACCGCCCGGGCATCACAAAGAACCTCCCCCCGCTCCCTTCGGAAAACTGATCGCTAATATGGCCGCAACCGCAAAAACCTCCGAGACGCCGGGCGCCCCGATGCCGGATTTCCACCTGCCGGATGTCGCCACCGGCACACTGCACGACCGTTCGTTTTTCCATGGAGCAAGCGGAGCGCTTATTGTCTTCCTCTGCCGTCACTGCCCGTATGTCGTCCACATGCGCGAAGAGTTGGTGCGCATTGCCGGCGAATACGTGGACCGCGGCATCCTTACGCTGGCCATCAGCTCGAACGATGCCGTCGCCTATCCGGACGATGCTCCGGAGAAGCTGCGGGAGATGCATCTCCCGTTCCCACTCCTCTACGACGAATCGCAAGACGTCGCCCGCCGCTTCGACGCCGTCTGCACGCCGGACCTCTACCTCTACGACGCCGGTCTCGGACTTTTCTATCGCGGCCGTCTGGATGAGAGCACGCCCGGCAATGGAAAGCCGGTGACCGGGGCGGACTTGCGTGCAGCTTTGGATGCGCTTCTCGCAGGCTCGACCCCACCGCCCCACCCGCAACCCAGCATGGGCTGTAGCATCAAGTGGAAGTAAATCCTTGCCCGGTTTTTGCCCGACCGGATACCCTTCACCGATGAATATTCTGGTGACCGGCGGAGCCGGCTTTATCGGTTCGCACCTGTGCCACCGGCTTCTTGCAGACGGTCATAAAATCACCGTTCTCGACGATTTCAACGACTACTACGATCCGGCGATCAAGCGTGAGAATGTCGCTTCGTTCGGCGGGGCGGTGAATGTGATTGAAGGTGATATCCGCTGCCGCGAGACGGTCGACCGCGTTGTCGGCGGCGAGAGCTTCGAAGTCATCATTCACATCGCGGCGCGCGCAGGTGTCCGTCCGTCGGTTCTCGATCCGCAGCTCTACATCGACACGAATATCACCGGCACCCAGCATCTGCTGGACGCCGCGAAGCGGACCGGTGTGCGCCGCTTCCTCTTTGCCTCGAGTTCGTCGGTCTACGGTCTTTCGAAAGTGGTTCCGTTCCGCGAGGATCTTCCGCTCCCGCAGACTCTGAGCCCCTACGCCGCCACGAAGCTTTCCGGCGAGCATCTCTGCGGCAACGCCTCCTATCTCTTCGGCCTCGAGGTTGTCTGCCTCCGCTTTTTCACGGTCTATGGCCCCGGCCAGCGCCCGGATCTGGCGATTCATAAATTCACCGACGCCATCCACCGCGGGAAGCCGATACCCCAATACGGCGATGGTTCGACGCGGCGCGACTACACCTACATCGACGACATCGTCCAGGGCGTGATGGGCGCGCTGCACTATCAAGGCGAGAAGTTCGACATTTTCAATCTGGGCGAAAACCAGACCATCACCCTCAGCGAGCTCATTCTTGAGATCGAGAAGGCCCTCGGCAAAAAGGCGATCATCGAGCGGCTTCCGGAGCAGCAAGGCGACATGCCGCTCACCTCCGCCGACATCTCCAAAGCCCGCCGCCTCCTCGGCTACAATCCGCAGACAAAGATCGCTGAGGGCATCCCGAAATTCGTCGACTGGTATCTCAAAAAATGAACGCCACCGAGATCGCGCGGGAACTGGTGAGAATACCCAGCGTCAATCCCGACGGCGATCCCGGCACCTCCGAAACCGGCGAGAGAGCCTGCGCCGGGTGGCTGGCGGATTTTGCAGAATCCCACGGAGCCTGCGTCGAGCTTCGCGAAGTCCTGCCCGGACGGCCGAACATTTTTGCGCGCTGGTTTCCCGACCGGGGGAAGCCGAAGATGCTCTTTGCGCCCCACACCGACACCGTCAGCGTGCTCGGCATGACGATCGACCCCTTCGCAGGCGAAATCCGTGACGGCCGCCTCTACGGACGCGGAGCGACGGATACGAAAGGTCCGATGGCAGCGATGCTCCATGCGCTCTGCCGGGCAGCGGAATGGGCCGAAGCTCTGCCCTTCGAGCTGTGCTTTGCCGGACTCGTCGGCGAAGAGGCGGGGCAGCACGGCGCCAAGGCCCTCGCTGCGCAGGAGGATTTCGCCTTCGTGATGGCCGGTGAGCCGACCGGACTCGATACCGTCTACACGCACAAGGGATCGGCCTGGACGCGCCTGCGCACCAACGGACGTGCTGTCCATGCGTCGCGTCCCCAGGACGGTTCGAACGCGATCTATACCATGTGCGAGGTCATCGCCTACCTTCGCACGGAAGTCGAAGCGGAGCTCGCCAGTCATCACCATCCGGTCCTCGGCCGCCCGACGTTCAGCGTGGGAACCATCAAAGGCGGATCGAAGGTCAATATTGTGCCGGATTCCTGCGAGGCCGTGCTCGACGTGCGGATTATCCCCGGCCTCACGCCCGATATTGTGGCGGATCTTCTCAAAGCAAGATTCCCCGATCTCGACGTCAGCGTTCTCGGAAGCCTTCCGCTCGCGACCGACCCCGGCCACCCGCTCATCGCCCGTCTCGGCCAATGCGGATCCCGCCCTGTTGGCGCTCCGTGGTTTTGCGATGCCGCGGTCTTTGCTGCAAAAGGCTGCCCGGCCGTCGCGATCGGACCGGGAGATATCGCTCAGGCCCATACCGCAGACGAATTCATCGAGACCGCTGAAATCGAACGCGGATCGGACTTTTTTCTCAGCTTTCTCGAGTCGCTGAAGGACTATCGTCCGTGAGAAACCGCGCCCGCTCCTCCGGCCGCAACATCGCGCAGGCGGTCGTCTTTCCAAAAAGCCGATAGCGTATCGAAGCCACGAACGAATACGCCGCATCCCTCAGCGGCCGGGGGATACACAAAAGCCATCGCCCCAAACGCCACGGAAAGGGAAGAAGTCCGCAGAGCCGCGCCGCCGCCTCACTGCGATAGTGGGCCTGGCCGTTGAGAATCAAAACAAACGTTCCGAGTGGCGGAGGCGGAAGCCTTTCGTTCTCCAGCGCCCGCAACGCAGCCGGCGAACCAAGCGCGGCAAATCGGATCGCGCCCTCGCGGTCATAGCGGATCACAAAGCGCGCCACCCGATGGCACATCACACACTCCCCATCGATCAGCACGAGTGGGGCAGGCTTCATGAGCTCAGAGACGCTCGAGGAGCTTCTGGTGAATCCCGTCGAAGCCTCCGTTGGAGAAGACAACCACCACGTCGCCCTCGGCCGCGAGGGGCTTCAGGCGCTCCACGATATCGTCTGCTGTCGGCTCGTAGAACGCCGGCTTACCGGCCGCGGCGATATCCGCAACAACCCGCTCGGGATTGAGCCGCTCACCCTCGGGCAGCTGATCAAGGCGCGCCACCTTTGCGATGAACACGCCATCCGCATCCACGAAGGCCCGCGGAAGATCGTTCTGAAAAACCGCCCGGCGGGTCGTATTCGAACGCGGCTCGAAGATCGCCCATAAACGCGCTGCACCATACTTTGCACGGAGACCGGCAAGGGTTTCACGGATCGCGGTCGGATGGTGACCGAAATCATCAACGATCGTCACCCCGCGCACCACGCCGCGCACTTCCTGCCGGCGGCGGATCCCCAAGAACGAGCACAGCGCCTTGCGGATCTCATCGGGCGAGATGCCATAGTAATGGGCGGCCGAGGCGGCCATCGCGGCGTTCCTCACATTGAAGTCCCCCGAGAGCGGGATCTCAAAACGCTCACCAAAAAGCTCGAACGATGACCCGGTCGCCGTGTGGGAGACGTTCCGGATCTGATTCGCCGCATTCTCCGAAAAGCCCACTTCGACGACCGGGGCCGGGCACGTCTTTGCCACATCAAGGCAATTCGGGTCGTCCCCGTTCAGCAGAACCATTCCCTCCGACGGAACGATGTTCAGAAGCCGGCGGAAGCTCGTCTTGATCTCATCGAGGTCCCGGTAGATGTCCGCATGGTCGAACTCGATATTGTTCACGATCACCAGCTCGGGCAGGTAGTGCACGAACTTCGAGCGCTTGTCGAAAAACGCTGTGTCGTATTCGTCGCCCTCGATGATAAAATACTTTGATTCCCGCAGGCATCCCCCTTGGCCAAGATTCGCAGGAATTCCGCCAATGAGGTAGCCGGGCTCGCGGCCAGCTGACTCGAAAATCCACGCCAGCAGCGAAGTTGTCGTCGTCTTGCCATGCGTTCCCGTGACCACGAGATTGTGCCGACCGCGCAGGAAAAACTGCTTCAGTGCTTCCGGGAGCGAGACGTAGAGAAGCTTGCGGTTCAGGACCGATTCGACGGCCGCATTCCCCCGCGTCATCGCATTCCCGATCACGATCACGTCGGCCGCCGGGATGTCCGCAGGATCATAGCCCGGCGTGATGGCGATCCCCTTCTCGAGGAGAAAATCACTCATCGGCGGGTAAACTTTATCATCCTGACCGGTCACCCGGAAGCCGCGGTCGTGCATGGCCGCTGCAACCGAGCCCATCGCCGTGCCGCAGATACCCAGAAGATGAACATGCCGGAAGGGGTTCGTCATTTTCCCTCCTCGACGTCGTGACCACCCCGTCCAAACCGGAGCAGAAGCACACACTTGGCAGCAAGAATCAACGCCGCGACCCCCATCAGCGCCAGAGTCATCAGCGGGTTTCTCCCGCCGCCTCCTGCGCTGCACGATCCGTTCGAACGACAGCAGGCCATCTTAGTAAACGTCCTTCCGGTAGCGTTTCTCTTTCTTGAGAGCGTCGATATAATCCTTTGCCTGCTCAGCGGTGAGCCCGCCATGATTTTCGACGATGCGATGAAGGGCGGCGTCCACATCCTTCGCCATATTCTTCGCATCGCCGCAGACGTAGAAATACGCCCCGGACTCAAGCCATTGGAAAAGCTCAGCCCCGTGCTCGATCATGCGATGTTGTACGTAGATTTTCTCCGCCTGGTCGCGCGAGAAAGCCGTCGTGAGCTTGTGGAGAATGCCGGCGCCGGCCGCCGACTCGAGCTCGTCGCGATAAAGGAAATCCGTCGCCTCCCTCTGGTCGCCGAAGAAGAGCCAATTCTCCCCCTTCGCCCCCGTCGCCTGACGCTCCTGAAGAAACGCCCGGAACGGTGCGATTCCCGTCCCCGGGCCGACCATGATCACCTTGGCGTCCGGATTCTCCGGCACCCGGAAATGTTTCGCCGTATGGACAAAAACCGGCACGCCGGCCTCCGCACGCGACGCGAGAAACGTCGAGCAAACCCCCGACCGACCGCGCGCACTGTGGGGCACCGTATAGCGGACAACCGCCACCGTGAGATGGACCGAGTTGCCGACGACCTTTTGCGACGAGGCAATCGAATAAAGGCGGGGCTGCAGCTTGCGGAGCGTTTTGACGAATTCCTCAGGCGCGAACTTCGCCGCCGTGAACTCGTGCAGGACATCCAGCACGTCGCGTCCCCAGACGAAATTCTCCAGGTCCGCCTTGGCCGCCGGGTCCAGCAACGTGGCGAGGCACTCGGCAGATGAGTCCTTCTCAGATACCGCCTGAATGAGCTGCTTCGAGGGCTCTGTGATGATGTAGTGCTTCAGCAGAGCTTCTTTGATCGGGTGCGTGAGTCCGTCCGGCGTGGGCACCTCCTCGTCGCCCGAGAATCCGAGATGCGAGAGGATATGGCCAACCAGAACAGGGTCGTTGCTCGGAAAAACCCCCAGAGAATCTCCGACCTCGTAGGCAAGGCCCGAGCCTTCCAGGCAAAGCTCAAAATGGCGCGTCTCTTTATTGGAGCCGGCTCCGTTCAGGCTGCGGTTGACGGTGAGCTTGGCAGGAAAGGGATTTTTCCGCGAGTATACTGAGTCGGCATCCGATGACATGGCGGGTAAGTAAAAGAGAGGAACCTCCCCTATGCAAGCGCCGGATGCCCCCGGAAGGGCCACCTGCGGGCATGAGGGGCTGACAGAATCAGGGGCGCCGGAGCGCTTTTTGCACGAGGAAAGAGTTCCTCATCACGTCGTAGATCCGACGGACAGGGGTCACTCGATCGGAGATATAGTCGATATTCCCATCCATGCCGATTACCGCGATCGCAAATCCTCTCGACGCTCCGAGGTCGGTCGCGAGCCGCGGACCGTCGGCCGCGTTGACGAACGGAATGTTGGAGCGGATCACCCCCGGCGCCACAGAGAATGCCGCCACACAAACGACCCGCTGCGTTGCAAGACGCTCGTACATGAGCTGGAGCTGGCCGACCTGCGAGCGGAACGCCCATTGACGCGGTGAATCCGCAACAAGAATGATCATCGGGCGGCCGCGGAACTCCTTTGAGCTCTTCGTGGCTCCCGAAGCATCAACCCACCGGAATTCCGGATACGGACGCACCACTTCCTGTGCCTGACCAAGGGCAGCGGTTGCCACGAGGGCAAGGGCAAGAATTGCAAAGGTCTTCATATCTTCATCAGCTCCGCTTCTTTTGTCGCCACATGCTTGTCGACTTCCGCGACATAGCGGTCGGTGATCTTCTGGATATCCTCCTCGGTGGAGCGGAGCGAATCCTCGCTGAGGTCTCCTTCCTTTTCCATCTTCTTCGCCGCGTCGATTCCGTTCCTCCGGCAGGCCCGCAGGCGCACGCGGCACTCTTCGGCGAGCGATTTGACGGTCTTCGCGAGATCTTTGCGCCGCTCTTCGGAGAGTTCGGGGATCGGGATGCGGATGAGCTTTCCATCGACGAGCGGGTTGATCCCGAGGCGCGACTCATTGATCGCCCGCTCGATATCGCGAACCGTGGCGGCATCAAAGGGCTGGATCACGAGGAGCCGGGGCTCGGGCGCCGAGATCAGCGCGAGTTGCTTGAGCTTCATGTTCGAGCCGTAGGCCTCGACGTCCATGTTCTCAACAAGGGCCGGTGAGGCCTTGCCTGTGCGGATCGCGGCGAATTCATGCACCATGAATTGCACCGCCTTTTCCATCCCCTCCTCGGTCTCGAAGATCACTTCATCGATCGTCATACGCTTCCCTCCGGCCGCTCCGAGACGAGCGTGCCCACAGCTTCGCCGGCGATGGCACGGCGGATATTGTCCGGCTTGTTCATATCAAAAATCATGATCGGCATGCGATTGTCCATGCAAAGGCTGAAGGCCGTCGAATCCATCACCTGGAGCCTCCGGGCAAGCGCGTCGCTGTAGGTGATGTGAGCGAACCGCTTGGCGTCCGGGTTCTTCATCGGGTCGCAGTCATAAACCCCGTCGACCTTGGTTGCCTTCAAAATCACCTCAGCCCCGATCTCGTTCGCACGGAGCGCCGCGGTCGTGTCCGTTGAAAAGAAGGGATTGCCGGTACCTGCCACAAAGATGACCACATGCCCGAGCTCAAGGTGCCGGATCGCCCGGCGGAGAATGAAGGGCTCGGCGACGTTGTTCATCTCGATCGCCGTCTGCACGCGCACCGATACGCCGAGATCCTCGATCGCACTCAGCAGAGCAAGGCCGTTGATCACCGTTGCCAGCATGCCCATGTAATCCGCCGTCGTGCGGTTCATGCCCCGATGGCTCGCCGCAAGCCCGCGCCAAATGTTTCCGCCGCCGATCACGATCGCGAGTTCAACCCCCATTTTTTTCACCTCCACAATCTCTGCCGCAATCGCCGAAACGATCTGGGGCGATATGTTGTCCCCGCTCCCCGGCTCTCTCAAAGCCTCCCCGCTGAGCTTGAGAACAACACGTTTATAGCGCGGCTTGAGTGGGGATTCCTGTGACATGTGGGTGGAACTCAAAGAAAAACCGATTGCACCGCGGCTGAAAAGGACAAAGCAGGAAATCGTTAACACCAGACTCCGGCCCGTCTTGCCGGCTCCCGACGAAACCGGCACTCACCTTCGCCCGGCATACAAGGGGTGCACACCCCTCGGTCCCGTCGCATTCAGGTTCTAATGCGGAGCCCGCTCCACCAGCGGATGCTCGATCATCTCGCCGCATCAGGCCCACCGGGACCTCGGGAATGGAAAAATCCCAGCCCGTGGCGATCGAGGAACTCGACGCGGGCCCGGATGGCTTCCGGCTCGGGATACACGAGATAGCCGGAAACCCGGCTGGCGACAACCGGATCGCGCGATTCGATGCAGGCGCGGCACCAGGCTCTTCGCCCGTCGGCGGATAGTCGCGCGTGAGTGGCGGCAGGCTTGCTGATATTGAGGAGACCCGCCGCCAGGATGACGATTGCAGCGACAGCTGCGATGGCCTGCCGGCGCGGCGGAAGGTATCGCAGGCAGAGGAAAAGCCCGAGGATCCCGGGGGCAACCAGAGGCACGTAGCGTGATGCCGCGGCACCTTCCCACCCGAGGCAAATCCGGCCGATCGCTGTATTGGCAACAAAGGCCAGCGTGAACGCCGTGAGCGTGAGAATCGCCATGCCCGGCGGGCGATCGTCCGGGTTGCCGGGAAGGAGAAGCATTACGGCGTGCACGAGACATGCCAGCACACCGGTGCCGAGCAGCAGGAGTCCGACGGTGGTGGCGACGAACTCAGACCCGGGGACTGCCACTGCATTGCTCAAAATCAGTCCGGCGAACGGCAGGTATTCCCACGGCCGCTCATGCGGAAACCGGAAATCCGCAACCGCCGGGGAAAAGACATAGCCCCGGAAAAAAAGAAACCAGGCCCCGCCAATGGCCAGCAGACCGAGCGTGACCGGGAGCACGGGAACCGGACGGCGGTGGAAAAAATCGCCCACGCTCCCGCCGATCAGGACAGCTGGAATCACGAGTCCGCCAAAGAGTCCGAAGCCCGTGAAGATAAGGAAAAACGACAGCACGACCAGAAACGCGACCCGGAGCCAGACGTTCCGGACAAACCACGCGAGGCAGGCACAAAGCAGCAGAACAACCGGCAACGCGCCGTGCGAGATATTCGGCGTGCCAACGAAGATCTCGTATTGCCGAAGGTTCAGAAACAGGATGGCGCAAAAGACTGTCGAGACGGCAAAGCCCAGCCCGGACTTGACCGCAAGCCGCACAGCAAGACCGGCCGCCACGACCATGGTGATGGCAACGGCAAAGGAATCCCAACGGGTATTCCACCCGCTCAGCTGGGCGAGCCCTGCGGTGATCAGCATGCCCAGCCCCTGACGGTGCGGGCCGTGCTGCCGGCTGAAAAGCGCCCAGACCCCCTCGCCCTGGAACATCGGCAGGTAGAAATCCCACTGATCCCAGAAAAGCACATTCACGGCCTTCCGGTGCACGAAGAGAAAAAGCCGGGCTGCAAGAACGAAGAAAAAGACGCCGGCGAACCAGCACGTCACGCGACGTAGAACGGGCGAGCTCAGCGAGAAACAACCTTTCATATTGTCACGAACAGAGCTCCCGTTGGGAGGTAACCGCGTCGCGAGCAAGATTCCCATCCCGGCTGTCCATCCAGTCGCGTAGTCCGTAGCTCAAGACCTTATCCTCGCTGGGCACACCGGCTTTCGACAAGAAAATGAAACAGCCTTCTCTGTAACTCACGGCAGAAGTTGCCGTTGACAAATCGCTCCCAAAAGAGGATTAAAACCCTCCGCCGTTTTCTTTCGAGAGCGGCTCTTCCGGTGGCCGTAGCTCAATGGTAGAGCTCCAGGTTGTGGTCCTGGCTGTTGCGGGTT
>CAZSMN010000093.1:0-12302 GCA_964607615.1 uncultured Chthoniobacterales bacterium | reverse complement strand
CCTCGATGAAGTCCACGGCGTAGTTCGCGTGTTCCTCCATGCCGGTGGCGACGGTCAGGACGTTCGGATCGAAAATGATATCTTCCGGTGGGAAGCCGACTTCCTCGACGAGGATGCGGTAGGCGCGGGAGCAGATCTCGATGCGGCGCTCGAGGTTGTCGGCCTGACCTTTTTCATCGAAGGCCATGACAATCGCAGCAGCGCCGTAGCGACGGACGAGCGTGGCCTGGCGTTTGAACTTCTCCTCACCTTCCTTGAGGCTGATCGAGTTTACCACCGACTTGCCCTGCACGCAGCGGAGGCCGGCTTCGAGGACCTCCCATTTCGAGGAGTCGATCATGATCGGCACGCGCGAAATGTCAGGCTCGCTGGCAATGAGGTTGAGGAACCGCGTCATGGCAGCCGGGCCATCGACCATGCCCTCATCCATATTGATGTCGATGATCTGGGCTCCGGCCTCGACCTGCTGGCGGGCCACGGCGAGGGCCTCATCGTAGTTGTTGGCGAGGATCAGCTTTGCGAATTTCGGCGAGCCCGTGATGTTGGTCCGCTCGCCGACATTGATGAACGGAATCTCCGGCCGCGCCGTGAAAGGTTCCAGTCCGCTCAGGCGAAGGGTGGTGGTCCGCTCGGGGATGGTGCGCGGCGGCAGACCGCGGACGGCATCGGCCATGGCCTTGATGTGCCCGGGCGTTGTGCCGCAGCAGCCGCCGATGATGTTGAGCCAGCCCTGCTCGGCCCATTCGCGGAGCTGAGGAGCGAGCGTTTCGGGCGTCTCGGGAAATCCGGTCGGCGAGAGCGGGTCGGGCAGGCCGGCATTCGGATACGTGCTGACGTGGAACGGCGCGATGGCCGAAAGTTCCTCGATGTAGGGCCGCATTTCCTTGGGTCCAAGGGCGCAATTGAGGCCGATCGAGAGGAGAGGAAAGTGCGAGACGGAATTCAGAAACGCCTCGACGGTCTGCCCGGTCAGCGTGCGGCCGCTCAGGTCGGTGATCGTCCCGGAGACCATGACGGGCAGCCGGGGATGGCTTTCAAAATACTCCGCGATGGCGAACAGGGCGGCCTTGGCGTTGAGCGTATCGAAGATCGTTTCGACGAGAAGGATGTCCACTCCGCCCTCGACGAGGAATTTCACCTGCTCGAGGTAGGCGCCGACGACCTGCTCGAACGTGACATCGCGCTTTCCCGGATCGTTAACGTCGCGGGAGATCGAGAGCGTGCGGTTGAGCGGCCCGATCGCTCCCGCGACAAAAATCCGGCGGTCGGTGCAGGCGTCGGCAGCCCGGCGGGCGACGCGGGCGGCTTCGAGGTTCAGCTCGGGAACGAGAAATTCGAGCCCGTAGTCGGCCTGCGCGATGACGGTCGAGCTGAAGGTATTCGTCTCAATGATATCCGCGCCGGCCTCGATGTAGCGGGAGTGGATCTCCTGGATCACATCGGGCTTCGTGAGGACGAGGAGGTCGTTGTTTCCCTTGAGGTCCTGCCCGGTCCAATCCGCAAAGCGTTCCCCGCGGTAGTCGGCCTCCTGCAATTTGTATTGCTGGACCATTGTTCCCATGGCGCCGTCGAGGATGAGAATACGTTGCGCGAGGAGGTCGCGAAGGAGTTTTTCAGTCGTGGAAATCATGGAAACGGAGAACGGACAGGCTACCCGGCTGTGCGGCGGTGTGCCAACAGGTTATTGAGAGGTATTCGTCTGCCGGCCCGCTGACGATTCGGGGAAAAACCGGGCCGAGCGGTTCGCCAGAGGGTGGGGGGCTGTGGTATCTTCAGACATGAGCACGATCCGATTCCGCATTGTTCCCCCGGTGGCGCAGCCCGGCGAGCCGGTCTTTGTGCCGGGTGGGCATCCGACCCTGGGAGACTGGGATCCGTCGCGCGCTCTCCTCTTGCGGTGGGAGCCGCCGTTTCACGTCGGCGAGGTCGAGGTGCCCCAAGGGACGGTATTGGAGTACAAAATTACCCGCGGACACTGGGAAACCGAGGCGGTTGACGCCTTTGGTCATGTTCCGCCGAACGAGCGGCATGAGGTCTGGATGGATCACACCCTTCATCACACGGTGGCGGATTGGAAAGACCGGTTCAGCGGGCGGCTCACGCGGGAGAGCGTGCGCTCGATCGCACTGGCCGGGAGCCGGGACCTCCTGGTGTGGCTGCCGCCGGGCTACGCGAGCGATCCGGCGCGGCGTTTTCCACTGATCGTGCTGCACGACGGGGCGAACGTTTTTGACCCGGTGACGAGCGTGATTACCGGGGTCGACCTCGCGGCGGACGAGTGGGTCACGGCTCTCTCGCGTGAGGGGGCCATGGGCGAGTCCATTGTGGTCGGCGTCTGCCATCCGGACGGCTTTACTGAAGAAGACGCCTCGCTGCGGGATTTCGATCTTTCGCCCGAACTGGGAGGGGAGGCCTATGCGCGTTTTATCACCGGCGAACTGGTGCCCTACATGGATACGCACTACCGCACACTGGCGCGGCCGGAGGCACGGATCCTCGGCGGCGTGTCGCTAGGCGGACTGAATACGTTTTTCACCTTTCTCCGGCACCCCGGGGTCTTCCGTGGTTACGTCGGTCTCTCAGCGGCTTTCGAGGATGTCGAAGGCGCGCCGCCGGCCCATTCGGGGCAGCTATTGGCTTTGGCAGATCACAAAACCCTGCCGGTCGGCGTGAAGATGTATTTCGATTTCGGCACGCACGGGCTGGACGAATGCTACGACGGCTATTTCCGCGACCTCGGAGGCCTCCTGCGCGAGCGGGGGTGGACGGACGGGGAGGAGTTTACCATCCGCCACATCGAAGGCGGCGGCCATGACGAGATCTCGTGGAGATCCCGCCTTGGCGACGCGCTTCGTTTTGTGGCCCGGTAAGGACGGATCAGGCGGGACGGCTCGAAAGCCAACCCCCGGAGAGGTTCCGGACGGGAAGTCCGTGCTGGGCGAGGATGCGGGTGGCCACATAGCCGCGCTGGCCGACAGCGCAATAGGCGCGGATATCGCCGGCTCCTTCCAATTCGCCGAGGCGGCTGCGGAGTTGGCCGACGGGGATGTTTTTCGCTCCTTCGGCGTGGCCGCGGGCAAACTCGGCCGGTTCGCGCACGTCGAGAATCGTGGTTTCGGCTCCGGCCGGTTCTTCCCAGTGGACGATCGGCATGTCGCCCCGGACGACGTCGGCGGCGATCATGCCGGCGAAGTTCACCGGATCCTTCGCTCCGCCGAATTGGGGAGCGTAGCAGAGCTCGGCCTCCTCGAGGTCGTAGATCGTGCCGCCTTTCTGGATCGCCATGGCGATTACGTCGATACGCCGTGCGACGCTGTCTTCACCGACCGCCTGCGCGCCGAGGATGAGTCCGTCGGACGGGCGGTAGACGAGCTTGAGATGGATCGGTTTGGCTCCCGGGTAATACGAAGCGTGGCTGTTCGGGTGGAGATAGACTTTCTCAAAATCCGTTACGCCTGCCCGCTTGAGCGCCTTTTCGCTGGCACCGGTCGACGCGACTTCCAGCCCGAAAAGCCCGCAGATGGCCGTTCCCTGGACGCCGTGAAACTCCGCATCGCGTCCGCAAATGACATCTGCCGCGACGCGGCCCTGACGGTTCGCCGGACCGGCGAGCGCAAGGAGCGTGTGCTGGCCGAGGACACGGTCCCAGACCTCGACCGCATCGCCAACCGCCCAGATATGGGGATCCGACGTCCGCATCCGGCTGTCGACCCGGATCCCGCCCCGCGCGCCGAGCTCCAGCCCGGCCGCCTTGGCAAGTCCGCTCTCCGGCCGCACGCCGATCGCGAGGATCACGATGTCGGCGGCAAAGGCTCCACCGGTGCCGGTTTTAACGACGAGACGATCGCCTTCGGCCTCAAAGCCTGAAACGCCCTGCCCGAGAGCGAGGCGGACCCCATGCTCTTCCAGATGTTTGCCCGCCCGTGCGGCAATCTCCGGATCGAGGGGAGGCATCACTTGATCGAGCATTTCAACGATCGTCACTTCCATGCCGAGGTGGATGAGGTTCTCCGCCATTTCGAGGCCGATAAACCCGCCGCCAACAACGACGGCGCTCTTCGCCTGACGGGCGGTGATCCATTCCTTGATCTGGCGGCTGTCGGGAATGCTCCGCAGCGTGAAAATGCCGGGCAGGTCGATGCCGGGCAGCGGGGGGCGGACCGGGGCGGCGCCGGGCGAGAGGACGAGGGCATCATAAGGTTCGATGCGCTCCGCTCCTGTCATGAGATCGCGCACGGTGATCGTCTTGTTTTCGCGATCGATGGAGGTCACGTCCGTGCGGGTGTGAACCTCGATATTGAAGCGCTCGCGGAAAAGCTGCTCGTCAGCAACGAGCAAGCTTTTCTCGTGCTCGATCACGCCGCCGACGTAGTAGGGCAGCCCGCAGTTGGCAAACGAGACGTAGGGACCGCGGTCGAAAATGTGGATCTCGGCCTGTTCATCCATCCGGCGCAAACGAGCTGCACAGGAGGCTCCGCCGGCGACACCGCCGACGATGAGGGTTCTTTTGCTGGTTTTCATAGGATTGGGGAAAAGGCGGAGGTTATCGGACCGGCTGAGGAAACTGCATTTTTGCAACTTCCGGGATGTTCAGCGTCCGGTTCATGTGTATAGTAGTATAACTATATTACTAAATAGCAATATGAAAGTTGAGAAAAAACCTGCCCTTTCGGACGGCCACATGAACGAGGCGGCCCGTCTTTTCGGAATCCTTTCCGAACCTTCGCGTCTCAAGCTGCTCCGAACGCTGATGGAGCGCGAGATGACGGTTTCCGAGCTGGTCGCCGCGACAGGAATGAAGCAGGGGAATGTCTCGAAGCACCTCGGCGTGCTGCTCACGGCGCGATTCGTCGCGCGGCGGCAGGAGGGCAATTTCGCCCGCTACTCGATCGCCGACAAACGCCTGGAAGACCTTTGCCACTTGATGTGCATGCGCATCGATGACGAAGCGGCGCGGTTCACGGAAAGTCTCCGCGGAAACTGAGAACGACAAAACTCGGGGTTGACCGCTCGACCGGTCTGCCGATAATATGCGATCAAACGCGTCGTTATTTGGTTGAGTGCTGCTTCCGTGGGGAACGGGAATGGTTTGCCAAGTTTCCTCGCTTACCTATTTTGTGCCAATGAGTTCAGATCCGTCCGCCGCTAAACCGCTCGCCGCCAACGAGGGGATCAAGTCCGCCTCGCATCTTTTGCGGGGAACGATCGCCGAGGAGCTTGCCGATACCTCGACGGGAGCGATTTCCGAAGACAACCAGCAGCTCACGAAATTTCATGGCCTGTATCTTCAGGACGACCGCGACCTCCGCATCGCGTTGAAGAAAGCCGGGAAGGAAAAGGCGTTCTCGTTCATGCTCCGCGTCCGGCTTCCGGGCGGACGGGCGACGGCGAAGCAATGGCTCGTGCTCGACAAGCTGGCGGCCGATGTGGCGTCGCCTTCGCTGCGCATCACGACGCGCCAGACGTTCCAGTTTCACGGCGTGCTCAAGGGGAATGTCAAAGCGCTCATCAAGGGCATGCACAAAGTGCTGCTCGACTCGATCGCGGCGTGTGGCGATGTGAACCGCAACGTTATGGCCCCGCCGAATCCCGAGCGCAGCGCCGTGCTGCAGGAGGTTTACGAACACGCGAAGGCCTGGAGCGAATACGCTCTGCCGAAGACACACGCCTACCACGAGATCTACCTCGACGAGGAGCTCGTTGCCGGCGGCGAGGAGGAGCCGATGTATGGCCCGACCTACCTGCCGCGGAAATTCAAAACCGGCTTTGCGATTCCTCCGTCGAACGACGTCGATATCTTCTCTCAGGATCTCGGGTTCATCGCGATTGTCGAAAACGACCGCCTCGTGGGCTACAACGTCACGGTCGGCGGCGGACTCGGAATGAGCCATGGCAATGCGGAGACCTTCCCGCGTCTCGCGGACGTGCTGGGTTTCATACCCGCCGACAAGGTCAACGCCATCGGCGAGGCCGTCCTCACAACGCAGCGCGATTTCGGCGACCGCACGAACCGCAAGCACGCCCGCCTGAAATACACGATTCAGGATCGCGGTGTGGAGTGGTTCAAGGGCGAGGTGGAAAAGCGCTCCGGCGTCACGTTCGGACCGGCCCGCGCGTTTGAGTTCAAGACGATCGAGGACCCGCACGGTTGGCATGAGTGCGCCGACGGCACCTGGTTCTACGGCCTGCACATCCTCAGCGGCCGCATCAAGGACGTCGAAGGCTGGCCGATGAAGACCGCCCTTCGCGAGATCGCCGAGGTGCACGCGGGCGACTTCCGCCTGACCCCTTCGCAGAATCTCACCATCTCCGGCGTCACGCCCGAGCAGAAGCCGGTCATCGAAGCGATCCTCGCCAAGCACGGGCTCGGCGCGGAAAACAACCGCTCCCGTCTCCGGCTTAATGCGCTGTCCTGCGTGGCGCTGCCGACCTGCGGGCTCGCGCTGGCCGAGAGCGAGCGCGCCCTGCCGGACATTCTGGAGAAATTTGAAACCGTCCTCGACGAGGCCGGGCTGCGCGACGACGCGATCAGCCTTCGCGTGACCGGCTGCCCGAACGGGTGCGCCCGTCCGTATCTGGCCGAGATCGGCTTTGTCGGCAAAGCCCCCGGCAAATACGCCCTCTACCTTGGAGCCCGCTACGATGGCACGCGCCTCAACCGCCTGGCTTCTCCGAGCATTACCATCGATGGCGCTGTTGAGATGCTGAAGCCGATCATCAAGCGCTACGCGCTCGAGCGCCAGGAGGGCGAGGGCTTCGGCGACTTCTGCGATCGCGTGATCCTTCCGAAAGACGCAACCTTCCATAGCGTCGGCACCGCCGCCTGATTTCTCCGACAATGAATGCCGAGACTCTCGCCGGCTGGAATGCCGAACTCCGTGACAAGCCGCCGCTGGAAATCGTCCGCTGGGCGATCTCCCAAGCACCGGGACGCGCGATCGTGTCGACGAATTTCCGCCCCTACGAGGCGGTCGTCCTCCATCTCGCCACACAGATCGAACCGCACATTCCTGTGCTCTGGGTCGACCACGGCTACAACCGTCCCGCGACCTACCATCACGCTGAGACCCTCCGCCGCCAGCTCGGCCTCGACATCCGTCCTTATCTGCCGCGCATGACGACGGCGCACCGCGACGCGGTTTACGGGCCGATCCCTTCGACGGAGGATGAGGACGGGCTGAAAAAATTCAGCGCGGTGATGAAGCTCGAGCCGTTCCAGCGAGGCATGCGCGAGCTGGCGCCGAAGATCTGGATCACCGCCCTCCGCAAGGTGCAGAACCCCAACCGCGCGGAGCTTGATATCGTTTCGGAGGATAAAAACTTCGGAGCGATCAAGGTAAGCCCGGTCTTCCATTGGAGCGATGAGCAGATGGAAGCCTACCTCGCTGAGCACGGCCTGCCGAACGAGTGGGACTACTTCGATCCCGCCAAGGCCGACGAAAAGCGCGAGTGCGGGCTTCATGCCGCATGGGGCGGCGCCGCCATCGCCGGCTAGAGCGCACCGGCCCCACGGAGTTTTCATGAGCAGTTATTTTCTCGACCATCTTCAATATCTCGAAACCGAGGCGATCCACATCATGCGGGAAGTCGCCTCCGAGTTTGAGCGGCCGGCGCTTCTTTTTTCCGGCGGCAAGGATTCGATCTGCCTCCTCCGCCTTGCGGAAAAGGCGTTCCGCCCGTCGGAGATTCCGATGCCGTTCCTCAACGTCGATACCGGGCACCACTTTCCCGAGCTCAATGAGTTCCGCGACCGCCGTGCGAAGGAGCTCAATGCCAAGCTCATTGTCCGCACGGTCGAGGACGCGATCGCCAAAGGAATCGCGATCCCCACTCCCGGCCAGGTGAGCCGGAACCATCTTCAGATTCCGACGCTCCTTTCGGCGATCGAGGAGTTTCAATTCGACGCCTGCATCGGCGGCGCCCGCCGCGACGAGGAAAAGGCCCGCGCGAAAGAACGCTTCTTCAGCTTCCGTGACAGCTTCGGGCAGTGGGATCCGAAAAACCAGCGGCCCGAGATTTGGAATCTTTACAACGCCCGCCTCAACCCCGGCGAAAACATGCGCGTTTTCCCGTTGAGCAACTGGACCGAAATGGACGTCTGGGAATACATCCGCCGCGAGAAGCTCGAGGTGCCCTCCATCTATTTCAGCCACCGCCGGAAATGCGTGCGGCGCGGCGGCCAGTGGCTGCCGGCGAACGACCTCGTGCCGCCGAAGGAAGGGGAACGCGTTGAAGAGCTCGTCGTCCGCGTGAGGACGATCGGCGACATCATCAGCACCGGCTGCGTCGAGTCTCCGGCGAATACGGTGGATGACATCCTTGCCGAGATCGCGGTCGCGCGCGTTACCGAACGCGGTTCCCGCGCCGATGACAAGGTCTCCGAGGCCGCGATGGAGGACCGGAAGAAGGCCGGCTATTTCTAAGATCATGTCGACTCAACACTCAGTGGACCTTCTCCGGTTCAATACCTGCGGCTCCGTCGACGACGGCAAATCCACCCTCATCGGCCGCCTGCTCTACGATTCCAAGTCCCTCATGGAGGACCAGATCGAGGCCCTCGAGCGCTCGGCGGACATCACCGGCGGCGGGCAGATCAATCTCGCGAACCTCACCGACGGCCTCCGCGCCGAGCGCGAACAGGGGATCACGATCGACGTAGCCTACCGGTATTTCGCCACGCCCCGTCGGAAGTTCATCATCGCCGACACGCCCGGCCACGTCCAATACACGCGCAACATGGTCACCGGTGCTTCGACGGCGAACCTTTCGGTCGTCCTCGTCGATGCGCGCCTCGGTGTCATCGAGCAGAGCCGCCGCCACACGTGCATCGCCTCGCTTCTCCGGATCCCGCACCTCGTCGTCGCCGTCAACAAGATGGACCTTGTCGGCTGGAGCGAGGAGCGCTTCCACGAGATCCGCACCGAGTTTGAGGAATTTCTCCCGCGCCTCGACATGAAGGACGTGAAGTTTATTCCCGTCAGCGCGCTCAATGGCGACAACGTTGTCGATCCGTCGCCGAATACGCCATGGTATCCCGGTCCGACGCTTCTTGGCCACCTTGAGGAAGTTCACATCGGGAGCGATTGGAACCTCAGCGACCTCCGCCTGCCCGTGCAGTGGGTGAACCGTCCGAACAATCCGAAGGATCCCCACCTGCACGACTTCCGCGGCCTTAGCGGTCAACTCGCGGGCGGCATTGTTCGCGTCGGCCAGCCCGTCATGGTTCTACCGAGCGGGTTCACCAGCACGGTGAAGGAAATCTGGAGCGCCGACGGCATCGTCGAGGAAGCATTCTGCCCGCAGTCGGTCACCATCGTTCTCGAGCACGACATCGATGTGAGCCGTGGCGACATGATTGTCGATCCGAACATCCTGCCGGGATCGGATACCTCGCTTCACGCCCGCGTGTGCTGGATGCACCCGCGCGCGCTGACGGCCGGCAAAAAGTATTTCCTCAAGCACTCGACACAGACCGTTCAGGCGGTCGTGACCTCGCTGGAAAGCAAGATCAACATCACGTCGCTCGAGGCGGAGCCCTCACCGGGCGAGCTGGCGATGAACGACATCGGCGAAATCCGCCTCCGGGTTTCCAAGCCGGTCGTCTACGATGGCTATCCGCTTAACCGGCTCACAGGATCGTTCATCCTCGTCGAACAGGGAACCAATGCGACCGTTGCGGCTGGCATGCTCCACGCGCCCACCGAGGTTGCGCGTCCGGAATACAAAGACTTCGCAATCTGATCCCGCCCGGCGGGCTCAGCGGACTCAGCGCTTCGGCTTGTAGAGGAGGAGGCGGAGGCCGTTCAGGCAGACGAGCACTGTGCTGCCCTCGTGGCCGACCACGCCCATGGGCAGGGGAAGGTTGATGCCGAAGGCGGCGATCAGGAGCACCAGGATCACGGAGGAGGCGAAGGCGAGGTTTTGCCAGAGCACGCGTTTGGCGTGGCGGGCCATCCCGAGGAGGAGGGGAATGTTTTCCAGCTTATCGCCCATGAGGACGACGTCCGCCGTTTCCATCGCAATGTCGGTGCCGGCCGCGCCCATGGCCACGCCGATATCCGCCGTCGCAAGGGCGGGAGCATCGTTGACCCCGTCGCCGATCATCATGACCCGTCCCTGCTTTTTCAGCTCGCGAATGGCGGCGACTTTGCCCTCGGGGAGGAGCTCGGCCCTCACTTCGTCCACCGCGGCTTCGTCGCCGATGGCATGGGCGACCGCCCGCTGGTCGCCTGTCAGCATCACGATCTTCTTCACGCCGAGACGGCGGAGGCTCGCGGCGATGTCCCGGGCCTCGGGCCGCAGGGTATCCGCCAGCGCCAGCACGGCCAGGGCGGTGACGCTGTCGCCAACGCGCGAGCCGACCCAGACGCACGTCTTCCCATTCCGTGAAAGTGTTTCGCTGTGGGCGGCAATCGCCTCCATGCCGGAGGCAGAGAGCTCGCGGAAAAGCCGTTCGCTTCCGATCACGAGGCGGTCTCCTTCCACCGTTGCTTCAGCGCCCTTTCCTGCAGTGGACTGGAAATCGGTCGCAGCCGGCAGGGGGAGGTTGAGATTTTTCGCGGTCTTGACGATGGCTGTGGCGAGCGGGTGTTCGGACTTCGACTCCAGAGCTGCGGCCCGCGCCAGAAGCGCGATCAGATTGTCCGGCATAGGCGCATCAACGCGGTGGGAGCCGGCCGCATCGACGATCTCTGTGACGGTCGGACGACCGACGGTGAGGGTTCCGGTTTTGTCAAAAGCCACGATGTCGATATGGGCCGTGGTCTCGAGGTGGGCACCACCTTTGATCAGGATGCCCCGCCGCGCGGCGCCGCCGATGGCAGAAAGGACGGTTGCCGGCGTGCTGATCACCAGCGCGCAGGGCGAGGCGACCACCATCACCGTCATGGCCCTGTAGAACGCCGTGGCGAACTCTTCGTGCCATACCAACCACGGCACGAGGAGGACGAGAGCGGTGAAAGCGATAACGCCCGTTGCGTAGTATTGCTCCGCCTCTTCCAGAAACCGCTGCGTTTTTGATTTTTCCGCCTGGGCCTCTTCGACGAGCTTCACCATCTTGGCGAGGGTGGAATCCTCCGCACGCTTGGTGACCTCGAGCTCGAGGGCTCCGCTTTGATTCAGGGTTCCCGCAAAAAGGGCATTGCCGACGGATTTGCTCACGGGCATCGACTCGCCGGTGAGCGAGGATTCATCCACATGGCTTGTGCCTTCGACGACCGTGCCGTCCACCGGGACATGCTCGCCCGGGCGAACGACGACGATGTCGCCAAGCTCGAGGCTCTCCACGGAGACGATCTCCGTGCCGCCTCCGCGTTTGATCAGGGCCTTGTCCGGACGCAGCTTCAGCAGCGAGTGGATGGCATTCTGCGTGCGCTGGAGGGCGTAGCTCTGGAGGACGTTCGAGAACGAAAAGAGAAACAGCAGCAGAGCCCCCTCGAACGGCTGCCCGACGATGCCGGCACCGATGGCGGCCAGCACCATGAGCACATCGACATCGAGCACCTTCTCGCGCAGAGAGGAGATCGCGGAACGAACGCCTTGTTGCCCGCAGAAAAAATAGGCGCCGGCGTAGAGGATCCAGGTCACGGTGGCGGATTTGCCAAGCGTGAGATCCGCAACGAGCGAGGCGATGAGGCAGACAAAGCCGATCGCGCAGGAAAGCTCCTCGTTGAGTTCGCCCTTACGGATGCGGCTCCAGAGCGTGACCTCCGGGCCGAAGCGCGGCGGCTCATAAGGACGAAGATCCGCTCCGGTCGCGGCGAGACCCTGCATGACCGCCGCCTCGTCGGCGACGGATTCATCAAAAGTCAGGCAGAGAATTTTTCCCAGATAGGTGGCCGTCGCGCGGCGGACGCCCGGAATCTTCTCAACCTTCCGCTCCAACCGGATGGCGCAGGCCTCGCAGGCGGCACCGTCCAGACGCAGCGTGCGTTTTTGAAGCCCCGCGGAAGGAACGTGTTCCTGAACAATGTGCCGGAGATCATTCTCGGACAGGCGGGCCGGATCGTATTCGATCTCCAGCGCGGCCTTGCCCGGGATGGGCTGTACTCCAACGATGCCTTCGTGGTCCGCAAGGGATTCCGTTGTTTCTTTCAGCGCTTCCTGGGTGGAGAGGTCGCTTTTCATCATGCGGAATCCGGCGGCTTAAGCCCTCCCCGTGAGGAGAGGGCTCGAAAGCACGCTTCAGGCGTTGCGGCCGATGCAGTTAAGATCCTCGAACGAGGTGATCAGGCGCTTGGTGAAGGTCGCTTCACCGGCACCGAGCCACACGCGGGGATCGTAGTATTTTTTGTTCGGAGCAT
>CAZSMN010000092.1:0-12357 GCA_964607615.1 uncultured Chthoniobacterales bacterium | reverse complement strand
GCAGGCGTTCTGTGAGCAACTGAAAGTTCGGTCCTCGTCCACCACGACCAGCCCGACGCCAGAAATTCCGCACGGTCACGCCGTGAGGAGCGCCCGCGTTGTCAGCAACGGCGAGAGGGTGACCAGCCGCAACCGGTAGCCCTTTTGGCTGGGCAACCTTTCGCTCCCAGTCCGCTGTTCCAATGTAGTCGGGGCATCTGGGGTTCTTGGGATGATACCGCATCATCTCCCGTGACAACATACTGCGGACCCGGATTTCATCGAGAATGCAGCGACAAAGGTGGATCAGATTTTCCGGTGAGATGCCAAGGCGATCCGCAACTTCACCGCCACGTTCCATGACCTCTTCGGCGAGTGCCTCGTATCGCACCGCCATGAATCCCAAGTTGATGAGAGTTCCCCGGAAAAAGGGAGTGACTGAAATTTCATCAAGGAGAGGAGCTTCTTCCCATGAGCGGATACGATGGCGTTCCTCTTCGGAGAGACGACGATCTGGGTCGCTGGGAGCGTGAGGATTGTCGCGAGCGCTTACACCGGCTGCACCCAGCAACTCAACAATGCGCTGGACTGGCAGTTCTCCATTCTCCCGGATGATTTGGGTGAGTCGCCGTCTCATTCGGTCGAAACGACTGGCGAAGATAATGAACCGCGCCTGATGTGCCGCATCCTGTCGGCTATCGCTAAAAATCAAGAGCCGTTCTTTTCCGTCATGACCGGGACGATCTTCATTGGCCTCGTGGAGAGTTTCCACCAAGCCTTCACCAAGAACTTTCACCGCTGCGGATGTTCCGAGAGCCACCGGAGTGATGACGTTGCGGGTGCCTGCGGTGCCACCGCAGCAAAGGCAGCGGGTTCTTCCGCTCACCAATCGGACCTGAGTGGGGTAGGTGGTGGGATCGCCGCTAAAAACCATTGTGGAGGGATCGAACGAACCGGTATGCACAGGCTGACCTCGCACTTGATCGACTCGGGCGGCGCGACCTCGCCTAGGGCGGGGCTGTTCCTGCCCCTCGGCCTCGGGGTCGTCTGGTTCGACTTCGTCATCTCCCGGAACTGCCTCTTCATGGCGCGAGGGATCGTAAAGCATCCACTCTCTTCCCTGCGCGTCCTCGTCGTAGGGTCGCATTTGGCCGGAATTCGGTTCACCGGAGAGGCGTAAATAGTCCGCACCACAACTGCGGCATAAAAACATGGGCGCGGTTCGCCGTGAACATTCGCAGATAGGCTCGCCCATCGGGTAAATCCGCCCGCAAGCCGGGTCCACACAACGCACGAATTTCCAGCCTCCACGGATCATTCGATGGGCCCGGAGCCGAAGCGTGCCGGGGCTGTTGTCTTCCAGTGCGGCACCCGCCACCAGAATGGCTTCTATTTCAGCGCGGATTTCGTCAGGAGAGCTGGTATTGCGCTCCGGGACTTCATTCCTCACGTGATCGGCGATGGAATCCACGGACATCGGGGAACGCACAAGCCATTGGTTCATCAGCCAGAGCAGGCGGCAGGAACGGGCGGCGCGCGTAAGGTCGCCATTCGGTTCCACTCCGGCAGAAGCACAAAGAGCAGCTTCGACCGACGCTGGGTTCTCAATATCCACCTCATGAATATGGGGCGCGGTGGAAGAAAAGGATGCGGTCGCAGGGATATGGATATCTTCCAAAACCTCTCCGAAAACTCGAATTTCAGCGGGATTGCTGCCGGTTAACCGGTGCAAGAAATCCTGCACGGCTTCATCTCGTTGCCGTTGCCTTTCCTGTTCGCTCAGGCCCGGATCGTTGACGGATTTGATCGTGGCCGATGTGGCTACGGGGAGCAGTCGGGGAAACCGCAACCGCGCTGCCTCGCCCGTCACATCCGCATTCCAGTCCTGTCGGGCCCGTCCAAGGTGTGCCTGCAAACGCCGCATCAAGAGGGCGATATTGCTCCCGAGGATTCCCCGATAGGTATGCACCTCGTCCAATACGACGAACCGGCAGCGATGATTGGCAAAAATCGAATCCCGATCTGCCGGGCGCACCAGCAGATATTCGAGCATCATGTAGTTGGTGAGTAGGATGCGCGGTGGCGTCGAGCGCATTTGTTCACGCTCGGCTTGCCGGGTGCCCCGGTCGTATTTTCGCACATCGACAATTTCCGCGACGCCTGCGGCTTCCAGTAACTCGTTGATGCGCCGCTCCTGGTCGTTCGCCAGGGCGTTCATCGGATAGACGATGATGGCGGTCACGCCGGAATGCTGTGGAAACTGCCGAGCATCCTGGATGGCGTTCTGGATCACGGGCAGGAGGAAGCACTCCGTTTTCCCAGAACCTGTGCCGGTGGTGACCACGAGCGGAGATGCGGAGGAGCCCAGGAGATGGGAAATGGCCTCAGATTGGTGCAAATAGGCGGTCTCGCTGCGCGAACGCTCCTGCATGGCACGCGCAAGCGCGGGATCGAGAGGCAGACTGTCCCAGCGACTTCCTGAACGGAAGGGCCGATGGGCTTGGTAGAAGGGTGCCTGCGCCAGAAATAGCGGACGGTCGAGTTCTGCCTCCAATGCACTGCGGAGCAGTGGATCACGGGCCCGAAATTCGGAGCGTAGGTAATCGCGGTATTCCTCAATGACGGCTTCGAGGGTGTTGATGGGATGCAAACTCATGAGATGTTTCAGTGAATCAGAGCATTCGCGACCCATTTACCTCCAACGCTCGTCATCCTTTCATGCGGATTGCTGGGGCATGAACAAAACGCCCCTGGCCATAGCGATTTCTTGAAGCTTCTTGGCCACTTTACGAAGTGCCTTTTTGTCCTTATCAGTGAATTCGAGGACTGCGTGTGAAGAAAAATCTGGCTGAGGATCTGATGCCGCTGGTGCGCTCTGATTGTCGGACTCCAGCTTCGTGACCCCCCACACACTGTGCGATGCATAATTGAGAGTCCCCGTGTAATGAGCGTGGGACTCTTCCGGGGAAATCAAACTTCCGTCGTAAACGGACAGCCGCCCATCATCCTTCGGAAAAGGGAGAAACACCTGGCTGGTTATTGTCCCATATTGGATGAAATTCGGATGCGCTTGGCGCAGGAGAAGAGTATCCGCCTTCATGCTTGTTTGGGGACGTGCAGATTGAGGAACTCGAAGAACTCGGACCACCCTTCCTGGGTATTTAGCGCGAACGACTGCTCCTCATCTGAATCGTCTGGGCCAAAGCGGTGAAAATCGGCCCGCCAGTCTGCCAGAGAGAGGTCCACCGAGGGGTGGCCAGGCAGATTCCATTCCAGCAACAAATCTCCTTCGGGCGTCGGCACCACGGCTGGCAAAGGAATTTTTTCCGGATATGCTTGGAGAAACTGCTCTGCCACGGCATCGATCCGTTCGATGTCGGGAGCACTTCCCGATCCATCGAACCACCCGTCTTGCAAAGCCCGGAGTTCCTCGAACCGTGTTGCCAACTCGAAATTGAACTGCACCTCAAAGCCCTCTGCCGCGATCACCTTTTGCAGATTGTCCCACGAATCATACGCGGCCACAGCAGAGAACGTCACCAGATGCCGAGCCTTGCCGCCGAGCTGACCGGCAGTGGGATGGAACGAGCTTGGCATGGGAACAGTGATTCGCTCACCTTCCAGCGTGCGAAGCCGGAAGCTGCTGTTCTTCCAGTCCGCTTCCTCGATTGTGCCGCTCAGTTCGATTTCGCGCTCGTATACCTGATCCGCCCCCAACACGAGGCTCTTCCGGCGTTCTGGCGTGAGCGTGGCAATTTGGTTGCCGGGCAGTGGAAGCTCCATCCGCTCGCCCTCTCGCAGAGAGCGCCCGAACTGGTTGAAGTGTGCAAGTAGCTCTTTCGGAAAGCCTGCTGGCAACTGGCCCTGCGGGGAGGCGATGCATTCATTGATCAAGTCCCGCGCACGTTCGAAATACACATTGGTTCCAGCGCCGAGAGCAAGCGCCCCCGCGGCAACCACTGAAAGCACGGGACGAGTAGAACCATCCTCGACCCTTTCAAGATGAAGATGAAACTCCTTGGCAAATCCTTTCGGCACCCGCTGTCGCTCCTTGTGATCTTGCAGGTAGAGGTGTTTGGCAAGGTCCACCAGCAACGCCTCATAGGCGGCCAGGTCCTTGGCCACATCCAGAGGTAACGTGTGCTCGGAGAACCGGGCACCATCAAACCGAGGCTGGATGAAAGGAGACTTCATAAACCCGGCATTTTATCGCTCATTTCGGCTCCTGTCGAATTCTCCCGAGTCCGGTTTTTCATCATCTACGTCTTCTTTGCCCCCGACGCGGGGACTCGACAGCCTGATTACCAAATAAGCCAGTTGCTCCGTATGCGGCGGGAGTTTCTTGAACTGTGGCTCCGGCCGGGACCGGCAAGTTGATGACGGGGCGTGGCAGGCTTTCGTTCAAGGGGATGTCCCAGTAGGGATCGTGACGGCGTGTGAAGGCTTCGATGCCGTCACGCTGGAGATCATCGAACGCGGCGAGACAAAGTTGCGGAGCCTCGCGGAAGCTGGTGTGGCTAAATGAGGAAAGGACGTGAACGTATTGCTCGCGGGTGAGGCCGTAGGCGGCAGCGACGACAGCATCCACGGCAGCTCGCACCGCCCAGCGGGCATCGTCGCTGGAGAGCGCGGGCCACATCCACGCTGCGTCGGCCTCCCGCCACGCTTCGCCGACCTGTTCCCGCCACAGCGGCTCGTAGCCTGCGTGGTTCGCGCTCAACCGGAGCGCAGCGTGAGCGAGGAAACACTTGGCCTCACTGCCGACCTTCATCGGAATTAGATTCACGATGAACTCGCTGACGTTCGAACCGACACGAATGCGGCTCAAGAAGTCAAATGCGAAGCTGTTCCAAACCGCACAAAGCCAAAGCGCGGCGCAATCCGGGCGCTCGTCGGGTGTGGCCTCAATGCGTGCCGAGTGAACACAAACGTAACCGGGCGGGAGAACCGCAAATATGCTCGTGCGCTGGTTCGTTGAGCTCGCAATGAGTCGTTGCGCGAGGCGAAAGAATCGAACACTCGAGCGCCAATGAGCGCGTTCGGAAAGATTCGCTAACGGCACGACTTCTCGAATTGGCGAATCAAAGCGATCGGCATAATCTGTGAAAGTCTTCCCTTCATGAACAGGAAACGCGAGATCGCCAGTTTCGGAAATCACGCAAGCGCCGTCTGAAATACGTGCGCTTGATAACGGGAGTCGTTTCGATGCTTCGCGCGTGACGCTCATGCCCTGTCGTAAGTCAACTTTCATGGCCTCGACTAGAGAGCCGAGTGGAATACTCCCGTCTGATGCTGTCGCGAGAATGTCGAAGTCCACTTGGGAGCGACATTCTGGAAAGACGTGATAACCGCCACCTGCAGCAACAATCCCTCCGCGAAAGTAAGTTAGGGGCAAAGGCCGTCTCGACTCAGCGAATAGCCAACCGTCATCTATAAGATAGAAAGCTACAGTAAAAGCGTCTGAGCCCCCAGACACCTTGTCTGCGAGCACCGTCGCATATTTGATGCTCTTGTGAATCTCAAACAAGCCGCGCTTGTTCTCGAACGAGAAGCAGCAGCGAAGCTTCATGTTGTTTAGACAGAGATCGCGAATGCCCGTCGCACCTTCAGCAGCGTGAAATGACGATGGAAGAACCAGACCGACGGCCCCCCCTTCTGCTGTAGTCCAGTAGCTACGCTCGAAGAAGAGTCGATAAGCATCAGGTTTTCCTGAGGTGCGTTTTCCACCAACCACCGCGACTTGGTGCTGCGCCAACGTGTCCCAAATCCGCACATCAGCAACTTGATGGTCGAGGTATGCCTGCCAAGCCATCTGCTTTTCTTGTTCGCTTGCGAGGGATTCTTGGTAAGTCAAGCGTTCAGCTGGTGAAGGTGCGGCGAGAACTTCTAAATTGAACTGCGCCCAAAACTCAGGCTCCGAAACTTCAACTTGATCCCACGGCGGATTTCCAACGTCGGCATCGAAACCGCGACGGTTGTTAGCGTCGCCGGTCGGATAGAAGACTTCTGGGAATCCCAAGTCATAAGAAAATGCCGGAATACAATCCGGCGAATCAAGTTGGACGATCACATCCTCCATGCTTGCGCATGGTGCGAACTCCGCTCGGCCCAAACCCGTTGCGATCATACGTCTGAGAGACTCAGTGTCTCGAGCAAGCGTCGCTGGCAGGTCGCCCGTTTCCGCCACTGTCCGTGCGAGCGAGGCGTAAGCGGTGTCGTCACACCCTTCCGTGCCAAGCATCACGCCCCCGCTCCACGCGGCCGCGAGGAGTCGAAATGGTGCGAGCGCCCGGTCGAGGCGAGATTTCGCTGCGATTTTCGCTTCGGTTTCTGCAACGGTGCTTCCAACCGTGGCCTCCAGATCGCGAACGTGCTGAAGAGCATTTGCCAAACATTGGGAAAGTTTTTCCGTAAGTCCGTCCGTAAATAGGTCGGTGAGCGGCTGTTGTGTGCCGGGGAATTTCAGGAGATGCTCAAAGAACGGCCCCGTGAGCGAATCCCCCAAGACAAGCCGGTGATCCAGGAAGGTGAGTGGCAGACCCTCGGCGTGGCATTCAATCCAGAGCGCCAGCTTGGCAAGTTCAACCGCCAGCGGGTTTCTATCCACCCCATAAAGGCAATGCACAGCAACCATGCGGCGACAGAGCGCCACGGCTTTGTGCTGGGAAAATCCGCTCTCCACACCTTCCACGGCCCGACTGGGAAGATACCGGAGCAATTCGTCATCGGGGTCGCGCAACATTTCAATCCGCCGGGTAAAATCGGTCGCGAGGGATTCCTCTTGAGCCGCACCCTCCGTATTTCCTGCTGTGCGTTCCGCTTCCGCCCGCAGTGTTGCGGCCCGCGCCAGATCATCGCAGCGGCGGCATGCCTCGTAGAGGGCATCGCCAAGGAATCGACACGCCTCGACAAGGAAGTGTCCGCTGCCCATCGCCTTGTCCACGACCTTCAACTTCAGGATCGCCGAGGGCCGGGGGTCTTCACGCGGGGAAACCCTCTCAACCAAGGGGCCCAAGGTTTCTTGAACAAGAAAGCGGACAAAAGAATGGGGTGTGTAAAACGAACCGGTGGATTTCCGACCGAGCCCGACCCGAAGGTAAAATCGACCGGGCGGAATCTCCTCGATCCACTCCACTCTGGTTCGTCCGCTGGATTCTTCTTCCTCGGGTTCAGGTTCCTCCTCGGTATCCGTATCCGCAGGCGACGCAACGGGAGTGGCCGGTCGATAGCGTTCTCCCTGTGCCGCAGGCACAACCACCTCCAACTTGGCGCGACGAAGTCGGCACATGGGCTCCGAGGCAATGCCGGGATCGAGTTCCAGCAGAGCCTCATAAACTCGCCCGAGGTCTTCCACATCGAGCGAGCCGTAGTAGACGCGTTCGCGGGAAGCCACCCCGCGACGGGGAGTTGTCCACAGGAGGCGATCCAGCAATTGGGCAACGCCATGCTCAGGCCAGTGGAGCGAAGAGAGGATCGGCGTGGCGTGGGGCGCGAAGAGCGAGCCGCCCATAGGTTTGACGTTCAACTCCGTGCATTGGAGGCCGCTTTCCAACATGCGGAAAAGGTTCCGCATTCCTTGCTCCAGCATGGAGCCGGTGTGTTCGCCGCGATCCAGAACAGCACGGGCGAGCGGCGCAAGAGCGACGCCGGGGGAGAACGAATTCCGCCAAAGGCTACCCGAAGCAACACTGAAGCACTTGGCCGGGTCGTCAGTGGATTCGAGCTTCAGAATGAAGAGGAGACGGTAAACAGTGATCAGGCCTTCTCTCCAAAGCTTGCGTGCCAGGACGGCGGGGTCGTTAAAGTTGGCAAGCACCACCCGATTATCTTCGTGGTCGATCACTGCCTGGATGAATTCCTCAACAGCGAGTCGCGCTTGAGAGCGGAGATCTTTGGTGACTTTGGCCTGCTGCAACCGGGCCTTTTCCACCAACTCCGGCAAAGCGCGAACGCCCTCGGGTTTGGCAAGAGCAACGAACAAACGCAAGGAATCCGGCACCTCACGGGCCCGCTTCCATGATCCATCGAGAGAAATGGTAACGTGCGAATCGAGCCGGGCAGGATCGCAAATGATGAGGCGCAATTCCGCGCCATTGCTCAACAGACCGAGTCGTTCTCCCGAAGCCAGCAATACACGGGAGGCAATGCGGGAATGGCTGAACCGGTAGGCCTCACCGCGCCGGGCTGGGGCGTCGAGGTCTTCGTTCAGTGCTGCCGTCCAGAAACGCAGGCGGGCTCCGTCTGCTGCAACGAGGAACGCACCGCCGTTCTCCCGTCCCTCGCGTGTCTGCACCTCGTCTGCCGATTGCACGCTGGTGTAGCCAAGCAATGGACACGCGAGAAGCGGATTGACTACTTGGTTTCGAACCCGAACACTTCCGCCTTGGCTCACAAGCTGCCGGAGATGGGCCCGGTAGGTCGGCCAGAAGTCCTCAATGGCGCGGGCATCTTCTCCCGTGGAACGAGGGAGCAATCGCAGTCGTGTCAGCTCAGCCTCCAAGTTAAGAGTCACGAACGGCAGTGGAAGCGCCGGTCCACCAAAAATGCAATCGGCCTGGAGATCAAGAGCCATGATTAGTTAGCCCTCCTCGGAACAATCATCAGCATGCCGACCGGCAGAACCTCGGCATTAAGAAGCGCGGAACGCGCCTCAATGGTGCCGGTCCGTTGACGATAGATGCGGAGCACCGAATCCGCCTCGTTGCGAAGGTGGGGTGGTTGAGATCGGTCGCAGGCAAAACCGGCGAGGCGCTCCGCCGCGTCAGTGCGAGAAACCCAATCGGCCACGGTGATCTGCGGGGTGGCACTGGGGTTGAACAGATCCTCTTGAACCGGCAACGGAACCCGGTCGCCAATAATCTCCCGCGCCCGGCTGGAGAGCCAATCGCTTTGCCGGGCAAGTTCTTCCTCGCTGCGGACGCGCAACTCCTGCTCGATCTGGCCCCGGAGGGGTTCAAATGCTTCTTCGGCAATTTCTGCGGCCTGCGCCTCAGCCCCTTTGCCCCACGACGAGAAGGTGCGTTCCCACAGCCCATCAGTGCGAACACCGGTCGCGGCATTCACCCGATCCAGCCAATTTTCTGTCTCGGGAAGCACAATAGGGGGGGCATCTTCGGAACATTTCACGACAAGAAGTCTTTCGAACTCCCTCCCGGCACGACTGGAAATACGGGCAACAAAAGTAAAAAGAATCTCCGGAGAGGTGACAGCGTCCTCAATGGCACTGACCCGCGGATCTTCGCCTGCCGCGCCACGGCCCAGGGAGAGATGACGCACGCGGTCCAGTGCCTTTCTCACTAGCGGATGGGCCCTGCCGAGAAACCCGATCTCCCGTTTGTCGGGTGTGGCTGAAACATCAATCTGATCCGTCAAACGGATCAGGCGGGTGCTTTCATCGAACCCCGGAGTGGCATCCAGCCCCTGCAACCATGCGTGGGGGAGCGTCAGTTCAAACCAGTCTCCACAAGGGCGAACAGAACCTCCCTCAACCCGGACGGCATTCTGGACAAACGTCCCCAAGTCCACGTTCGTTGCCGATTGGCCCCGCTCCCGCACGGTTCCGGCTTCTTGTGCCAGCGATGCTTCGGCATTAAGTCCGTCGCTTCCCAGCCAGGCGTTCGACTGTGCGGCTTGGCGGAAGCCGTGCAGGCTTCGGTCGATCTCCTCCAAAAGTTCCCGTGTTGCAGCATCGGACGAATTGTCTTCGCCATCGCTGAGAGTGAATTCGACCGCAGGGGTGGCGAAAAGGGACGCCTCTTCCTCAATCAATCCGGCCAGAAGTTTCTCACCGGCACTATCTGAGGAAGTTACGCCGAGCGTGTTTGGCACAAAGGTGAGAAGCTGCCGCTGGCGTTCATATTTGGCGATCAGCCGGAGAAGAATCCGTTCCTCGAAGGTGCCCCGGAGGTAAAGGTATCGGACGATGGGCTCGTAAGTCTGGCCGAAGCGATCAATGCGTCCATTTCGCTGCTCCAGGCGGTTCGGATTGAACGGCAACTCCAAGTGCAGGAGGTGATGGCAACGCTGATGGAGGTTTAGCCCCTCGGCAGCAGCATCGGTGCTGACGAGGACAAGGCCGCCTTCCGACCGGAAACGCTCCGTGATTTTTCCACGCTCTTGCTCGCCGTCGTCGCCGTTCATCGAAAGGATTCCCTCCATGCCTGAAGCGCGGAGCTTTTCCGAAAGCGCAGCCTGGCTGTCGGTGTATTCGGTGTAGATCAAGATGTTCGCCTGCGGTTCGTCACGACGGATGTCAGCGATCTGAAAAAGGACTTCGTCAAGTTTGGGGTCTTGTCGCTGGGCAGCATCCCCAAGCGCCAGCAAGGCATCGAGGGAAGCGCTCAGTGAAGACAATCGGTCAATACTTCGACGACCAGATCGCGATTGGCGTTCGGTTTCAGCGAGTTTCTGGGCAATCTCCTCGACTTCGAGGGCCTGTTGCTCGCTTTCTTCTTCGGCTGAAACAGAACCAAACTGGTCGATCTTGCGCTGGAGCTCACGCAAAGAGCGAAGACGTTGCCGGGCCGCGTCCCTGTCTTCTTCGGCTTGATCGAGAAGGCCAGCAAATCGTGAAGCAACTGCCGTGAGGGTGCGAACACAGGCTCGGGCTGTGGACACGCTACGTTTGAGTAATGCGATGAAGGCGAGGACGTCGTGGTAACGGCGGTTCCGAAAAGCGCGACGCAATTCCGGTGCTACCAATGCCACCAAGCCTCGTTGAAGTTCAATAAACGCGGCATGCTCCGTTTCGTTCGGAACCACGGGCACGGGTTCCACGCGCCGCTCTCGGAACATGGACTCTCCGGTCGCCGGATCGAGGACATGGTTTTTAAGTCGGCGAACAACATGCTGCCGGTAACGCTCGGTCCGTAGGGAGCCGCGCCCATCGACAAGCGATGGATCGAGCAATTCGCAGAGGGAAGCGAAAGACCTGTCGTTTCCATCGTGAGGGGTCGCCGTGGCCAAAAGCAAAGCGTCGCAACGGGCCGCAATCGTTTGGGCCAACCGGCGGCGAAGCGAATCCTCCCGATTGTTGGCCGTCGATCCTACCTCCATGCAATGGTGTGCCTCATCAATCACCACTGCGTCATAGGTGGCACGTTCGAGCATTTCGAGAACCCGCTCCTGCTTGAGGAAATCAATCGAGGCGATAGCCAATGGCACGCTGTCAAAGGGGTTTGCCCCCAGTTCGGTGGACCGACGAATCTGGTTGAGCTTCATATTGTCCACTCGCTCAAAGCGGAGTCCGAAACGCTGGAGCATCTCGGTAACCCACTGGTCAAGTAAGGGGCCCGACGGGGTCACCAGCAAAATTCGGTGCGCCATGCGCCGCGCAATCAACTCGGTGAGCACAAGGCCCGCTTGGATGGTCTTTCCGAGACCAACACCATCGGCGAGAAGCAGTCGAACTCGACTCAAACGGATGGCCCGAAGTACCGGAACGAGTTGGTAGGGCTCAAGCCGCAGACGCCCTGGCTGAGCAGCAACCAGCCCGTCGCCCGCCAAAGCCTGGTCCAAGAGAAATGCTTGGTGGTAAACTACCCAGTTCGACTTGGGCGATGCCCGTTCCGGTCGAAGCTCCGCACTGATGGGTTCAACCTCCTCGAAAGGGTGGAGAACGTCGAACTCGACGCCCAGGACCACTCCCTCGGTGCCCCGAAGCCGCAGCAGCGTCTGCTGCCCCATGTCCTCGGTATGCGCCACCACCCAGCGGAGACCGCGGGCATGAACTTCTGTGCCTGGGAGGATGGATGCCATGGAATAGTTTGCTAATGTAATTCGAGAGGTAGGACATCTGCTGGGTCATGCCTCCGATTTTTTCGGCTCCTCGGAGAGGTACTTCGTGATCGCGTCACGGATGACCCACGCGATGCTGACCTTCTTCTCGTCGGCGATTTTCCCCAGCGCCGCTTTGTCCTCTGAGGCGATGCTCAGAGTGATCCGATCTACGCTCTCTCCGGCAACTCGACGGCGAGCTTTCAGGGGGCGGTTCTTCATGATGAACCACAGTGCATCATTTCGCGCAGAGAACAATCCGAAACGGTCGAGGCGAGGCATTTTTTCGAGATTCCGAAAACATGACCCCACGTTTGAAAATGGGTGTTAACCAAGGCGGGTTGGGACCGAGAGTGGAGAGAGTTTCCGGTGCGAGAGGGGCCAGAACCCGGTTATTCGGCCAAATTCGGCCGCGAGGGGTGCGAGGAGAGGGTGCGCCCCAAAACCAGAAAATGCCCGCGAGCCTTGTGTTCATGCGCCTTCGGGGGCGACGAGCGAAATCGGCTGCCCGTTAACCGAATCAGCCTGAGTTTCGCGACTCCAAGAAAATGGCTCCTGAGGTAGGACTCGAACCTACGACCAATCGGTTAACAGCCGACCGCT
>CAZSMN010000091.1:0-12509 GCA_964607615.1 uncultured Chthoniobacterales bacterium | reverse complement strand
CTGGGCCTACTACCACTGGACCGAGCACATGAACCCCGGATGGGTGCGCGTGAAAAGCCAGATCGAAGCCCTGTCGTTGAACGCGCTTCAGAAGGGCGGAGCGCCGACGGACATCCAGCTCTGGAACTTCAGCAAAGATCCCGCGATCGTGGCGGCCGGAGAAAAGACCTTCATGGCCAACTGCGCCGCCTGCCATGGCACCGACCTCAAGGGAGGCATCGGACAAAACCTCACCGACACCACGTGGATCCATGGCGGAACGCCGCTCGCGATCTATACGACGATCAACAAAGGCGTCGCTGAAAAAGGCATGCCCACATGGGGTCCGCAGCTCGGCCAGCAGCGCATCGCCGAGATTGTTGCTTTCGTCATCAGCAAAAATCCGACCATTGAGAAGCCGGCTGAGGAGGCCGCACCCAATGAAGGCTAAACGCCCGTCGACCGATTCGGTAACGACGATCAACGACGACGGCTCGCGCTACTTCGTCCACCCCGCAGATGTCTCGGGCCCGTGGACAACCGCCCGGCGCCTGGCCGGGGCAATCCTGCTGGCGATCTACATCGCGATGCCGCTCGTGCCCATCAATGGCGCGCCGGCGGTGTTTCTGGATGTGATCCACCGGAAGTTCCACCTCTTCGGCATCACGCTGATGTTTCAGGATCTCTGGCTGTTGTTTTTTCTGATCACCGGCGTCGGGTTCACGCTCTTTCTGGTGACGGCGATCATCGGCCGCGTCTGGTGTGGCTGGGCGTGCCCGCAGACGGTTTTTCTGGATCACATCATCCGCCGGATCGAGCGCTTCACGGACGGCGATGCGATCTCGCGGCGCAAGCTGGATGCTGCCCCGCTGTCGGCGGGAAAATTCATGCGCCGGATCGTGAAGCACGGCCTGTTCTTTTTCGTAGCCGCGCTCATCGCGCACCTGTTTCTCTCCTACTTCGTTTCGATTCCCGAGCTCTACCGCATGATGCATGCGTCGCCGCTGGAGAACTGGGGGCTGTTCCTTTTTGTCTTTGCGATGACGGCCGCGCTCTACTTCGACTTCGCGTGGTTCCGCGAGCAATTTTGCATCATTCTCTGCCCGTACGGCCGGCTTCAGTCTGCTCTGATCGACGACAACTCGGTCGTCATCGGTTACGACGAAAAGCGTGGCGAGCCGCGCGGGAAACCCGGCGATACAACCGGCGACTGCATCGATTGCCGCCGCTGCGTGCAGGTCTGCCCGACCGGCATCGACATCCGCCAGGGCCTGCAGATGGAGTGTATTGCTTGTGCGGCCTGCATCGATGCCTGCGACGAGGTGATGGTCCGCCTCGACCGGAAGAAGGGACTCATCCGTCACGATTCGCTCAACGCCCTGGCCGGCCGGGCTTCGAAATTCCTCCGTCCGCGGTTGTTTCTCTACCTCTTCTTCGCCGCGCTCGGCGCGTCGGTTTTTGCCTTCGCAACAACTCAGGTGAAGCCCGTGAACCTCTCCGTCCTGAGGATGGAGGGCGCGCCCTACATCCGCGACACGTCCGACATCCGGAATAACTTTTTCCTCCGCCTCGCGAACAAGCGCTCGACGGCCCATACCTACACGATCGTTCTGGAATCACCGCAGAAGGTTCTTCTCTCGACGGGGGCGACGTCGGCACCGATCCGTGTGGAGGCCGGCGGCGAGGTTCAAGAACCTCTCATCCTCACCGTGCCGGATGCCGATTTCCGCGGACAATTCGAGGTCGATGTCCGCGTGGTCGGCGAATCCGGAAAAGTCGAAACCAGCCGGAAAATCCCGTTCCTCGGACCGTTCCGCCAATGAGCCTGCGCGCGCCATTTCATCCTGCCGCCCTGGGCCTTACCGCTCTGGTGGTCCTGGCGTTTCTCGCGATCATCGCCGGCTGGGTGGTGGTGGTGCGGATCAGTTCCGGCGTTCCGCACAAGGCGCTGACGCCGGCGGAAGAGACGCGGCTTCTGCAACACCGGGAGGGCGTGAAATGATGGAGATGCCGGAGATCACGGGACCGATGGCCGCGCTGATGGCGGGCCTGGTGACGAGCCTGCACTGTGCGGGCATGTGCGGACCGCTGGCCTGCGCGGCGTGTGCGGGACCTTGCGGCAAGGCGAGCCAGTCGGCGGCTTTTCTTTATCATGGCTCGCGGCTGGTGGCCTACACGATCACGGGCGCCGTGGCCGGTGCGATCGGCGTAAAGATTTCCGAAGCCCTCCTCGGCGGGGCGACGCGCGGGATGGCGTGGGTTTTTATCCTGTTCTTCGCGGCCGTTGTGCTGGGACTCGACAAGCGCCTACGGCTTCCGGCTCCGGGACGGTTGCTCTCGAAGGTTTTTGCTGCCGGCGGGACGCGCGTGGGCGGCAGGGCGACGGCGCTCGGTTTCTTCACCCCGCTTCTGCCGTGCGTGCCGCTCTACCTCGTCGTTGCTGCGGCAGCGCTGGCCGGCTCCGCGGCGAAGGGAGCGATCCTGCTCGCGGCCTTCGGGCTTGGAACTGTGCCGCTCATCCTGCTGATGCAAAACCGCTACGGCTGGATGCAGCAGAAATTCACGCCGCAGACGATGGACTACCTCCGCCGCGGCCTGGCTTTTGCCAGCATCGTGCTGCTGGTTTCCCGGGGAACCTTCACCGCATCCACCGGATGCCCGATGTGCCATTGAGTGCGGCTGTCCAACGCGGAACCCTGACCTGCCGGCACTGCGCGACGCCGTTCCGCGCGTCCGCCGGCGAACAGGAATTCTGCTGCTCGGGCTGCCGGTATGTTTTTCATCTCCTGCACGAGCGCGGGCTGGAGGATTTCTACCGCTATGGCGAAACGAAGGCGCCGGTGGGGGCTTCGGTTTTCCATGAGAGGGATTTTGCCTGGCTGCGCACGCTCCAGGAGGTCGCCGACCGGGCGGATGGCGCGGTGACTTTGCAAGTGCAGGGCATTTCGTGTGCGGGATGCGTGTGGCTTCTTGAGGCGGTCTTCGCCGAGCAGCCCGGTGCGATCGGAGCCGAGGTGAACTCTTCCTCGGGAACCATCCGCCTGCGCTGGCAACCGGGCGAATGCGATCTGGTCTCGTATGCACGCGACGTGCAGCGCTTCGGCTATCTTCTCGGCGCTCCGGGCACCAAGCCGGCACAGACGATACGCCCGTTGGTGCGCAAGCTCGGCCTCTGCGGTGCGCTGGCATTGAATGCCATGCTTTTCGCGCTGCCGCGCTACCTCGGCCTTGCGCCCGGAGCGGATTACGCGGCTCTTTTTGAGGGCATTGCGGTCTTTCTCGCCACGGCGAGCATGGCCATTGGCGGGTCGTATTTTTTCCAGCGGGCGTTTGCGGCCCTCCGCCGGGGTGAGCTGCACATCGATCTTCCGATCTCGCTGGGGCTGGCGGTCGCTTATGGCGGGTCGCTCCTCGCATGGGCCACGGGCCACCACGCGTTCGCCTATTTCGATTTTGTCTCGATCTTCACCTTCCTCATGCTGCTTGGCCGCTGGCTGCAGGAGCGGGCGGTGGAGTCGAACCGCAACCGGCTTCTTGGGATCAAGCTCTCGCCGGAGAATGTCCGCGTGCTCCGCAACGGGCTCGAAGTCGAGGCGGCGGCGGATTCGCTCGTCGCGGGCGAGCGGTTCACCGTGACGCGCGGCCAGCTCGTTCCCGTGCGGTCGCGCCTCGTGACCGGCCCTGGCGTTTTTGCATTCAACTGGATTACGGGAGAGCCCGCGCCGCGTACGATGGCCGCTGGCAGCATCGTGGCATCCGGCGCGCGTGTTGTCTCGGCTGACACGCTGGATTTTGTCGCGCTCGAAGGCTGGGCGACCTGCCAGCTAGCAGCGCTTCTTTCCCTCGATGCCTCCGGGCCGTGGCGGAATCGCGGCCTGCAGAAGTTGATCCGCGTGTATCTCGGCGTCGTCCTCGTGCTGGCCGTGCTGGGTTTCGCCGGCTGGGCGACGATGGGCGGAGGCTGGCTGGCGGCCTGCCAGGTGCTCGTCTCGGTGCTGGTCGTTTCCTGTCCGTGTGCGATCGGCGTTGCGCTTCCGCTACTCGACGATGTCGCGGCCGCACGATTGCAGCAGTTCGGCGTCTACCTGCGCGAGGCCTCGCTCTGGCAGCGGCTCCCGCGCGTGCGGCATTTGCTCTTCGACAAGACGGGAACGCTCACGCTGGAGACGCTCGTGCCGGCGAATCCCGAGGCCATTGAAGCGCTGACGCCGCACGAGAAATCCCTCCTGCTCCGACTCACGCTCGACAGCCTCCATCCGGTGTCAGCCTGCCTGCGCGAGGTTTTGTTGCCGGCCGGCGTGGTGCCGGCTCCCGCATCCGGCGACGGTGTCCGCGAAGAGACCGGTCACGGTCTTGAGTGGGCTTGCGAAGGTGCGGTCTGGAGGCTCGGCCGTGCGACATGGGCCGCGCCGGACTCGGGCGGCGAGGGGACGGTGTTTTCCCGTGACGGGCACCCCGTCGCGGCGTTCCGATTCCGCGAGGAGATCCGTCCCGATGCCGCTGCTCAGGTTGCTGATCTGGTTGGCCGCGGATTTGATATCACGCTCCTCAGCGGGGACGAGCCGGCGCGTGTGCAGGCCATCGCGAAGACCCTCGGGCTGCCGGCCGACTGCGCGCTGGGCGGTCTGACACCGGACGGCAAGGCGGATCTCGTCCGAACCCGATGGGCGGCCTCGTCGCTCATGCTTGGTGACGGTGCCAATGACAGTCTGGCTTTTGACGCGGCGCTCTGTCGTGGGACACCCGCGGCCGATAGCGGGCTTCTCGAACACAAAGCGGATTTCTACCTCCTCGGCCGAAGCCTCTCCGGCCTCGGTGAGCTCTTCGCCATGTCTCGCCGCCATAAACGCGCGGGCCGTGCGGTGATGGGCTTCGCGCTGACCTACAATGCCGTGGCCGTCACGGCTTCGCTCGCCGGTCTGATGAGCCCGCTCGTCGCGGCCATCATCATGCCGCTGAGCTCTCTCGTTTCCATCGCTCTCGTCTTTGCGTTTCTAAAAAATCCAACCCATCCGCAATCCACATGAATGCTACCAACCCCATCGACTCCGCCGCCCCGACTCCGGTTCCGCAAGGTGCCGGCGCGAAGGCCTTTCTTGTCACGTCCCTTGTCTTCCTCGTGCTGGGAATGCTCATGCTCGCCGGCCGGCCGGGTTTCCTTCTCTCGACCACGCTCACCGGGCATGGCCTGACGTGGATCGAGCTCGTGCTGCTCGGATTTGCCCTGCCGGCGGCGTTCGGTGCGAGCTACCTCGCGGTGCCGCGCGCGTTCCGGATTCCGCTCTTCAGCGAGAAATTCGTTTTTCTTCACCTCGCGTTCCAAGTCGCCGGAACCGTCCTCGTGCTGGCAGGCGCGATTTTTCCCGGTCTCCAGCAGGCGGCCATGGGGCCGACGTTTCTGGCCTCGGGCGCAGTTGTTTTCGCGGTCAATATCGGCTGCAGCTTCCGTGCGTTGAAGGTGCCGGATCCGGGTGCGGCGTTCGTCGTGACAGGTTCGCTCTGGCTCGTCATTTCGACCCTGCTCGGCGTGCCGTTTGCCAAGACTCCCCCGCTCGCGATTTTCCCGCCTGATGCGGGCTGGAGTGCGGCCTGGCTGATGCTGATGACGGCCGGCGTCGCCGGCAATATTGCGCTCGGACTCGCGGTGCGTGTGGGTATGACCTCCCTCGGCGTGACGGGCCTGCACCCCTCGCCGGCATGGTACACGCTGGCGCTCGGAAATACCGGCTTGGCCTGGCTTTTCGCGGCGCTGGCCTTCGGGCCGATGACTTTTGTGCTCTTCTGCGCGGCGGTTTGCCTCGTGGCGGCCGTGATCTTCTTCGCCCAGTATTGCGCTCTCCTTCAACACCGCTCCACCGGTGCCCTCGGGTGGGACGCGCGGATGCTCTTTTCGGCCTTCTGCCTCCTGCCGGTGGCGGTTGCCCTGCTGGGATTCGGCGCCTGGGAGCGGATGAACATCCCTCCCCCCGCTCCGGCAGCACCGGGAGTACCTGCTGTGGTGGAAGAAGCCGTTGCCGGCCCGCTGCCGGTGGATTTCCTGCCGGTCGATGGTGCGGCCATGCTGACGCTTCTTCTCGGTGTCGTCGTGCCGGCGCTTGTGGGACTCACGTTCCAGCTCATCCGGTTGGACCCCCGCCGTAGCGCTGCGGACTCGTTCCAGGAACGACTCGCCGGGCAGATTCTTCTCGCGTCGTTTTTCAACTATGCGGTCGGCGTGCTGATGGTCATCCCGGGTGCATGGGTCGGGATCGAGAAGATTGTCGGCCTAGGAACGCTCTTCCTGCTGGTCGGTGCGGGCGGTTTCCTCGGGAACTACTTCTACGCCAGCGGACGTGCTTCGGAAGAGACTCCGCAGGGCGAACCCGTTCCAACCCCGGTGGCATAACTCAGCGCGTTCTTTAGAACGCTTGCATCCGGTCGTCCGAACGGCTTCTCATTGGCCGATGGAAACCGGAACGCCGATGGGTCGCTGGATGGTCTTTGCAAAAGCGCTGGCCCGCGTGCCGGCCCGGTTTCCTCTTCCGTTGCTGGCGGCGGCGGTTGCAACATGGGCGGCGATCAAAATGACGCACGGTTCCGTGGCCGAGAGGGACGGGATGCTCCGCATCGTGCTCGCGGCGATTTTCGGCTTTCCCGCGCTGGTGTCCGCCACTCTCGCCGGCGAACTCCGGCCGTCCTGGCGGTGGATGTGGGCGCTCGCGGGCTTGGCGGCAGTGACCGGTGTTTGGGCGACTTCGGAGGGATTGACGGCATCCTCTGCGATGGGGGTCCGGCAATTTCTGCTCATCATCGCAGCCACCGCGCTGGCGAGCAGCGTGGCGGGGCTCGGGAACGACCGGTCGGGAAACTGGTGGCGGATGAATGTCGGCACGCTCAATGCCGCGATCCTCGCGGGGATATTTTCCGGGATCGTGCTCATCGGGCTTCAGCTCGCGCTTCTGAGTGCCAATGAACTCTTCGGACTCGGGCTCGACCGGCAGTATGCGGATGTTTTCTGGATCTGCTCGATGTTCATCGGCCCCGGGGTTTTTCTCGGCTTGCTGCCGGCGGTGCGGGCGGAGGCGGATACCTCCGGGCCGGGGTTCACGGTCTGGCGGGGGCTCTCGAAGTATGCGCTCGTCCCGCTGGGGCTGCTCTACACCGGGATTCTTATGGCCTACGGGGTGAAAATTCTTCTGGCCGGAGGCCTGCCGGACGGGATGGTGGCGCTCCCGGTGCTGGTGCTCGGGGCCTTTGGAACGGCGGCTACCTTGCTGCTCCACCCGTGGCGTGCGGCGGAGGTTTGGGCGCGCTGGTTCTCACGGATTTATCCGGTTGCCTACCTCGTGCTGAGCCCGATGCTTTTTCTTTCGTTTGCCGTGCGCATCGGGGACTACGGCGTGACGGCGCAGCGGTATCTGGGGCTCGCGGCGGGCGTGTGGTTCGCGCTGGCGGCGCTGGTTTTTCTGCTGCGCCCCGGCCGCCTGCTTTGCGCGGTCCCGCTGTCGCTTTGCCTGATAACGCTGGTGGCGGCCGTGGGGCCGTTCAGCGCGGCGCGCGTCTCGCTGGCGAGCCAGAGCGCGCGGCTGGCGGCGCTGCTGAAGCCCGGGGTGATGACGGACGCCGACACGGAGACCGAGGCGGCGTCGATCGTGCGGTATCTCGCGAACCAATACGGCGCATCGGCTGTTGAACGGTTCACCGGCCCGCTCGGGCTGGACCCAAAGGCTTCCGGCTGGCAGGTCCAGGAGGCGGCCCTGAAGGTGCTCGGCCTGTCCGAAGGTGGCTCAAGCCGCGCCGGTGCGGAGGTCTACGACGGGAGAGGCGCGGGCGCCTGGGAGATCGCGGGCTATCGGAACCTCTTCCTGCCGAGGCCGCCGGAGGCATGGCCGGTGCGCCTTGGCGCGGACGCGGACGGACGGCTGCTGTTTGTTACCTTGAAAGACGGGGATCTCGTGGCGACGGCTGCTGATGAGACGGTGGTGGTGTTCCCGCTCCGCGAGCTGACCAAGGCGGAGGTGGAGAAGGCAGGTAAGGCGCCGGCGTTCGAGTGGAACCATGACGGCCGGCAATGGAAGGTCCTCGTCCTCCGCGCGGAGTGGGTGATCGACTCCGATGGCACGCGTCAGGTCACCGATGGGTCCGTGATGGTGCTCGAGAGGTAAATCAGAAAAGCGAACCTTGGGCTGGAGCGGTCTCCGAGGGTGCCGGCGTCTGGATCTGAGCGAGGAGGTCGGCTTCGGACAGGACGGTGATGCCAAGCGCGGCTGCCTTTTCGAGTTTTGAGCCGGCGTTTTCTCCTGCGAGGAGGAAGTCGGTGTTTTTGCTGACCGATCCGGTGACGCTGCCGCCGGCGGCGCGGATGAGGGCGGCTGCCTCGTCGCGGGAAAGGGTGGGCAACGTGCCGGTGAGGACGAAAACTTTTCCGGCAAAGGGCGAAGCGGACGCTTGGTCGGATGCTGTCCGTGGGGAGCCCTGAGGTGTGATGCCGAGCGCTTCGAGGCGGGCGAGAGTGGACTGACCAAGGTCGCTGGCGATCCAGTCGACGAGATTCTTTGCCGTGACCGGGCCGATGAGGGTCTGGGCCTGCCAGTCCTGGGCGCCGGGCTTGGCGAAGCCGGCCTCAACGAGCCGGCGGCCGATGGGGCTGCCCGCCCGCTTGGCTTCGGCCTGGCACGCCTTGCGACGGGCCTTTTCCTCGTCGGGCAAATCCTTCTCCTTCTCGCCGACCTTGTTTTGGTCAAACTGCTGCCGCCATTTTCCGAGCTCTGCGGTGTCCTGCAGGAGCGGGGAGTTCATCAGTGAAGTGAGGTCCGGAAAAAAACCGGCGAGGTCGATGGCGGTCTGCTCGCCGACTTCAGAGATGGCAAGGGCGAGGATCCAGCGGTGGAGCGGGAGCGTGCGGGCGCGATCGAGGGCCTCGAGGACTTTGGCGGCATTTTTTGCGCCGAAGGTGCGGGGCTCCTCGTCGGTGCCGAGGTTGAGTACAGCGAGTTGATCGAGCGTGAGGTCGAAGAGATCGAGCGGTTCGTTCACGAGTCCGCGCTCGACGAGCTTCTCGGCAACGATGCCGCCGAGGGACTCGATATCTAGAGCTTTGCGCTGGGCGAAATATTCGATCCGCCGCGTCTTTTGGGCCGGGCAACCGCCGACATTCTGGCAGCGCCAGGCGACCTGCTCGGTGCTGCCGTTGGAAACTTTCTCTTTGGCCACTTCACCGCCGCAAGCCGGGCACTTGCCTTCGATGGAGGCGAGGAAATCAAACGGCTGCGAGTCGGTCGGGCGTTTCGATTTCACAACTTCAACGACCTCGGGAATCACCATTCCAGCCTTCCGGACGATGACGGTGTCGCCGATGTGGATGTCCTTGGCCTTGATCTCGCTCTCGTTGTGGAGCGTGGCGCGCGCCACGGTCGAGCCCTGGATGAAAACCGGTTCGAGCTCGGCCACCGGCGTGAGAACGCCCGTCCGTCCGACCTGGATCGTGATCCCGCGCAGGAGGGTTTCGGCCGGCGTGATCCACGGGATCGGCTTGTGAACAACCGCGTAGCCGGGAGAGCGCGTTTTAGGCGGGATTTTTGCCCAGTCCGCCATCCGGTTCACCTTGAGAACGATCCCATCGATCTCGTAGGGCAGGCGCTGGCGGAGATCGCGGGATTCGTCGTAGTCGCTGACGATTTCGGATCGGTAGGTCTCGAGCACGGAGTCGATGTCCTTGCACACCCACCAGAGGTCCTGCGTCGGGAGGCCGAAACTCTTGAGAGCTTCGAGCATTTCCGCATGGGTCTCGAACGTGATCCCCTCGCAGGCACCGACGGCGTAGAAGACTGCACGTAGTGGGCGGCGCGCAACGAGCCGGGGGTCGAGCTGCTTGAGCGTGCCTGCAGTGGCATTCCGGGCGTTGGGGAAGGGCTTGCCGCCCTCGGCCGCGATCTCGTTGTTCAGCTTTTCAAAATCCGCCATCGCCATATAGGCCTCTCCGCGCACCTCGAGGAGAGCGGGAGGGTTCGGAATATCCAGCTTGAGCGGAACCGAGCGGATCGTGCGGATATTCGCTGTGATATCATCCCCGAAGCGGCCGTCGCCGCGGGTCACGCCGAGGGTGAGGAGTCCATCGCGGTATTGCAGGCCGATCGAGACGCCGTCGACCTTCGGTTCCACGACATAATCGACCCCGCTCCGGCCGGTCGCCTTGCGGATCGTCCGGTCGAACTCGATGAGCCTCGGCAGGGTGTTTTCATCCTGTTGCCGGTTGCGGAGTTCGCGATCGGCTACCTCGGCGCTCGTTGGATGCTCGGCGCCGTCGACTTTCTCGAGCGACAGCATGGGCACGAGGTGCTCGATGCGGGCGAAGCTCGTCGATGGAGCCCCGCCGACCCGCTGCGTCGGGGAATCCGGTGAGGCCAGTTCCGGATGGCGGGCTTCGAGCTCCTGGAGCTCCGCGAAGAGACGGTCAAAAGCGAAGTCGGAGATCTCAGGCTCGGCCTTTTCGTAGTAAAGCCGGTTATGCCGCTCGATCTCGGTGCGCAAGGCCTCAAGGCGCTTTTTGGGGTCATCTGCCATGCGGGAATCGTAAACCATCGGGATGACCTCGCCAAGACCTCGCCGATTTCCGCTCGATGCTGCGCAACTTTTTCCGCTGACTGGTGTTTGACCCACTAATGCACCTCAATCGAACCCACCTCCTACTCGGACTTGCCGGCATTCTGCTGGTTGTTGTCCTGGTGAAATACTTTCTGCCCGACGGGACCATTACGGTGGATTTCAAAAATGCGCCGCTCTCGAAGGTGATCGCGGCGTTCGAGCGGCAGGGGGGGATCGATCTCATGACGAATATCCCTTTGGACACCCCCGTCACCATCCAGCTCAAAAAGGCGCCGCTCATGGATGCCCTGGAGACCCTTGCCGTGCGGGCCGAGGGGGACGTGAGGCCGTTGATCATTGGAGCGCCGACGCGCAAGGAAGCGCTTGCCGGAGCGGTGCTCTTTGAAACCACGCGCCGACCGGAGAAATGGGAGGTGGCATGGTTTCCCGCGATGGGATTTACCTCGGCATCGACGCCGCCCGACGCCCGCCGCTTGCTCGTAAGCTTCCAACCCGGTGAAAAGAAGGACCTCCAGGCAAGCCTCCAGCAGATCGCGGCGAAATCCGGCCTCATGACCGCGGTTCCGCAAGAGTGGAATCCCGCGGTTGATCAGGCCGCCACCACCGGCGAAGCGGCCGCCATGGTCCGTTCGCTCGCCAAGGCCGCCAAGGGCGAAACCGTCGAGGTTTTTCTCCTGCAAGGGCGAGGCGGCGGGGATCGCAACGCTCAGGGCGGACCCGGCGGAGCGCCGGGTGGAGACGGAGGACGCCGCGATTGGGGAGGCCCGGGCGGCGGGGGTGGGCGACCTGATCGCATGAATATGAATCCCGAGTGGATGGCCGAGCGCGCCAAGGCGGCAATCGCTGCTCTCCCCCCCGCGGACCGGCCGGCGGCTCAGGCGGAATTCGACGCCATGAGGGCGATCTGGGCAGAGATCCGCAGTGTCCCCGAGGATCAACGCCGCGATAAAATGATGGAGGTCTTCAATCGTCCCGAGGTGCAGGACATGATGGCCGAGCGCGAGGCGGCCCGCGATGCCCGCCGCACGCCCGAGCAGCGGAGCGAGCGCTACCAGCGCTATGTCGAGCGCAAGCAGCAGGCGCTCCAGGGGGGGCAGCCGTGAGGGTGCCTGTCCGCACCAAGGGTGCCTTTACACTCATCGAGTTGATTGCCGTCATCGCCATCATCGCCATGCTGATCACCTTGGCCGTTCCGGAATACGGCCGCATCATGGACAGGTCCCGTTCGACGGCTTGCATGAGCAATCTCCGACAAATCGGAGTTGCGGTGGGTCTGTATGCCGCGGATAACGAGGGCAGACTCCCCTATATCAACAACCCCGCTCGCCCGGTTTATGTCGACGAGGAGGATCTGCCCGAGGGAGAGACCGCCCAGACCATGCTCGAAGCCCTCGGTCCCTACGGTGTGATTGATCGTGTTCTCCGCTGCCCGGCGGATGCCGCGCAGAACAATTACTTCGCCAGCGAGGGCACAAGCTACGAATGGCGGCCATGGATTGATGGCGAGTCAAAGCTAACGCCGCGCGTCTTTACCCGCCGGGGCACAATCGCGAACCGCAGCCCGTCGCGGATCCGGATTGTGATGGATGTCGATAACGTGCACTCCGGCCGCCAGAACGCCCTCTTCGCCGACGGCCGCGTGCAGATGCGGTAGCGCGTCGGGGTGGTTCGCTTCCGGTTGGTCCGGATTCGTCGAGGATCAAGCTTGCGGAGCGGGGTGGAGAAGTTCAAAAAAGAAGGCGCGGCAGGGCCGGCAGACCGGTCATCCGTCCGCTCTCCCTTATGTCCAAAAAACTCGCTCTCCTGTTCTCCGGCCAGGGTGCCCAATCCGTCGGGATGGGCAAAGACCTCTGCGCCGAATATCCCGTTGCCGCTGCCCTCTTCCGCCAGGCGGATGAAATCCTCGGCTACCCGCTCTCCGAGATCGCGTTCGAGGGTCCGGCGGA
>CAZSMN010000090.1:0-12556 GCA_964607615.1 uncultured Chthoniobacterales bacterium | reverse complement strand
GTCCACCAGCTTACCCAATCCGCATCAAACCAGAGCATGTCCGGTTGGTAGTTCTTGATCAGCTCGAGAACCTGGTTGGTTTGATAGGTTGTGTATTCATCCTTCCTGCCCTCTTCGATCACGGTTTGTCCCCAGCCATCCCACGCATCTCCATCGGGCGCGCTCGGTTTTTGGGACGGATGATGCCAGTCGATGATGCTGTAATAGATGCCGAATTTGAGTCCCTGCCGCCTGCAGGCCGCTCCCAGCTCCGCGATGATGTCGCGGCCTTTGAAGGGTGTGCTGGCGACGTCAAAGTCGGTGTATGCACTATCCCACAGGCAGAATCCGTCATGGTGCTTGGAGGTGATCACCAGATACTTCATGCCTGCCTCCTTTGCGGTGCGGACGATGAAATCGGCGTCGAAATCCTTAGGATGAAACTCTTTGATGACGGGGGCGTATTCCTCGCGCGGGATTTTTTTGGTGGCTTGGAGCCACTCGGCGTACCATGGCACCGGCTCTCCCTTCCATTCGCCGCCAAGGTGCGAAAATACGCCGAAGTGGATGAACATCCCGTACTGGGCATCCGCGAACCACTTCATCCGCTGGTTATAGGCATCAAGCGGTTCCTCGCGGAGTGCTTCTGCGTTGAGAATAGTGAGAGATAGCGCCGACAGCGTTAAGACGAGCAGCGATCTGATTGGCTTCATGGATTTTTATTCGAGGAAGAAATTGTGGAGCTGACTGCCGCGTCCGCCTTGATCTGAGGAAGCGGTGCGGGCTTGAGGTCCTTTCCGAAAACCTTCAGCGCTGCGGTGTAGGAGAAAATCGGGGTGGCCGGCAGCTCCACCTCCAGGCCATCCTTCGTCTGCCTCCAAGTGACTTTGTCGTTCAAGCCCAGCAGCTCCACGGAATCGATTTTTCCCGCGGGAGTGGCCAGGGACCGGACAAGCAGCTTTCCGTCGGCGGGCCAGCCGAGCGCGATGGCATAGAGCGTGTCGCCCTTGGTGGTGAAGCGAATGTCTTGCGCGGTGTAGGCGAGGTCTTCTTTGAAATGCCCTCCCTCGGAATGCTGTCCGCCTTCGCCATAGACGAACCACGGCCGCGTGCCGTGGATGGCCTCGCCGTGAACCTCCATCCATGCGGCCATCTCCTCCAGCATCCGCTCGGCTTCGGCTTCGATCGTGCCGTCGGGACGCTGAACGACGTTGAGCAGGAGGTTTCCGTTCTTGCTCACGATGTCGACCAGCATGTGGATCGTCCAACTGACGGGGCGGTATTTCCAATCGGGATTGTAAAACCAGTCACCGATCGACGTATCGGTCTGCCACGGGAGCTCCTCGATCCTCGGAAGAACGCCGCGTTCCATGTCGAGGACGCCGACGCCGGGAACGTAGTCGCCGTGGAGGTCCATCTGCTTGAGGGTGTAAACGCCTTCGTTGCGGCCGTATCTCCTGATCGTGGAGTTGTAGAGATGGGCGACCACATCACGGCCGACCTCGCCAAAGGGGATACCGCCGTCGGTGTAGAGGAGGTCGGGCTCGTAGGTATCGACGAGGTCGTTGATGCGATCGCGCCACTGATGGGTCCACCATTCGGGCGGGTTCACGGGATACCACATGCAGGTGTCGTCGTGCGGAGGAAAATAGAAGTCCGCAAAAGCCGGATCGTTTCCGTCGTAGGGAACTCCTGCAAGCGGACCCTCCTTGTCGGAGCCTTTGTTGGTGTTGAACCAATTGTAGGCCCGCTCCAGGTGTTCGCTCACGCCGAAGCGAAGCCCGTGGTTGCGCGCAGCCTCCGCCCACAGGCCGACGATGTCTTTTTGGGGCCCCATCCGGACGGCGTTCCATTTGTGGTGCTTCGAGTTCCAGAGGTCGAAGTTGTCATGGTGGACACCCATCGAGACGAAGTAGCGGGCACCGGCGGCCTTGTAGAGGTGCATGAGGCGGTCGGCCAGCGCGGCGTCGAATTTCTCCGCCTTCCAAAGGGCGGCGACGTCTTTGTAGCCGACCTTGGACGGATGCCCGAACTTCTTCAGATGCAGCTCATACGCCGGGTGGCCCTGGACATACATGTTCCGCGCATACCAATCGCCGCCTTCCGGAACGGACTGCGGCCCCCAGTGGGACCAGATGCCGAATTTCGCGTCACGGAACCACTCGGGGCAGCGGTATTGCGTAAGCGACTCCCAATCGGCACGGAATGCAGCGGCCGGAGACGGATCGTTTCGGGGATCGGAGGAGAGCGGGGCGTCAGAGTTCATGGTTCAAAATGTCGGGCGATCAAAAACGGTTGGGACGTGTCAGAGGGAAGAGGGAATCTCCAGGCCCGTCACATCCCGATCAAACTCGAGGACGAGCGTTGTAGCGGTCGGTTCACGCAAATCGGGAGGCAGGGAAATTTCCAATCCCAACGCGGATTGAACGACATCACAGGCGCCTCCGATCAGACGCGAACTCCCGACCAGCTTGGCGTCGATCGTCGGAAGGCCGAGGCTGGCGGAGTCCGGCCACTTCAGGACATGGAGGTAGATTTTGTTGCCCTTGCGGGTGGACGCGAGGGTGGCGTCGGGTTTGTATGGGCCGCCTTTGGTGCCGTAGATCGATTCGCCGTGAGTGCTCAGCCATTCGCCGACGCGCCGGAGACGGTCGGCCTCGCGGGTGTCGATCTCGCCGGTGGGCATGGGGCCGATATTCATGAGCAGATTGCCGTTGCCGCCCGCGCACGAGATCAGGTTCCGGAGGCATTCTTCGTAAGGAATCACTTTGGTCTGGTAGCCATGCCACGACCAGAAGCCGGTGAAGGTCATGTTGGATTCCCAGTCCCGCTCCAGGTTGTAGTCCCCGATGTATTGCTCCGGCGTGCTGTAATCCCCCGGGATGCCGCAGCGGTTGTTGATGATGATGTCGGGCCGGATCCGGTGCACCATACGGTACAGCGCCTCGCCTTCCCACAGCTCGAAGGGATAGCCTTCGGAATCGAACCAGAGGAGCGAGATGTTGGGATGGCGCTCGAGAAGCTCCGCGATCTGGTTGCGCATGTATTCGTTGTATTTCGCCATGCGCTGCGGGCCGTAGTCCGGGTGGTGCCAGTCGCGTTTCGAATAATAGATACCGAACTTCATGTCCGCCTTGCGGCAGGCCTCGGCCATCTCGCCGATGATGTCGCGCTTGAAGGGTGTGGCGGACATGTCGAAGTCGGTGAACTCCGAGTTCCACATGCAGAAGCCGTCATGGTGCTTGGCCACCTGGACGATGTATTTCATGCCGGCGGCCTTGGCCTGCGCGACGATCTTGTCCGCATCGAACATCGCCGGATAAAACGACTTCGGGAGGTTGTCGTAGACCTCGCGCGGGACGGGAGGTTGAAACCAATCGAGCCATGGCTCCGTCCACTCGCCCATGCCCATCAGGTCCGGGCCGGGCCGCGGGTTGGGCTTCAGCGTTTCGCCGGTGTCGGGGTAGAACAACTTGCTCCAACTGATCTCGCTGGCAGCCACGCTGGAAGGGTTCCAGTGAATGAACATGCCGAAGCGTGCGTCGCGCCACCAATCCAGACGACGCTGGCCGGCCTCGGATTTTTCGGCGCGGTTCGCAACCTTCTGATCGGCGAGAAATTGGTCAAAGGATGTCGTGGCGGTCATAGCAACACCCAACGGAGTTTCGGGTCCGCCGCATCGAACCAGCCCCGGAAGCGGTAGGTTATGAGGAGTTCCCTGTCCGGAGTAAAAAACCTGGCTCGCATGGTGAAAAGAACTCCGAATGGTCGGCAGAAATTAAAAATGCACCCGGGATTCTACACCGGAGCCCGCAGGCCGTGCATGACGCCGCGGAGCTCGGCGAGGCCGCGCATCCTGCCGATGGCGGAGTAGCCGGGCGTGAGAGGAACGTAATGATCCAGATCCTGCATCATGACGTGGCCGTGGTCCGGCCGGAGCGGGAGCCGCCAGTCCGCTCGGCCGGCCGCGCGACGGCGGTCCTGCTCGTCCAGCAGAACGCGGAGGATGGCTGGCATGTCCACGTCGCCGTCGAGGTGATCGGCCTCGAAGAAGACGCCGGAGGGGAGGCGCTTTGTCGCGCGGAGGTGCACGGCGTGAATGCGCGATGCAAAGCGGCGGGCCATCGCTGGGAGGTCATTATCGGGCCGGGCGCCAAATGACCCCGAGCAGAAGCACAGTCCGTTGGCCTCGTCGTCGGCCAGCGCGAAGAGGGCGGCGATATCATCGGCCGTCGAGACGATGCGCGGCAGGCCGAGGACGGAGAAGGGCGGATCATCCGGGTGGATCGCCAGACGCACACCGCACTCGGCGGCGACGGGCACAACGTGGTTGAGAAACCTGCCGAGGTTGGCCGTGAGCTCGGCACGTCCGATGTGGGCGTAGCGAGCGAGCATAGCGCGGATGTCATCGAGGCTGAGACCCCATTTCACGCCCGGGAAAACGTCGATGATGGTCTTGATGAACGTGGCGCGGTCATCGTCCGAAAGCGTGCTCCACCAGCGCGCGGCGGCATCGATTTGCTCGGGTGTGAAATCCGACTCGGCGCCCGGGCGCTTGAGCGCATGTAGCTCGAAAGCGCAAAACTTCACCGGATCGTAGAGCAGGCACTCGGTTCCATCCGGCAACACGTGGCGCATATCCGTGCGGACCCAATCCAGCACGGGCATGAAATTGTAGACCACGGTCTGCACACCCTCGGCGGCAAGGTTGCGGAGGGTTTGCGCGTAATTTTCGAGGAGCGTCTTAAGGTCCCCGGAGCCGGTCTTCAAATTCTCATGCACGGGAACCGACTCGACGGCCGCCCAGCGGAGTCCGGCAGCGGCGAGCTGCTCTTTGCGCTCGCAGATGGCATCGCGGGGCCACAGCTCACCGTAGGGAATCTGGTGCAGCGAAGTGAAGACGGCCGTGGCTCCGGCATGGCGGATGTAATGCAGCGGAACCGGATCGGCCGGTCCGAACCAGCGGAACGATTCTTCGAGGAGGAGGTCTTTGTTCACCATGGGAGCGTGTTGGCGCGTTACGGGGTGGCGTCCTCAGGCGGGCGTGAGTGCGGAATCCTTGAACGCAAATCCCCAGCCCGGTCCTTCGTTCGGATAGGCAAACCCGTTCTCCATGCGGATCGGGTGGTCGATGAGGCCGTCCACCCAGTCGAAGGATTCCGAGCCGAAGGCTTGCGGAACCGTCATAAGCAGCGGCACGTCGTATTCTTTGTAATAGTGCGGCAGGACGGGGATCTTGTTCTCGTTCGCGAGGGCGGCCGTGGAGCGCCACGCCTCGACGCTGCCGAGGCGGAGGATGTCGGGCTGCCAAAGGTCGAGCGCGTCGCGGCGGATGAGCTCGCGCAGGGCCGTGCCGTCAAACTCCCGCTCACCCATGGCCAGCGAAATGCCGGCCTGCCGGCGGAGCTGGGCGTAGCCGTCAAAGTCCGTATTCGTCACCGGCTCTTCAAACCACGTGATCCGCAGCGGGCGGACCGCATGGGCAAGCGCCAGAGCGGTAGGCACCGTCATGCCCTGGTTGGCATCCATCATGATGTTCACGTCAGGTCCCACGGCTTCGCGCACGCGGTGGAGACGCTCGATGTCACGTTCCAGCTCGGGCGAGCCGACCTTGATTTTCACCGCGCGGAAACCCCGCTTGACGTAGCCGGTGACCTCCTCCAGCAATTCGTCGATCGTGTAGGAGATCCAGCCGCCGCTGCCGTAGAGCGGAACGCGGTCGCGGTAGGAGCCGAACAGCTTCCACACGGGCTGACCGAGCGTTTTGCCCCAGCCGTCCCACATGGCGAGGTTGATCGAGCCAAGCGCCCAGCGGTGGATGCCGGCGCGGCCGAAGTATTCGGATTCCTTCTCGTATTCCGCGATGAAGCGGCCGGTTTCGGAAACCTCCCATCCGAGCGCAAGCGGCCGGATGTCGCGCAGCGCTCCCACGATGGCCTGCGGCGAATAATGAAAGGCCAGCAGGTAAGACTCTCCGACAATCCCGTTGTCGAGTGTGAGGCGGGTGACGAGGAAGGCGATCTCGTTGATCGAGTGCGTGCTGTCTGCGATCGGCCGGGAGACGGGCGAGACGGCGCGGAAGTAGTCGATGGATTGGATTTTGGGCATAGGGAAAGATCAGTCGAGGGTGACGTGGATTTTGGTAACGGCGGCCGGATTATCCGACCAGGCGCTCAGTGCTTCGCCGGACTGCGCGAAGGGCACGGTGCGGGTGATGGTTTCTGCGACAGGGTAGCGGCCGGACTCCAGCAGCCGGATGACGTCTTCGAAGTTCGGCTTGAGGGCGCCGCGGGAGCCGAGGATGTCGAGTTCCTTCATGACGAAATATTTCGTCTCGTAGGTCACCGGCGCCTTGGCGTAGCCGATGTAAACCACGCGGCCGGCAAACGAAACTTCGTCCACGGCGGCAAGGAATGTTTCGGGCGAACCGACGGCCTCGATGATGACGCCCGGCCCGTCGCCGCTGGTCGCGGCCTGAAGGTGATCATGAAGGGAGCCCGTGCGGGAATTGACCACGTCAGCGGCGCCGGCCCGTCGCGCGAGCGCGAGCTTCGCGTCATCCACATCGACGGCAATCACGCGGGCACCGGTCTGCGCGGCGCCGGCGATGGCACCGAGACCGATCATTCCCGCGCCGAGGACGGCGACCGTATCCCCGGCCGCCACGCGGCCGCGCTCGACGGCATGGAAGCCCACCGAAAGCGGCTCGACCAGCGCGAGAGCCTCAAGGGACAGCGCCGGAGCGGTGAGCACGGTTTCCCACGGCACGGCGAGAAATTCCGTCAGAGCGCCGTCGCGCTGGACGCCGAATGTCTGGTTGTGCCGGCACAGACGGCCGAGACGGCACGGCGGACATTTCCCGCAGGCCGTGTAGGGCACCACGGTCACCGCCATTCCAGCTCGCAGGGACTCCGGAACTCCGGCAGCCGTTTCCACGATCTCAGCGGCGATTTCATGACCGGGAATGCGCGGGTAAGCCACCAGCGGATTTCCCCCACGGAACGTCGAGAGATCCGAGCCGCAATATCCCAGGCGGCGGATGCGGAGCAGCACTTCGCCGGGACGGAGCTCCGGTGAGGGAATGTCACAAAACCCGAACGTGCCGGGCGATTCGATGCGGAGAGCTTTCATGGTTTGGGAGAGGCTGCAGGTGTCGGCACGTCCAGCGGGATGGCCACGTTGAAGCTGTCGGAGGAATCCCCGCGTTCGGTTCCCGCAGCATAAAGCGCGATCGGCTTTCCGTCGTGAAACAGGAGCTGCGGACGCTCGAGACGTTTCAGCGTCCACGGCGAACCATCGGCACGCTTGAGCGTGGGTCCGGTGACGAGCGGCTGCGGAGCTGCGGCCCAATCCGTCAGTCCGTCTTTCGAGGTGAACAGCGCGAGCGACGGATGGACTCCGGTGAAATGCCCGCCCATATCTTTAACGATCACGAGGTAGCGCGTGCCATCGTGCCAGATGAACGGATCCTCGGCCGGGAAGTTCGTACGGGGATCCGTCAAGACCGGGCGGAGCTGCTTGGTGAAGGGCCCGAGCGGGTCGGTGGCGGTGGCGGTCAAGTGAACCACGGGACCGCCGAACGGCAGGGGATTCTTCCGCGCGATGGCTTTGTAGATCATGAGAATGCCGCCGTCGGGACGGACCGTGACCGAGGGGTTGTTGAGAGCGAGCGCATCGGGTGCGGCCGGATCGGGGCTTACGTCGAGGAGGGGCTTGTCGAACCGGGTCCATGGGCCTTCGGGCCTGTCCGCGACAGCGACTCCGATCCGCTGGTTGTTCCGGTGCTGCCAGTTGAGGCCTTTGGTTTTTTCCCGGTCACCGGTATTGCCCATGTAGTAGAGGTAATACTTTGAGCCGATCCGGACGACCGTCGGGTTGTGCGTGCACTGGCCGTCCCAGAACTTGGGATCGCGCTCCGGAAGGACGACCTCGACGTGGTGGAAGGGACCGTAGGGCGAGTCGCTGACGGCGCGCGCAATCTCCGAATGCGTGACCCAGGCATCGTGCCCCTCGGAGCGCGGCCAGCGGGAGTAGAAGAGGTGGAACTTGCCGTTATCATCCTCCACAGGCGAGCCGCACCAGACCTCGTAATCAGGGTCGGAAAAAACGGAAGACTCCTTCAGAGGTTGGAGCCATTTGGAAACATCGGGAACAGGCGATGTCGTGTCCGGCGTTGTCTTGGTCGTTTCGGCAGAAAAAGCGTCAGCCATGGGAAGAAGAAGTGTGAGGAGAGGAAGGATGAGGGATTTCATAAAAGGGGCACGTTTTTCATCGGAGTTATCCAAGGATGAGTTTCGCCGTCGTGGCAAGGTAGCCGTGCCCGTAGGCCGCGTGCAGGGTAGCGGAGCCACCACCGGGGCATTCAACGAGCGGAATCCGGCCGACGAAAAAACGCGAGTCGGGGCCTTCCTCCCGGAGGATCAGAGACCTCCGCACGCCGGACGACGACGAGAGTTCGACCGTTGCGGATTCGACAGCCGACGGATTGAAATTCAGCGGGGCTTCGAGGCGAACCACGACGTCCCGGCCATCCTGCGAAAGCTCGAGAGAGCTGGAGTGGCGCGCGAGATACGCAAGGCTCAGGTTGAAGGGGGTATTGTGCTGAATCCAGCCTTCGGTCCAGCCGACGTTGCCGGCTTCCGGGTGGAAGGGGTAATGCTGGTTTTTCGGGCTGCCATCGATGACGAAGCGGGCCTCGGCAAGGCGGCCGATGCCGCCTGGCAGGAAACTATACCAACCATGTTCGACGCCCTCGAGCTCACGGGGCGCATCATAGGAAAAGTGCCGTCCGGTCGGATTGCGTCCGAACATCGCATCAAAGTGCGCCCACGCGATCTCCTCAAGGCGTTGTCTTTTCCGCTCATCACCGAGGTGGGGCAGAAGAGCGAATACGATGGCAGGGAAACCGACAACATTACCGGGTTCATTCCACATCGTCGGGCTGTCACCTGTCGGCGTCCATTCGTCGGGACCGTCGCCGAGCTTTCGGAAATCCCACAGGTTCTCCGAACGGCGGATAGCCACATCGGCCCAGGCATCGAGCTTTTCACGGAGTCCGGCGGGCGCGAGATCGGGATGCTCTTCGAGGAACTGGGCAAGACCGGTGACGGTCAGAAACTCACTCACGCGCTGGCCTTTCGTCGTGAGCGGATCATTCCAGTCGACGTTTCCGACAATCCATCCGGCCTGCCGGACCGCGGCATCAAGGTAGATCGAAGCATCGGGCCGTCCCTCGCGAAGCGCGACCGCATGCAGGAGGAGATTCGGCTGAATCGAAAAGCCGGGCGGGTAGGTTCCCTTCGTATTGCCGATGCGGGTTTTCAGCGCGAGCAGGTCGTGCCCGGACGACTCATCATAGGGATACTCCTGGTCGGCCCCCGGATTTGTCCATTCCCGGAACGCGAAGTCGCGGACCGCCTCGTAATTCTGCCCGGGCAGATAGGCGTTCATCCACGGCCAGGCGTAGAGGAAGTAGGCGAGCTGGGCCTTCATCATCTCGTGGGTCGTGCCCTGAGTAACGATGATGTCCGCGCCCCAATGAATGAGCTTGATGAGATCGGGCGCATCCTCTTTCGGCGGCTCGAGCTTTCCCCAGAGCCCGGGATCCGTCGGCGCCTCGCAGGCTACCTGCCGGGGCATGTTCCGGTAGGCATCGGGATTCGAAAGCCACTGGGGAACGAGTGTGTGCAGTTCCCAGCCGAAGTGGTGATCGTCACGCCAGCCGAATGAGCCCGGGCAAACATTCCGGTCGTTGCCGACATAGTGCCGGCTATCGATCATGAAGTTCACCGCCTGTTGGTAGGTCGTACGCTCCAGCAGCCAGTCACCAACGCGGAACGGCACGGACCGGTTTTCTCCGACCTGCACGAAGTATTCGCGATCATCCTTCGGCTCAAAGGCAGTGAAGTCGCCAATGCAGCCTTTCACAGCTCCGGCAAAAACCGCTTTCGCAGGGTTCTCAGCAGCGAAGATTTCAAACGTTGCGCCATCGGCCGCGAGCGGTGCCGTAAAGCGCTTCGGCGCACCCGAGTTGAATCCGCTCTGGTTCAGAAAAACAAAAACCGGCGGGATCTGGTCGGCAAGGAGGTCGGGCACACCGGCCGGCGACATCGGCCAGACGACGATCTCTCCCACCCGGGCGATCCGGTCCGGCGTGTCCGTGACGAGCAGGCGGAGCCGGTCGGTGTGGACGCGGACGATGTCGTCAAATCGGAGAATGAGACGCGAAGATGTGTTGCCCGTCACCGTGGCGGACGGAATATCGATCCAGTGTCCGCCTTTCCCGAACTGCACGGAAAAATCACGCAAGGGCTTTCCCTCTTCACGACCTGAGACCAGGTGCAACCCCGCGAGATCCGCGGTCTCGAAAAGCCGGATCTCAACCCAGTGAGGCCCGGCGGACTCCATAGGGAACCATCGCGACGTATCAAAGGGACTGCCGTCAAGAGCCTCGGAAGCTTGATCGCTCTCGGGCGTGCTACTGGACGTCACTGAGCTGACGGGAACCGGCTGAACAAGGCGGGACGGCGTCATGGCGCAGAGCAGTAAGGCGACAGGCGTTTCATTTACGGTTTTCCATGGCGCCGCCTTGGGACCTGTTGGCCTTCGTCCCGGCGGCGGAGGAGTCCAGCGGGATCAACACCAGAAACGAAGTTCCTCCCGCGGCGGGATAGGCAGCGAGGCTCAGCAGCGTGGGCCGGCCATCTTCGATCAGGAGCTTCGGCATCTCAAGACGTGCGAATTCCTCACGCGTTCCATCGTCCCACCGGATCGAAAAGTCTTTAACCAGCGTGTGGGCGGACGGATTCCAATCGCGGCCATCAACGGATTCAAACAGCAAAAGACTCCGGCCGTGAGGCGTGAGAAACGGCGCGTCATGGTCTTTCACAATCGCGTAGTAGCGATCGTCCTGAAACCACTCGAAATGGTCATCGATGTGAAAATCAAAACGCTTCCCGACCGCCGGCAGGAGCTCGTTTTTGTTCACCATCGGCTTGGGGTGGCGCACGAACGGCCCGAGCGGCGTCGGCGCATCGGCACCGTAATGAAAAACTCCCCCGCCGAAGCGCCCCTCACCCTCCGCGAGCGTTTTGTAATACATCCGGTATCCGCCCTCCGGCTTGATGACCATGTTCGGCACGTTGATGATCGTGCGGCCGGTCTCCGGCCCGACATCGAGAAGCGGTTTGTCGTTGCGGGTCCACGGGCCTTCGAGCGAATCCGCCACGGCCACGCCGATCCGCTGGTTATTGCGGTGCACCCACCACTCCTCGGAGGAGCCGGGTATCGCACGATCCGGCTTCCATTCAGCCCCGCCGCGGTTGCCCGTGTAGTAGAGGTAAAACTTTCCCTCCGCCCGGATCACGCACGTGTTGAAAACCGAGTGCCCGTCCCAGAATTCCCCGCCGCGCGCCGGGAGGGCCACGCCACGGAAGGTGTAGGGTCCCGCCGCATTGGGCGACGTCGCCCATGCGATCTCCGCATGCGTGCACCAACCGTCGTAGCCGACGCTCTCCGGCCATCGCGCGTAAAAAAGGTAATACTGCCCGTCGTCTCCCCGGATCACACACGGGTCCCACAAATGCCAACCTGCCTGCCGGAAAGCGGCCGTCCGCGGCAGAATCTCCGGGATCCATCGGGAAAAATTGATCCCAGCGGCTTCGGGATCCGACGATGCGCCCGTGACCGGTCCTTGGGAAACCATCCCGAAGATCGTACAGGCCAGCATGGGAAAGAACGGGGAGCGCATGGGGAGAATTCAATGTGCAACGCTGTCATACAATCTGCTATGGATAGGCCTGCCTCATTTGTACAAAATCCTGCCTGACGCCGATGCCCGAAGGCCAATACCCCCATATCCTCACCCTCACCGGCATCGCGCCGAAGACCCCCGCCATCGAGACCCTCCTGGTGCAGGCGATGGATTTGCGGTTCTGGAACTGGGACCAGGCCGGCGAGCCCTACTGGCGGGTTTACTGGAATGACCGGCGCGGCGGCAGGGTCGAAAGCCGTGATCCAACGGCGCATGTCACGCCCGACCGCTTGGTCCTCATCGCACCGCATACCCCGACGAGGCTCCGGCTGGAAAATCCCGTCGGTCACTTGTTCACGAACTTCGTCGTGGCCCCGACCTTCCACCACCCCCAGCCGAAAGTCTGGCAGATCCCTCTGGCACCGGAGGAGACCGCAAGCATCCGCAGGCTTTTCGAATGCCTCTTGAAAGAAGCCGCGGGCCCCACCGAGGCCTTGCAGCCCCTCACATGGATCGCCCGCGCCCTGACTGCGGTCCCGGCGCAGGATTGGAACGAGTTTCCCATGGATCCGCGCATCAATCAGGCTCTACGGTTGATCGACCGCAATCTTTCCGAAGAGCTGAACGTTACAACCATGGCGAAGACCTGCGCCATGAGCGTGTCGGCCTTCTCCCGGCTGTTCCGCGAGCAGACCGGTCAGAGCCCGCACCGCTACCGTCTGGAACGCCGGCTCCAGCTCGCGCGGCAGCTTCTGGCCGAGACTCCGCTGCCGATCGAGGAAATCGCCTTCCAGTGCGGGTTCTGCGACCGTTTTCATTTCACGC
>CAZSMN010000089.1:0-12614 GCA_964607615.1 uncultured Chthoniobacterales bacterium | reverse complement strand
TCCCTGAAGAGTCGTGGAAGACCACCACGTTGATAGGTCGCGGGTATAAGCGCAGTAATGTGTTCAGCTTAGCGATACTAATGCTCGTTCGGCTTTTTTCTCCATCTTACAGCTTTGTTACTGCGAAGTCGTATTTTTCCCCTAATTTGTAGATTTCAGAGGACTGTGTCGGTGTGCAGCACCCAGTGCCGCATCCGGAACTTTCGCTCTTTAAAAAACTGGTAGTTTGTGTCGCCAGACACCTGGGAATCTGAAAATTCAGACCTGAAATTTGAGATTCGCATCGTCTGGTGATCCAGCGCAGTGGTCCCACCCGTTCCCATTCCGAACACGGAAGTGAAACGCTGCAGAGCCGATGGTAGTGCATCTATAGGTTGTGCGAGAGTAGGTCGTTGCCAGTTTTTTGCCCGGCATCTTGGAAACAAGATGCCGGGCATTTTTTTTGAATCCTCGGGCGCGGAGAGCGCCCGCGACGGAGTTGTATGCTATCCTCCCGCGCCGGCCGGAATAGCTATTCGCCCTCGAAGCCGGAGACCAAGACGGCCGGAAGCTCAGGGAGAATGAGTCGCGTTTGATCGACAGGATTGTCGATGACTCTCGCAGAGAAATGAAAAACTTCCCGGATGATTCCGGGCGTTAGCACCTCTGAGGGCGGTCCGATATGAACGGCTCGCCCTTCGTTAAGGAGGACAATCTGATCCGCGTATCGTGAGACAAGATTGAGATCGTGTAACACCGCGATCACGGTGGCACCCCTGCGTGTGAGCACGTGCGCGGTTGAAAGAAGTTGGTGCTGGTGGGCGACATCCAGGCTTGAGACCGGTTCGTCGAGAAGGAGGAGATGCCGTGCCGCATTGCGTCCCATCTGTGCCAGCGACCGTGCCCAGTGAACCCGTTGCTGCTCGCCACCGGAGAGCTCCGAAATAACACGTTCGCGAAGAGGTGCGACGCCTGCTGTCCGCAGCGACTCAAGAACGAGCGAGCGCGCATCTGCGCCGCGGAATCCCGCCGCCTCTGCGCCAAGCAGAACCACCTCGAAGACCGTGAACGGGAGGCGGCATTCGGTTTGCTGGGCCAGAAAGGATCGCATCCGCGCCAGATTGGCCGCCGGAATCTCCCTGAGCTTCTGCCCTCCGAACGAAATTCTGCCAGAAAGGGGAGAAATTTGACCGGAAAACGATTTGAGAAGAGTCGACTTTCCCGCGCCGTTTTCTCCGGCAATCACCACGAAAGATCCCTCCTGAACCTTGAGGGAGAAATCCCGGATGACGAAACGCGCCCCCTGGGAGACGGAAAGTTCGCGGACGTCCAGGAGGGTCATAGAACGTGTCCGCGTCCGCGGAGCAAAAGCATAAGAAAAAAAGGAGCGCCTACAGTGGCGACGACCACGCCAATCGGAATTTCCGCCGGTATCCGGACCATACGCGCAGCGACATCGGCAATGGAAAGAAGCAATCCGCCCGCAAGGAACGAAGCCGGCAGGACGAACCGGTGATCAGCCCCTCCTGCGATCCGCACGACATGAGGTGCGACGAGGCCGATAAAGCCGATCGTTCCGGTGAAGGCCGTTATGGCTCCGACACCGAGAGCCGATGCGACAAGGATGGATATTTTCATTCCCTCGACCGGTGCACCCAGGTGCCAGGCGTCACCTTCACCCAGCGAAAGTGCGTTGAGCGCCCGCCCCCGGAAGACGAGCAACAACAAAGCCGCTGCGCTGAACGGAAGGCAGAAGATCAGAGACGGCCAGCCCGCTCCGGAAAGGCTCCCGAGACTCCAGAACGTGAAGTCCCGGAGTTGCTGGTCCGACGCTCCGTAAATGAGCCACCCCATGGCGGCGCCGCTGACCGCATTGATGGCAATTCCTGCAAGAAGCAAGGTCGACACCATCACCCGGCCCTTGGCCGTCGCGATCATGTGAACGGCGATCGTTGCGCCAAGCGCGCCTGAAAAGGCGGCGAAGGGTAGGATCCATGGAGATCCGATAGCCAATGAGCCACCAGTAACAATCGCGATTACCGCTCCCAGCGCGGCGCCGCCGGAAATCCCGATTAAAGCCGGATCGGCGAGGGGATTTCTGAACAATCCCTGAAGGGAGGCGCCGCAGATTCCCAGGATGCCGCCGGATAGAAAACCGAGAACCACTCTCGGTAGGCGAAGATTCCAAAAGACAGCCCCGCCGGTGGTTTCCTGTCCGGCCAGCACATCGTGCGCGGAGATCCTGACCGCCCCACAGAAAAGAGAGATGGAACAAACCGCAAAAGAACCGGCAAGCAGCCAGAGGAGCGTTGCTCTTCGGAGCGGCCAGCTCATCGGCCGGCGCGGAGTTGGCCGTCGAACAAGCAGCGCGAGAGTTCGAGGAGCGCCTCGCCGGTGCGCGGGCCGAAGCCGAGAAGCAGCAGATCATCCATGACGATGACGCGCCGGTTCCGTCCTGCAGTTGTCAATTCAAGGCCGGGAAGAAGCGCGGAGGGATTCGATCCCGGCCCAGCGGTCTCCATTGTGCGCGATGTGGTGAGAATGATGTCCGGATTCAGCAGAACAAGGGCCTCGGGGGAAAGCTGCTTGTAGCCGGTGAAATCGGCAACGACGTTCCGGCCGCCCGCCAGCCGGATCACCGCATCGGCCGCTGTCTCAGTGCCGGCTACCATCGGCGCCCGGCCGCCTGCGGACATGACAAAAAGCACGCCCGGTGTTGGAACGGCAGGCCGCGAGACGTCCTCGCAGCTCTTCTGAAGATCAGCAACAAGCTTCTGTGCGGCCTCTTCGCGCCCCAGGGATTTTCCAATCGCGTGAATCCGCGCTGCCGTTGCTTCGATGCTGAACCCCTCCTCGAGCTGGAGGAGCGGAATCCCCAGCGTGCGGAGCTGGGCGATAGCCGCGGGAGGTCCGGCTGTGGCGGGAAGGATGACCAGATCGGGTTCAAGCGATGCGATTCCCTCGGCGGACAGTGTTCGCTGGTAGCCGACTTGCGGCAATTTTGCCGCCTCGGCCGGAAAGGTGCTCGTGCTATCGACCCCCACAATCGAACTCGCGCAGCCGAGTGCGAAGATGGTCTCGGTGTTTGCACCGCCGATCGACACGATACGCGCAGGGACGCCGCCCCAGCTTGTAACGGTGAGCGTGAGCAGCAGGATGAACGATCTCATTCCAGGGTCTCCAGAAGTTCGCGCCAGCCGGGATCTTCTGCCTCGCCGGGCTTCCGCTTGCCAAAGAAGAGCGCAAGATTATTGCCACTTTCGTCAAAGACCTCGAGGGACGTCACCACGCCATCAACCGTCGGTTTGCGAACGATCCACACCGACGACACTGCCGTATCGCGGAGGTGCATGTTGAATTCGTCGTCGAGTACGTTCAACCACTCGGCGCCGAACATTCTGATGTTTTTCACCGGTCCGGTGTGAATCTGCAGGCAGCCCCGGTTACCGATAAAGACCATGATGGGCAGGCCGGAGGAGGAGGCTGACTCGAGCATCCTGCGGATCGAGCCTCCGTTCACGCGACGCGCGAAGCCCTCCGGGGCAAGGCGCAGCGCCTGGACACGCCCGACGCGGAACTTTTGTAGAATCACGAAAAAGGCGTGTGTGTCCTTGAGTTCGCGCCACGCGGCTTGAAAGCCCTCAATGTCAATCTCCGCATCCGGAATCTCCGGTGCGGCGGGAGGGTTGGCCACGACTTCGACCCCGGTTCCCTGGTCCCGGGATCGGAACTTGTTGAGGATGACCCCGTAGGCGCCGTAGTTGCTTTCTTTCTGCAGGAATACCTTGTGAACGGCCTCGCCGGCGGCGTTGAAAAATTGAAAACTCTGGCGCTCACCTTCCGGTGTCTGATCGGTAACGGCGAAGCCATGATGCCAATGGCTCATGAACAGGCGGAGATCGATGTCCGGTCCGACGACCTGGCCCATGCCGTGGAAAAAGTCGATCTGGCGGAACTCGCCGTAGCGCTCGTGTATGGCGTGTTCGTTCCGTGTCAGGCACATCACACGGCCGACGGTCGGCAGGTCCTTGATGAGTTGCGACCAATCGCCTGCAAGGCGCGTGACGGCTTGGCCACAGCCGGTCGCGAGGAGTTCGGCTTCGCTGACGCCGAGTTCAGTCGCCGCGTCGCGGATCCGCATCTTCGGCTTTTGTTCGAGAAGGTTCTCCCAGCGCTCGCGCAGGGATGGGGTGGTTTCGGTTTTCATGGAGTTGTGGTGGATGGCTAGAGAGGTTGAAGGGACCATTCCGGATCGTTGGCCTCGGCGGCCTGGTTCGACCAGCGGCGCATGTCCAGAAGTTGTTCGTAGGAGAGGAGCTCGACGTGGCCGTCAGCCATGGCGCAGACGGCGCGGCCGGAGAAGCGGGGATGGACGTTTCCGAACTCGTAGTAAGGCCTGCGTTCGTCGTAGGTGGCGGGCCATCGACTCCCCTGCCAGCGTGGGGATTTCACGGCGTTGTAGCCCTCGCGCATTCCGACGGCGGGGTCGCTGAAGCGGGCGGAGGCGAAGACGATGAGTTTGCCCGGCGAATGGATCTCGGGGAGCCGGGTGACGACGAACTTCCCGTAGGCGGAAAGGTTCTGCTCGGTGGGTTGAAGGTCGGATCCGGAGCCGAAGTCCCCACCCACAAAGGTCAGGTTGATGCCGAAGGACGGCATCGTGCTGATGGCGTAGTCGTCGGTGAGGCGGGCTTGTTTGTTGACGAGAAGCGAACCTTTGAGCGCATAGTCGAGATAGGGGGCGAGGCGGAAGACGTATCGCGCATTCGCCGGAAAATGCAGCGGCTGGCCCCGGCCGTTCACGACGCCCGGCTCGCTCTTGTAGCCGGGCAGGACGGCACCGGAGTTATCCGCAGCGTAGGAGTTCCAGGCCTCAATCGTTCGACGGGCGCCGGCCAGCTCGCGCGTCTCGTTCGCCTTGCGCAGACACATGTTGGTCATCGGAATGACGGCCGTGATCAGGAAGGCGACGATCCCCAGCGTCGCAAGCAGCTCGACAAGGGAGAATCCCTGTTGGATGGACGATCTCATGGTTCAGTGCGCGCGCCGGCGGAGTTTGCGGAACAGAAGGAACCCGGCCGTGAGCGTGAGGAGCGCGTACACCGACGGCTCGGGAATCACCCCGGCCTGGATCTGGTAAGCGTCGATTCCCGTGTGCGTGCCGGTGGCCCACGTGAGCGCGTAGTTGCTGCCGCTCGCGAGGTTCAGGGAGTCCCAGCGCCAGGTCCCGACGCTGGTTGTTTCATTGAAGCTGCTGGAGGTGGCGGTGAGGCCGTTGAAAAGGACGTTCGAGAGCGACGTGTTGCTTCCGGTCGAGACTTTCGCCTGGAAGACGAAGCTGTTCCACAACGCGTCCGTGGTGTCGGTGATGTCCCAGGCGACATTTCCGAAGAAGGTATAGAATTGCTCCCGATCGCCCGGGATCATGTTGTCCGTTCCGATCGGCCCGGTGGCCTGCTGGTTTGACGGCATGGGCGGGCCGGCAGTCCACGTCGTGACGGTGGCCCGGAGGCTGACCGTATCGAGAGTGTTGAGAATCGGATTGCCAGCTGTTCCCGATGCAAACGAAAAGACAGGCAGGTAATTGGCCCCGTAGAAGATATCCCACGAGGCGTTGATGCTGCTCAGACCGTAGTCGGTGAAGTCGGTCAGCACGGCCTCGGCGCAGCGCGGCGTGGCAACCAGCGACGCGGCGGCGAGGGCGAGAGACAGGCTGAGGTGTTTGCGGATCTTCATGAGGCGGGTGTGTATAGGCGGCCCTGGAGATTCCCGCTAACGGTGGCTTGCGAAAGATTGGCGTTTGTTTGCGGTCGAGGCTAAACCGTCACAATGCGTCTCTGGATCCCATCCCTCCTCTCGGCCGCTCTTCTTTCATCCTGTGTCGGACGTCCGCTGCCGAAGTGGGAGGATCCCCTGCCCCGCGCGTCCTCGATGAAAGTGCGGACGACAGCCTACACGCACTCCGAGGCGGACCACTGGAAGTATGGAAGAAAGAACGCGCTCGGAACGTCGCTGCAGCATGGGGAGATGAACAGCGCGGCGGCGGACTGGTCGCGCTGGCCGGCGGGCACGGTGTTCCGCGTGGTGGCAACCGGAGAAATTTTCATCGTGGACGACTACGGCTGGGCACTTTCGGGAACGAACACGATCGATCTCTACAAGCCGAGCCGGCGGGCGATGAACGAATGGGGAGTGCGCCGGGTGACGATCGAGATCCTGCAGTGGGGGGACGTAAAGGAAAGCTACCGCATCCTCAAGCCACGGGCCAAGTTCCGCCATGTGAAGCGGATGGTCCGTCAGATCGAGGACCGCTATTTTTGAAGCGGCCGCCGCGGTCTCCGTGGGCCTCCCGCTGCGGCGGGCGGTTTTTTTGTTCGCCCGGTTGCCGGAGTCGGGATACACCGGAGCGCATCATGCGTTCGATCGTTCTCGGACTGGCGGTGTTGCTGGCGGCTCTTGCTCCCGCGCCGGCGGCGGAGGAGATCGAGCACCGGCTCGTGGATGTGCGCACGATCTATCCACCGCTCCTGCAAGAAATCCGCTACGCGACCACCTACAACTTCACGGGCTACGTGCTCTACCCGTTCCCAGCCGCCTACGTGCACAGCGATGTCGCGGCAGCGCTGCAGAAGGTCCAGGAGGAGCTGGCCAACGAAGGCCTCGGGCTTAAAATTTACGACGGCTACCGGCCGCTCTCCGTGCAGGCCAAAATGTGGGAGATTCTCCCCGACGAGCGCTACGTCTCCGACCCCACGAAAAGCAAGGGACGCCACACGCGCGGCGTCGCAGTGGATGTGACGCTCGTTGACCGCCTCGGCAATGAGCTCAAGATGCCCACGCCCTTCGATGACTTCACCGAGAAGGCGCATCGTAACTCGAACAAATGGTCTGACGAAGAACGCCGTAACAGCCTCAAGCTCGAGGCGGTGATGACCAAACACGGGTTTATGCCTTTTCCCTACGAATGGTGGCATTACGACTTCCGCGACTGGCAAAACTACCCGCCGCTCGACCTTTCGTTCGAGGACCTTGCCCGCGGGGTGAAGATGGCAACGCCTGTTCCGTGAACAATCCCCCCGGCCCCTACGTCCGATCGTGCTTCCGTCGGGATTTTGACCTTGCCAGCAGCCAAGGGTCTCCCTAACCAGAGCGCAAGGCCATGATCACACTGGAAATCGTCTTCGGCATTTTCTTCGGCCTGCTGGCCTATGCGGTTTTCCGCGCTCTGCTGATGGGTTTCTTCACTGTTGCTCCGAACGAGCGGGCGGTCCTGACGAGCTTCGGCCGTGCGCACCGCATCGGCCGTTCGACGACTGCGGATCTACCCCTTGCCGAGGGGCTTTCCGACGCGGACCGGGAGCGTTTTTCCTACCCGCAGCTTCAGGTCATCGGACCCGGCGGCCCCTACTTCCGCTGGCCGTGGCAGAAAGTTCACCGTGTGAATATCGCGATCGTCACCGCCAGCCTTGCCTACGATCCTGAAACGCCGGACGCGAACCAGGGCGGCACCATTCTCGAGGCCGTGACCCGGGATCAGCTGAACATCGGCGTCACCGGCCAGATCCGCTTCGGCGTTTCCGAGGCGAACATGTATGCCTTTCTCTTCGGGGTGAAAAATCCGATCGCGCATGTGATGGGCTACTTCGTCTCGATTCTTAGGGAGCGCATCGCGACGTTCAAGGCCCCCGCCGCGTCCGACGGCACGCCCGGCCTGCCCGAGGATCTCCGCTTCGAGGGGATCTCCATCAATGATCTGCGGAAAAACCTCAACCTCCTCAATGAGGAGATGGATCGCGAGTGTCACTCTTCCGAAGCCCGCTACGGCATCAAGCTAGACTCTTCGCTGATCACCGGCATTGATCCTCCACAGCAGATCGAATCCGCGCTGGCCGCGATCAATACCGCGCACAACGAGGTCTTCTCCGAGGTCAGCGTCGCTCAGGCCCTTGCGGATCAACGCATCGAAGAATCGAAGCGCGCCGTCGAAATCCAGACCATGAAAGCCGAGGCGGAAGTCGAGCCTCTCCGCTGGCTTGCCGAACAGCTCCGCCTGCTGCGCAACAGCGGGCCGGACGCCATCTCCGGCTACCTCCGGAACGTCAAACTCGACCTCTACTCGCGGGCGAAAAACATCTTCATCCACCAGAAGCCATGATTTTTCTCGCTTCCGTCCTGATCACGTTTATCGCCCTGCTTTTCGTGGTGCCGCTTCTCGTCTCGCTGAGCCGGTTTTTCTGTCTCTTTGCGATGGTCAAGGAGTGCGAGGCGCAGGTCTTCCTGCTCTTCGGCCGCGTGGCCGGTGTTATCAACGAGCCCGGCTTGCACTTTCTTCCCGTCGCGCTGGGGCCGCAGTCTCTCCTGATCCGGTTTTTCGGAACCGTCCGCACGGTCGACCTCCGTCTGGACCAGGAATACCTCCGCAGCCAGCCGGTCAACTCCGAAGAGGGCACGCCGATGGGCATCGGTGTCTGGTATGAGATGAAGGTGAGCGATCCGGTGAATTATCTTTTCAAGAACACCGATCCCCGCGGCTCCCTGCGCGCGAATGTGCGCAATGCGGCCGTCCGCTGCCTCAGCAACATGCCCCTGCAGAGCCTGCTGGAGGACCGCCATGCGATGAGCCACCGCGTGCGGGATGAGGTTTCGCCAAAATCCGACGCGTGGGGCTACGGTCTCGGGTCGGTCTACATCCGGAAGGTCCATTTCCGCGACGCGGCGATGATCGCCCAGATCGAACAGAAGGTCGTCAACCGGCTGCGTCAGGTGACTTCCGCCATCCTGCAGGAAGGCGCCAACCAGGTGGCAGTCATCAAGAGCAGTGCCGAGCGAACGGCGGCTGTCGAGTTCGCGCGAGCCGGTGCCGTCAGACCCTACATCGTCGGCAAGGCGATTCAGGAAGTCTCCTCGGATCCCGAGATTCTCAATGCGGTCTTCGAGATCCTGGAAACGCAAAAGATGCTGGAGGGAGATGTGAACCTCACGCTCCTCCCGGCCGATCATGACGGCTTGCTTGCCCGCCTGCTTGCAGCGCAATCCGGGGGCTCCGGTCAGGCTCAGACGAAGCTCGTGTGAAGTGTCTCCGGCGGCCTTGACCGCCCGGCACCTCTGGCTAGTTCGAGGTAATCAGCGGAGCCGGCTGATCCGGTTCGTTGATATACGAGAAGCGCTCGGATGCCACGTCGAAGCGGAGGGTGCAAAGGCCATCCGGTCCCTCCATCGTCCGCGGAATCGGGAATCCGAGATTCGGGCTCGCCTCGATGAAGTCGATCAGGTCTTCCTCTGTCGCCGGGAGCGGACTGGTCGCCACAGCTTTGAGCGCACGATAGGATGTGTTGATCGAGTGTTCCTGGGCGGTGATTGCGTTTTCGAGAGCCGTCCCGCGGGTGAAGACGATCGCCTGCACCGCGACCGTGGTAAGGATCGAAATCACCGCCACGACAATGAGGAGCTCCACGAGCGAAAACCCTTCGATCGCTGGACCTCTGGAGGAAACAGGCCTCTTCATGGCGCGAGAGTTTGGTGGAATTTGCTTTGCGTCAAGAAAAATGCAACCGATTGCCCTCTTGTTGCGTGCGATAGGTGTGTGCGTGTCGGTCAGGGTAGAACTCTGGAGCCGCGCGGGACGATGCGACCGGCGTTCCCTTTGGGCAGCGGCACAACACCGCGAGAGGTGGTGTTGATGGCGGGGAGCGACCCGGGGGGGCGACCGCTAGAAAACCGCTAGAGATTCACGTTGCGCTTTTCGCGCAGTTCGTGGAGAGCGGCCTCCCAGCCGGATCGGGCTTTTTCAAAATCGGCATCGAAATCTCCCCAGGAACCGGCTTTTGCGGCGTGCTCGATGGCCGCGGCGGCCTGGCTGGTGGCGGTGAAACCGAAGTTTGCCGCACTGCCTTTGATCTGGTGGGCAATGCGGCCGGTCTTCTCGAGATCGCCGGCGGCGCGCTGGCTGGAAAGATCGCTCAGGAGTCCAGGCATCTCGTTCACAAACTCCCGGAGAATATCCAAGAAGTCCGGCGTGTAGCCGTCAGCAATCATGTCCATCTGCTCCCAATCGATCACATTACTCTCGGCCATTTGTCGGAAGTGAACGCGATTTCGCGGGTTTGGTCAAAGCTGGATTGACGTTTGCTTCACGGGAAAAGGTGACAGGGATCAAGGACGGCGGCTGTCGCTGGTGAAATGGTGTCCGGCATGACGCCCCCTGCCTCCTTGGATGACCGACCCGTGATTGTGATCTGGGAGGTGACGCGCCGTTGTGCGCTGGCGTGCCGGCATTGCCGGGCGGTGGCGCAGCCGCGCCGCGATGCGCTGGAGTTTTCCGGCGACGACGTGGAAATCGTCCTCGATCAGGTCGCCGAGGCCAAACCGCTCTTTTTTATTCTTACCGGGGGCGATCCGGCCACGCGTCCGGATCTGGCGCACATTGTCCGACGTGCGGCGGATCGTGGATTGCGGGTGGCGGTGAGCCCAAGTGCGACGCCGCGCCTGCTTCGGGAGGATTTTGGAGAACTCCGCCGGGCAGGTGTCGAGCGCATGTCACTCAGCATCGACGGCGCGACGTGCGAGACGCATGACCTTTTCCGCGGCGTGCGGGGCACGTGGGACTGGACGCGCGCGGCGATCGACAAGGCCCGCGCGGCGGACATGGAGTTTCAGATCAATACGACGTTCTCCCGGACGAACCTTCATGAGTGGGACCGTTTCACGGCCCTGATGCGCGAACTGGAGCCGAAAATGTGGAGCATTTTCCTCCTGGTTCCGACGGGCCGTGCCAATGCGGAGGAAATGCTCAATGCGGACGAGACGGAGGAACTCTGGCATCGCCTGGCGGACTTTCAGCAGGAGACCGGCATTCCGGTCAAAACGACCGAGGGCCCTCATTTCCGCCGCGTCATGGCCCAGCGCCGGAAGGCGGGAGGTGGCGGAGATGTGCCGTGGAAATTTGCTCCCACCAACGACGGGCGCGGATTTGTGTTCATCTCCCACCGGGGCGATGTGCAGCCGAGTGGATTTCTTCCCATCAGCTGCGGGAACCTTTGGACCGACAACCTTCTCGACGTCTATCGAAATTCCGATGTCTTCCGCGCGCTGAGAGACTCGGATCGCTTTGGCGGCAAATGCGGCTACTGCGAGTATCGGAAGATTTGTGGTGGATCGCGTGCCCGGGCCTACGCCTGGCACGGCGACTACCTTGCCGAAGAACCCTGCTGTTCCTACCAACCCGCCGCCGTTGCTGCGGCTTCCCTACCATGATCAACGTCACGAAACTCCTCTGCGGCACCCCCCAGCCGGCGGACCACCTCCGCTATGGCCAGGGTTACGGTGCAGCCGCTTCGGCCGGCGAGCGCAAACCGGTCGTCGTCTGGAATATCACCCGCCGGTGCAACCTCCATTGCGTGCATTGCTACTCCGACTCAACCGCCCAGCATTATCCCGGTGAGCTCACGCTCCAGCAATCCATCGACGTCATCGATGATCTGGCTGATTACGGCGTGCCGGCGGTGCTCCTCTCGGGTGGTGAGCCGATGCTGCACCCGCACTTTTTTGATCTGGCCGGTTATGCGGTTGCCAGGGGACTTCGCATCACCGTTTCCACCAACGGCACGCGCATCGATTCGCACGCCGCTTCGCGGTTGAAAGATCTCGGCGTGACTTACGTGGGAATCTCGCTGGACGGAATCGGCGAATGCCACGACACGTTCCGCGGCAAGCCGGGCGCTTTTCAGAAGGCGGTCGATGCCTTCCGTCACTGCCGCGGGGCCGGGCAAAAGGTCGGTCTCCGCCTCACGCTCACGCGTCAGACGGCGGATCAGCTGCCGGAGATTCTGAAGTTTATTGAGAAAGAAGACATCCCGCGCGTCTGCTTCTACCATCTCGTCTACAGCGGGCGTGGCGCCGATCTCGGTTTGCTGCCGCCGGCCGAGACGCGGGCGAGCCTGCAGATGATCGCTGACGCCGTAATCAAGTGGAACCGCGAGGGCAACGACCGCGAGGTGCTCACGGTCGACCAGCCAGCGGATGGTCCGTTTTACTGGATGATGATGCGGCGGCGGGATCCGCAGCGCGCGGAGGAAATTCTCAAACTCCTCCAGTGGAACGGTGGCGGCCGCCACGGCTCCGGGCTCGGGATCTCGAACATCGACAGCCAGGGTAATGTGCACCCGGACCAGTTCTGGCAGACTTACACCCTCGGCAATGTCAAGGAGACACCGTTCAGCAAGATCTGGAGCAACGGGCAGAGCGACGACCTTCTCAGCGGCCTGCGCGACCGGCTGCCGCGGCTGCGCGGACGCTGTGCGGACTGCAGGTTTCAGGAGATTTGTGGCGGAGGCTTCCGCGTTCGTGCCTTCCAGCGCTATGGCGATCCGTGGGCCGAGGACCCCGGTTGCTACCTGCACGAATATGAGATCGCCAAGACGGCTTAGCGACGGCGCGGGGCAGCGGGTGTTTGGCCCGCCGCCCGGCATCCTGTGTCGTTAAAGGCTCCGCGAGCGGATGGTTTCGAGAACCTCCGCGACCGCTTCGTTACGCGGCTTGGCGCCGAGGTTGCCTTTGCCGTGAACGCGCACGCTGACCACGCCGGCTTCGACGTCACGTTTGCCGACCACGAACATGGTGTGAACCTTTTGCTGCTC
>CAZSMN010000088.1:0-12662 GCA_964607615.1 uncultured Chthoniobacterales bacterium | reverse complement strand
TGAAGAGATCCGGCTGCCTGGCACCGCTGTCGCTCCGCTTGTCGCCGTTGAGGATGTTATGGGCGATGTCCGCAACCGCCCCGCGGTAGCGGGGCGACTTCAGCCGCGCTGCCATCAGTTCGAGGCTTTTGATCGTCGAGATGTTGCGCTCCAGGCAGCGGGCCAGTCCGCTGAAGAGAGAAACGGTTTCATCAAGGCCCGGTTTTTTACCGGTGGCCCGCTGCACGGCCTCGTCGAGGCCTTGAATATCCGTCACGACGGCCGTCTCGTTCGGTGCCTTGCCCGAGCCGAGCACGGCTTTTGCGTCGTCACTGGTGTCGACAATGACCTCGGTCGACTTCGAGGTGTACATGTTCGTGAGGACGACTTTCTTCAGCATGGCAGTAGAGGACGGGCCGGAGTATCTCCGAAGCCCTGCCGGCGGGCGATCATTATTTCGGCCTGCTACTCAAGCCGCACCCGCGGGTCGACGACCGCGTAAAGGACGTCCGAAATGAGGTTTCCCAGGAGGACGAGCGAAGCGACGATGAAGTTGAGTGCGACGAGGGTGGGGTAGTCGCGCTCGAGAACCGCCTCATAGCCAAGACGCCCCATGCCCGGGTAGGCGAAGATGGTCTCGACGATCACCGCGCCGCCGATGAGCGCCGGCAGGAGCGATCCGATCCCAGTGATGAGCGGGCGGATCGAGTTGCGCAGAGCGTGCTTGTAGAAGACCGCATCCTCATCCAGTCCCTTGGCCCTCGCGGTGCGGATGTAGCCCTCCTGCAGCGTCTCGAGCATGCTGGCGCGGATGTAGCGGGACTGGACCGCGATGCCACCCAGGGCAAGGATTGTTGCCGGCAGGGCGATGTGCCAGAGCTGGTCGAGCCAGAGCGAGACCACGTTGGGGAAGACAATGCCGTAGGACTGTGTGCCGAGAACAGGGACCGCGGTGAATTTTACCAGTCCGATCAAGGCAAGATTGGCGATCCAGAACGTCGGGACGGCAATGAAAATGAATGCGCCGAGCGAGGCGAGGATGTCGGGCGGCCGGCCCGCATGCCGCGTGCAGTAGATGCCGAGAAGGAGGCCGAAGGTAAGAGAGAGCACGATCGATGCGATGTTGAGCCGGACCGTGGCCGGAAGGCGTTCGAAAATACGCTCGAGAACAGGGCGGTCATCCTTGATGCTTTTGAGGTTTCCCGTAAAAAGATCCCGCATGTTGAGCCAGTATTGCTCGTAGATCGGACGGTCGAGGTGGAACTTTTTGCGGAACGCCTCTTTGACCTGCGGCGTGATTTTCGGATTCAGTTCGCCCCAGGGGTAGGGGCTTCCGGGCGCCAGCGTGATCATGAAAAACGACACCAGGCTGATCCCGAAGAGGAGCACGACGCTGATCAGCAGGCGGCGGATGACGAAGTTCAGCATGTTCAGGTGGTGGCCGCCGGGGCAAACTTCCGGGGTGGCCTGCGGAGGCGCAAGCTAGCCCAGGCGCCGTCCGTTGGGCAATAGGATTTCCTCGAGTGAGCGGCCGGTTTTTCGCGGTTGCGCAACAGGGGAAGGGCGCGGTTATTGTGCCGCATGCCCGGCCTCGAAATTCCTCTCCAACTGCCCGATCTCTGGCAGCAGGAGGCGGTAAGGGCCCTCCGGTCGGGGAGGGATGTTATCGTGGATGCGCCGACGGGAGCCGGAAAAACGCGGGTTTTTGAAATGCTCGCGGGCGGTGCGGGGGGAATGCCCGGGGGCGCCGTCTACACGGTTCCCACCCGCGCACTGGCGAACGACAAGTGGCGCGAGTGGCAAGGCCTCGGCTGGAACGTTGGAATCGCAACCGGCGACATTGCGAAGAACCTCAATGCTCCGGTGATCGTGGCGACGCTCGAGACGCAGAGGGAGAGATTTTTGACCGGTCGGTTTCCGGAGTTTCTCGTCGTCGATGAGTACCAGATGCTCGCCGACGGCCGGCGGGGGCTGAGCTACGAGATGGCCCTCGCGCTGCCGCCCCCTGACACGAGGCTTTTGCTCCTGAGCGGGAGCGTGAAGAATCCACAGGACGTCGCGGCGTGGCTGGAGCGGCTGGGCCGGCAGGTCGAGCTGGTGCGGGTTGCCGAACGGCCGGTTCCTCTCGATGAGCTCCCTGTCCGCAATCTCCCCCGGGTTCCGGAGTCGGTTCGCGGATTCTGGCCTCGTATCGCAGCGGCTGCGATCGCGGGCGGGGTCGACCCCTTGTTGATCTTTGCGCCAAGGCGCCGGGAGGCCGAGAAGATCGCGCGGCAGATCGCTGGATCGCTTGCGCCTGTGCCGGGGTTGGCGTTGAGCCCGGCCGACCAGCAGGTGCTCGGCGGAGACCTTTCGCGCATGTTGGAAAAAGGGGTGGCATTCCATCACAGCGGGTTGCCTTATGCGGCGCGCTCGGCGTGGGTTGAAGAGCTCGGCAAGTCGGGCCGGTTGCGGGTCATTGTGGCAACAACCGGTCTGGCTGCCGGCATCAACTTTTCCGTGAGATCCGTGATGGTGGCCTCGGTGACCTACTCGGAAGGGGTGTTCCAGCGTGAGCTCCGTCCGGATGAGCTTCTGCAGATGTTCGGCCGGGCCGGCCGGCGTGGTCTCGACGACCGTGGCTTCGTGCTTTCGGCGGAGGATATGCCGCGCCTCTTCGACGCCTCGCCACGGCAGATCCGCCGGATCAACCAGATCGACTGGCCAACGCTCCTGCGGGTGATGGAAACCGCAGTGGAATCGGGAAACGATCCGCTGGCGCGCGCGGAGGACGTTTGTCGCAGGCTCTTCAGCGTTCAAAAGGTGCCGCTCGGATTTGATGGCGACGGAGCGCCGGCCGACGATGCCGCCCACGTGCAGAAGCGCCTCGGTCCCGTGCGGGAGGAATATTTTTCCCTCGATGGCTGCTGGCATCCGGCGTCCTCGGCGGAGGAGGCGACGGCGCTTGTGAAGGAGTGCCTTGTTCTCCACAAGGGACACTGGATTCCCGCACTCCAGTCGGCGGAACTGGTGAACTCGCTCGGCCCCGGGCGTCTTTGCAAATGGGGCAAGGGACGGGATGCCCTCTATGGAAAGGAGGTCGCCGTCGGGAAGCGTGCCGCCGATGGCCGATGGATGCCGAACAAATGGGCGGCTTCCCGGCTCAAAAGCCGCGAGTCTTTCACCCGGGAGGAATTCTCCGCTCTTGTGCCCGGACTTCTCGCTTCCGAGTGGGCGCCGGCTTGTCCCGTGGATGTTGTCGAGCATGGTGAGCAACTCATGGTCCGGCTCGATGTGGGCGGGTATGCAACGACGGCGCTGAAGATTCCCACCGGAGAATCCCTGTTGCGGGCGCCGGTCCGCAAGGTGGTGGCCGCCAATGAGACGTCCTACACGCTCAAAGGTGGAGAAATTTACCACCCGCCGCGCGGATCTGCCGCCTTCGCGTGGCGACGGCTCGGTCTCGTGGACGCCGAAGGCAAGCCGACGGAGCGCGGGCGCGTCGTCAGCCGGTTTCAGGCGGGTGAAGGACTGATCATCGCCGCCGCGCTGGAGGATGGTTTGTATGAACTGAATGATCTCGTGCGCCACCTGGCAAACCTGCGCGGAGGCCACCGGTTTTCGGATTTTTCGGATGGGGAAAGTCTCCGCCTTTCGGTCGTTGCACGAAAGACCTACGGTCATGTCGACTTCGAAGGCTACCTTGAGGCGGGTCTGTGTCCGGGCTTCGGCGAGGGCACTTGGGAAGCGCTCCTGGCGTATCGCTCCGGGGGAATGCGCGCCATTGCCCATGCGACCGGGGAACTCTCCCGGGGGGACATCGAGCGCGCCATTCTGGAATGGCAGAGTTTGCTCCGGCACATCGTTCATTCCAGCCATCCCGGCATTTCACGCTGGGCGGGTTTTCAAGAGTCCGCCGCGTCGGCGCTTGCCGTTGCCGAGGCTTGGAGGTAAGGCGGAATCCGCCCGCGACCAAGACGGGTCTTTTTCGACAACATGAACCCATCTGAACCATCGCCGGATGTTTTTGCGGAAACCGCCCAGGTGAACGCCGGATTCCGGAAAATGGATCTCGCAGCGGCGGCGCGTCACGTCTTCCTGTGCGTGGGGCCGGATTGTTGTTCCGAGGCCGACGGGTTGGCCGTCTGGGAGGTCTTGAAAGATCGCATCAAGGAGTTGGGCATCCCCGCCATGCGCACCAAGGCGGCCTGCTTCCGCATTTGTTCCGACGGACCGTGGATGGTCGTTTATCCGGACGGCATCTGGTACGGGAAGCTGACGCCCGGGCGTTGCGAGCGGATCGTTGAGCAGCACCTCCGGCAGGGTTTGCCGGTCACGGAGTGGATTGTCCGCCAACACCCCCTCGCAGGCGACGACCGTTCCTGAGGAAAAAAAGTCACTCTGGGAGTTTGACAAGAGCGGGGTGACCGAACATCCTTTCCGGTTCCTGACGAATTACCGATGAAAACTTATTCTGCAAAAGCCGAGGAGGTAAAGCGCGCCTGGTGGGTTATCGACGCCGCCGGCCAGCCTCTCGGACGCGTCGCGGCCAAAGCCGCCAACCTTCTCCGTGGCAAAAACAAAGCGATCTTCACTCCTCATGTGGACACCGGCGACTTCGTCGTTGTTTTGAACGCCTCGAAGGTCACTGTGGGTGGCAAGAAAGAAGTCGCCAAGACCTACATGAGCTTTTCGGGCTACGTCGGCGGACACAAGTCCGAGACCTTCCGTGCCCGCCGTGAGCGCCGTCCGGAGCTCCTCATCGAGCGCGCGGTCCGTGGCATGATCCCGCACAACCGCCTCGGCCGCTCCGTCTACGGCAAGCTGAAAGTCTACGCCGGCGCCGAGCATCCGCACACCGCCCAGAACCCGCAGGCCGCCTGATTTCCTTTCGAATGAGCCCAGAAAAAACCATCCTCGCCACCGGCCGTCGCAAGACCTCCGTCGCCAGCCTCCGGCTCGTCAACGGGTCGGGAGCCATCAAGATCAACGGCCGCGATTTTACCGATTACTTCGGTAGCATCTCTCTGCAAAACCAGATCCTCCGTCCGCTGGAGATCGCCAATTCGGTGCATTCCTACGACGTCACGGTGAAGACCACCGGTGGCGGCATCAACGGCCAGGCCGGTGCTCTCCGCCTCGCGCTGAGCCGCGCCCTTGTCCAGCTCGACGAGGCTCTTCGTGGCCCGCTCAAGCAGGAAGGCCTGCTCACCCGCGACCCGAGAATGAAAGAGCGCAAAAAGCCCGGCCAGCCCGGAGCCCGCAAGCGCTTCCAGTTCTCGAAGCGATAATCTTCCGACATACGGACCCGTTTTCCACAGTCTCTGTGACAAACGCGATCTCGTCTCTTCACCGGCGGTTGGCCTCCATGGCCCTCCGCCGGTTTTGCGTCGTGGCTTCTGTGATCGCCGTTCTTGCCATCTGTCTGCCCTCCCGCGCAGCGGATCCGGTCGAGTTCGGCGTGGGAGCTTTCTCGTTCGAGCGCCCCGAGGGATGGCAATGGATTGTTCCATCATCACCGATGCGGAAAGCTCAGTTGAACATCGGAAGTCCGGGCAGCGATCCGGTGGAGGTTACGTTCTTCCACTTCGGGCAGGGCCAGGGCGGCGGCGTTCAGGCGAATGTGGACCGCTGGTTCGGCCAGTTTCAAAACGCGAAGACCGGGCAGTCCCTCGAGACGCTGGGAAAGACCCGAGTGACGTTCGTTCAAGCAGCAGGAACCTTTCTCAGCGGAATGCCCGGAGGTCCGACCAGCCCCAAGGAGGGCTACGAACTCCGTGGAGCGATCCTTGAGAGTGATTCGGGCGATGTTTTTGTCAAAATGACCGGCCCCGCAAGCGCTGTCCAATCGGCGGAGGCGGCTTTCCGTGCGATGATTGCTGCGGCCGCCTCCCGATAGGAAGTCACCATCGTGAAGGTGCTGTTCCTGCTCGCGGTGCTCGTCGGTTCGTTGATGGCGGCACCGGCGGAGGATACAATCCTGCGCGTCGGCGTGCACGAGAAACCTCCTTTTGCCATGCGGGGCGAAGCCGGCCAATGGGAGGGAATCGGCGTCGAGTTGTGGGAGGGAATCGCAACGGCTCAGAATCTGCGTTTTGAGCTCGTGGAAATGCCCTACGCGGACATTCTTCCCGCGGTCAGCAGCGGAAAACTGGATGCCGCCGTGGGGGAATTCGGCATTACGGCGGAGTCGGAGGAAGCCGTCGATTTCACCCAGCCCTTCCTTCTCTCCTCTGTCGGTGTCGCCGTGCTCAGCGGGCGCTGGCATCCGGATTGGATTGGCATCCTGCGGGACTTCTTCAACGAATCGCTCGTGATGGTCGTCCTCGCGATCTCTGCGGGGATGTTCTTGGTGAGCCTTCTGATCTGGGTCTTCGAGCGCCATCATCAGCAAGGTCATTTCAAAGGCGGGATTCACGGGTTCGGGTCGGCGCTCTGGTTTGCGGCGGTCACGATGACCACCGTGGGCTATGGCGACAAGACGCCGGCTACGTTCGCCGGGAGGATGGTGGCATTTGTCTGGATGCTCGTCGGTCTCATTCTCGTGGCGAGCTTTACGGCGGCGGTGGCAGCGAGCTTCGCGACCGCCCGGCTGAGCGATATGATCCTCCGGCCTTCCGACCTTCACCGAGTCACGTGCGGGTGCGTCGAGGGTTCGATTTCCGAGGACCTTCTCCGCACCAAAGGAGTCGCGGTACGGCATTTTGCGACGGTTGAGGACGGGGTGAACGCTCTTGGCGCCGGCGAGATTGGCGCCATGGTTGCCGACCGGTTGTCTCTTGCTTACCTCGCCACCCGGGGCAACCTGAATTTCGGCGGCCGCCGGCTTACGCTCACACCGCTCACCTTGCGGGAAACACCGGTCGGCATCGCGGTCCGGCCGGGGCTGCCGGAATTCGACAGGATCAATCTGGCGTTGCTGAAGATTGTCGCGTCGGACGATTGGCAGTTGGTGCTCCAGCGCTGGCTGGGAGCAAATGCTCCGGCGCAATAGCCCAGTGCCCGGCGATGAGGGACGCTGCCGGAGGCCCGGGGTGTTCGATCACGGCATCAGCAGCAGACTCTGTGGACCCGCTGTACGGGATGGCAATGAGATCGGCCGCTGCTCCGATGCGCAGCTCTCCAAGAGCACCCGAACGTCCGAGGGCGCGTGCCCCGTTGCGCGTGGCGAGATCCAGAACGAGTTCCGCAGGTAGGTGGGGATGTGTGTGCCGGAGCGTGCGCATCTCTGCGAACATGTTCAGTTGCCTGTTGCTTGCTAGGCTGTCGGTTCCGAGGCAGATATTGATGCCCCGTTCCAGGAAGGAGTCGATGTCGAAGCTTGGCCTGTCGAAGTAGCGGTGGCAGCATGGGCAGTGGACGACCGAAAGGCTTTTCCCGGCCATGAGATTCCAGTCCGATGTCTCGACGTGGTTCATGTGAGCCAGTATCGCGTTGTCCGGTAGAAGTCCGTTGCCGAGCAACAGCTCGAGAGGGGATCCGTTTCCGGTGTCACTCATCGGACGCCCCATTTTTTCGAGAAATTCGAACAACGGCCCGGCCGCGTCCCGGAACATTTGAACCTCCTCGTCAGACTCTGCCACGTGCGTGGTCAGAGGCATGCCATGAGTCTCGCAGCACCGGCGCGCCAGGAGGTAGAGCTCCCGGGATGCCGTGTACGGAGCGTGCGGCGAGAGGCCGAATCCGCCGAGCCACCCCGGCCGCTCCTCGAAAAAAGCAAGAGCTCCCGCAACGACATCCTCCGTGTGCAGCCTGGTCCGGATGTCTATCAACTCATAGAACCACCACGTCCGGAGGGGCGGAGGCGGAAGCCGGAGCATCAGCTCGGGAAAAGCCTCGATATTCATGACGGTCGTTGTGCCGCTTCTGAGGAGCTGCTGAAAACCGCTGGCAATCGAAGCGAGATAAGAACCGTCATCGAGCACCCGCTTGAGGTCGTTGATTCTGCGGATCCAATTCGTGAAGCTGGTGCTTGGAAGAATCGCGCCACACATGGACGTGTAGTCCAGATGGCAATGGGCGTTGATGAGGCCCGGCAGCAGGATAACCTCGCCCAGATCGTGGGCTGGTCGGCCGTCATAGGGGCCGAGAAGCGAGATCTTCCCGCCGTCGAAGCCGATCAGGCCATCCTCAATGGGTGGCGATGAAAGAGGCAGAATAAGTCGGGCGCGCAGCGGCTTCACGTAGCTAATAAGAATAGCGGGTTTTCGGTCGACGGAAAGGCCCGGTCTTCGTTCTTGTGCCTTGAACGGCGGGCGCTAGGATGTGTGGAGCAATGCGCTGCTGGCTCCAAAGGTGGTCGTCCGATGCGGAGTGGACAACCCTCAACAGTGGTGCCGATTTCCCCCCGGAACCATCGGCCCTTGTTCTCTATTTTGCCGATCGAGAGGAACTCGTCCGTAATGGTCGTGCCTTGAAAGCGCTCGTTGAGCGGAATCCCGGCGCCATCGTGGTCGGTTGCAGTGCCGCCGGCGAAATACTGGGGGGTGGCGTTTACTCGGGAGGGATCAGTGCAATGGGGTTCTCTTTGGAGTCGTCCAGCGTCCGGATGTCATCCGTCGATCTGGCCTCTAACAGCGAGAGCTACGGTGCCGGTGAGGTTCTCGCTTCGGGGCTCGCGGGAGAGGACCTTAAAGGGGTGTTGATCCTCTCCGATGGGACGATGGTCAATGGCACAGAGCTGGTGGAGGGACTCCTAAAAATTCTCCCCGAGGGAGTGCCGCTCTTCGGCGGGCTCGCCGGTGACGGAGATCGCTTTGCAACGACCCTTGTCGGGATTGGCGACGATCTGAAGGCCGGGCGCATCGTGGCGGTCGGATTTTATGGTTCGTCGCTCGAGATCGCCTGTGGCTCCGCGGGAGGCTGGGAGTCTTTCGGCCCCCTGAGGAGGATCACATCAGCGAGAAATAACGTTCTTTTCGAGCTGGATGGTGAGCCGGCGCTGGCAGTCTATAAGCGCTATCTCGGCGAGCGGGCTTCCGAGCTGCCGGCTGCCGCCCTGCGGTTTCCGCTCGAGGTCTATGTTCATGGTCCGGATCGCGAGGGCGTCGTTCGTACGATTCTGACGATCGATGAGAAAACCCAGACGATGACGTTTGCCGGCGACATGCCGGAGGGTTCGCTCGCCCGGCTCATGACGGCCGGCCCGGACCGGCTGATCCAAGGAGCCTGCCTCGCCGCGGAGAGGGCTCACACGGGCAGCGGTGCTCTCGATGCCGCCATTCTCGTTAGTTGCGTCGGGCGCCGGCTCGTTCTCCGGCAGCGCGTCGAGGATGAAGTCGAAGAGGTTCTGAGCGTGATCGGTGCCGGAACTCCTTCGATCGGCTTTTACTCCTACGGTGAGCTCTCGCCATCCAATCCCGGTGCCCGAAGCGGTCTTCATAATCAAACGATGACGCTGACCGTGTTCCGGGAAGTAACCCGGAGGTGATATGCATCCGATTCTCGAGCGTCAATTGCGTCGACTCGGAATCGGACCGGATGATCCTCATTTGCCGCCGGGGTTGCTCGAACTCGTTGCCCGCACGTACACGGAATTGGAGGATGAGCGGCGTTTCGCCGAGCACACGCTGAGGACGGTTTCGGAGGAGCTTTTTGCGGCCAACGAAAAGATCCGCACCGACTCCGAGCGGCAGCTTACCAGTCAGGCCGCCCAGTTGGCGATGGCGCTCCAAAGTGCGGGTGACGGACTCTGGTCCTGGGATGCGCGGACAGGGCGGCTGGATTTCTCTTCCCAATGGCTTGAGACCCTCGGCTATGCGGTGGGTGATCTCCCCTCGGATGTCTCTCTCTGCGAAACGCTCATCCATCCGGACGACATGTCCGGCGCCATCCCTGCACTCCGGGAAGCCCTCAAGGAGGACCAGACCGTGGGACGTGAGCTTCGGATCCGTACCCGCGGCGGTGAGACCCACTGGGTCCTGGCGCGCGGCCGCGTGGTCGAGCGCGGTGCCGACGGCCGGCCGCTCCGTCTGGTGGGAACGGTGATGGATATCACCGGCCAGAAGCAGATCGAGGAGGACCTGCGCGCGGCGAAAGAGTCTGCCGAGTCCGCGAACGAGGCCAAGAGCCGGTTCCTTGCGGTCATGAGCCACGAGATCCGAACACCGATGAATGGTGTCATCGGCTTCGCCGAGTTGCTCGCGGAGACGGGGCTCAATGACGAGCAGAAGCATTACCTGGGTCTCATCGAGGCAAGCGGCCGGACGTTGGTCGAGATCATCAACGATATTCTGGACTTCTCACGGATCGAGTCCGGCCGGATGGAGTTGCATTCCGCGCCGATGAACATCGCCGCCATCGCGGAGGAGATTTGTGCGATCCTCCAGCCCCAGTTGACGGAAAAAGGAGTGCGGTTCGTGAAATCGATCGATCACCGGCTGGACCGTGACCTCCTCGGGGATGGCATAAGATTCCGGCAGATCCTGCTGAATCTCCTCGGTAATGCGGTGAAGTTCACCGCCGATGGCGAGGTGGAACTGCGTCTTGCTGTATCGGAAGAGGCCGAGTCCGGACCCCGGATTGAGCTGCTCGTCAGGGACAGTGGCATCGGGATTCCCGAGGCCCACCTTAAGGAAATCTTCGAACCTTTTGCCCAGGGCGACATGAGTGTCACTCGGCAGTTTGGAGGCACGGGTCTCGGGCTGGCGATCACAAGGCGGATCGTTGACCTTATGGGAGGGACGATCGGGGTGGAAAGCCGGCCGGGCGTCGGATCGGCCTTCCGCGTCGAGTTTTGTCTCAGGCGGGCCGGGGTCGACGACTCGACCGGGGCTGCGGATGAAGAGAGCGCTGCCGGGGGCAGCTTTCACGGCGTTTGCGTGCTTCTGGTCGAGGACAACCACATCAACCGGATCCTCGCGCTCCGGCATCTGACGCTTTTGGGATGCACGATTGAATCCGCAGTGAACGGGTTGGAGGCCGTTGAGCGGTTCCAGCACCGCAAGTTCGATGCGATCTTCATGGATATGCAGATGCCCGTGATGGATGGTGTGGAGGCAACGCGGAGGATCCGGAATCTACCGGAGGGCAGGGATGTGCCGATCATTGCGCTGACGGCCAACGCACTGGAGGCAGACCGCCAGCGGTGTCTCAGCGCCGGGATGACCGGCTTTGTCGCGAAGCCCTACCGCAAGGAAACTTTCGCTCAGGCTCTGGCCAACGCGATCGCCTCAGTCCCGTGAAACTCCGGTCGGGGTGAGGATGGCATCGCGCATCCCGTGCAGGAGCTTTTTGTCGTCCGGGCAGAGCGTCGCGAGCGCACCTCCGAGGGTCACCGAGCGCTCGCCAACAAAATAATACGGGCAGAGCCTCACACGCCCCCGCATCCGCCGGACCGCATCCGAGCCGGGCAGCCAGTAATCCTCCTCGAAAAGCCGGCCGTGGTGAAACTCCTGAAGAATGTGGGGGTGGGCCGGGAAATCCTCGAGGGCTTTTTCCAGTTCGGCCTGCCAATCACGTTGCGGGAGGTCCGACGCCATGATGACGCCCCGCGAGCCCCAGGCGGTTTCGGAAAAACCGCTGATCTTGAGGATGAGCTGCCGCTTCTTCTGGCTCAGGCGGGCGACGTCGTCCCATGAGTGGGCGTCCAGACGCGGCAGAACGGCATGACGGGGAAGGGGAGTGGGATCAACGAGCCACGTGTAGGGAATGACCTTTCGCAGCTCGAGCCATGCCCGCTCGCCGACTTCGCGCCGCCAGAAATCCTCGAGCGGCTTGAGCCAGAAAAGAGCGAACCAGAGCTTCTCTTCGAGAGCGGGCTTGAAGGGGGGCGTTACGTTAAGGGAGCCGGCGGCCGCCCGATCCATCAACTGCTTTGTGCAGCGGACGTTGGCGAGATCGAAGAGCTCGAAAAACCGATAGACCGATGCCTGCCAGTCCTCCCGTGGGGCATCGTCAACCACGCGCCACGATTTTCCATCCGTTGACCGGTGAGTCAATTCACGGGCGAGCCACTCCATTTCGGGCCGGTAGGTTGCGGCCTCCTCGGAAACGACGATGTCGCCTCCGGGAACGATCGAGCTGAACCCGTCGAGCATGCCCTCGGGGCCGCCGAGAACGTCATGGCCGGCGCCCGCATAGTGCCGGTTGAGCCATGCCGTCAGGCCGATGCCACCCGGAACACTGTCGATCTCGGCGATGGCATAGCTGCTGTCTGTGAGTATGAGATCCGGCCGGAGGACGCGGGGAATTCCCGAGCGCGGTCCGTTCTCCCGCTGATAAGCGACCAGTTCGGCCGGTTTGCCGCTGTCGAGGAGTTCAGCAATCCATGCCGGCTGTTTGCCCTTCACGCTCTGTCGGTAGAGGAGGTCGCAGGCGCGCACGAAAAGCATGAGGCGGTAGCCCAGCTTGCCGAGTTCAGTCGCAAGAGCTTCGGTGACCGGGAATGGACGGGTGGCAATGCGCCATTCCTTCTCGTGAAAAAGACCTCCCTCAGGTAGAGCGGCGTGGAGGGCGCGCGCCGAGTCGACCGCACTCATGACAGGATCTTCAGGGATTGGCGGATCAGTTCCTCCGCGGAGGGCGATGTGCCTCCGGAGAGCTCGATGACGCGGCGGACGGCCTTGGTGGCCTCGACCTGCTTGTACCCGAGCGAGATGAGTGCGAGCACGGCATCGTGGAGCTGGAGGTCCTCCTTGCTCGGAGCGTTCCGTGCGCTGGAGGCCTCCCATTCCGCGGCCACACCCACCTTGTCCTTCAACTCC
>CAZSMN010000087.1:0-12710 GCA_964607615.1 uncultured Chthoniobacterales bacterium | reverse complement strand
CGGTGTCAGCGTGAAATAGAAATAGTCGTTCGTATCCAGCGCACCGGTACTCCACCCGTTTGCAGTGTATCGATCGTTTGCATTAGTGCCTGTAATCCCAGTTCCCCTCCCGATGCCTGAGACCGTGATGTTTGGATCGACCGTCTGCCCGGTGGTATAGGGATTCGAAGTATTCGGGTTTGTCCCCGTGATAGGGTTTGTCCAGATATCCGTCTGGGCCAAAGCCATCGAGGCAAGCGACAGAAGAACAGCGAATCCGAGGAGGAAAACATTGTAGGTCGCTGGGCAGATTTTCGTATTCATGGCGTTGTGGTCGTTTGGTCAGGTGGCAGCTTGTTGGTGCTGGTGGAGACCATCCCTGGGTCTCCTTTCCCAGTTGGGATGCCAGAGGTCGGAACCTCCTGTTGTGAGGCGCGGTCGGCTTGGCATCCGTTTTTCCAAAAAGAACCAAGGAAGAAATGCGGGGGACTTCCCTCTCCCGGAGCCTGTCCCGGAAGTGACTTTCGACCGCTCGCTGAGCGGTGGCGCGGGACGAGAGGGGTATCCCGGCGCTCTTTATGTGGCGGCAAACTGAGGGTTCCGGCCCCTCGCCGCAACACGTGGCGTGTGACATTTCCGTCACACGCCGCCCCGGTTTTCCGGTACTGTCAACAGCAGGTTGCATGCCACAGAAATGCAGAGAACGTCAGAAGTCATGACCACAAAGACAACCGGACCGGGCATTTCGAAGAGATCGTTCTCAATCGGACGCCTCGCTTCCACCGCGCCCAGGGGCTACAGCCCCTTCGAAAAAACCCTGGAGGGAACCGCTCTGTCGGTTCCCACTTTTCCTCTCAAGCGGTCATCGATCGCGGCAGGGAGATACGGCCCGATGGCCGCAGGGTCCGACCCTTCGTGCCGGACGATCAACGGAACCGACGGAGCGCTTCCCTCCATCTCGGAACGCACGCTGGCGCTTGCGGGCGGAGCAGAGGGTGGAGGTGGCCGAACCAGCGCTCGAACCCGCAGCCATCATTCCTCCTTCTCGGAAAATTCCAGAAATCCCGTAAATTCTATCAGAAGTTTTTCTTTTTTCGCTATTTCACCGGGATCTGGTCGAGTGCCTTGCGCGCGGCATCCCAGTCGCCGGAATCTGCGAAATACGCCACGGCGACAGCATTTCCCTCCGGACCGCGTTTCCCGGCAACCGCCTCGCGGATGAGGCGTTGGATGGCAACGTCGTTGCGTTGTTTGGCCAGTCCGGCGAGTTCCCGTTCGAAGGCTGAGAGCGTCTTGGGGTCGGCTTTCGGGTCTTTCCAGCGGGAGGTGAGGCTTACGTTTTTTGCACCCGCGACGAGTCGGACGGCCGCCTCCGGGTTTCCCTCCTGAAAATAAATGTCAGCCAGCATGCGCCAGTAAGGTCCGGGCGGTGGGTTCTTGGCCTGTTCTTGCAGCAAGAAGGTCTTGACCGTTTCACGGCCACCGAGCCGGGTCCACCGGGACAACGCGGCATCCCGTAGCCCAGCGGGGAGCGAGAGAAAGAACGCCATGGGATCGGGCAAATCGGCGAGCGCTGCCGTCGCGTGGGAATCATCGGCTTTCACGATCCAAAGAGCTACGAGCTCAGGGTCGCCCTTGAGATGCGGGTAGATATTCGCCTTTGCCTCCGAGGTTCCCTGCCTGAGCGCACGATCCAACGCCCCTGCGGCAGATGAGGTCGACTCTCTCCTCGTCAGCTTATCAATCGCGGCACCCCGGCGAATCGCATCCGCCCATGCCTCGCCACTCCTCTTGGGATCGATCGGAGCCCAGAGCAGGGCCTCTCGCTCGGTAACTCTCGGCCAGGTGGGGTTCAAGATCCGCGCCGCGCGGAAGTATCCCGCGGCCTCCTCATCGGTGCCCTCGAAGTAGAGGAGAATACCTCCCGTCCAATACGAATTCTCGTGCCGCATCGGCAGGGATTGGACCGCCTCCTTCGCCTCGGCCTCCGCCGTTTCAAAGTCGCCGCCTTGGGTAAGTTCGCTCAAGCGGGCATCGATTTTTTTGTCCAGGAATGCCGGTGCGCTGGCGCCTCCCCACCACTGGGCCCGCATCAAGGACAGTCCGCCCCAGAAAAGCGCCAGCCCCAACACGAAAAAAACGATCCGCAGAGGCCACCCGGCCCGTGCGTCCTTGTCCCTCACCGGCAGGGCCACGGCCATCAAGCCCAGCAACCATGCTCCGAGTGGTGCCCGGTGCCACGGCACATCCACGAAACCGTGCAAAACACCGATCAGCCCGGCACAGGCAAATGCCCAGCGGATCGGCCAGGACTCCCCCTCCCGCGCCTTGGAGACCCGGATGAGCCAGATGATCACGCACGCCAGCAGGGCAAGGACGGGGAGCCATCCCGCCTCCGTCAAAAGCATCAGCCAGTCGCTCTCCGGATGGAGAGCAGCGGCCTCCGCCGCGGAGGCCGTGCGATATTGGAAAAAATAGCTGGCGAAGTTTCCGAGCCCGACACCAGTAAGCGGAAAGGCTGACGACAGACGCAAGGCGTCTTGGAAGATCAGAACGCGGAAGTCCAGCGTCACATCCTCCCCCTCAGCGGCCTGCCCGAGATTCTGAGCCAAATCGGTCAGGCGGTTTTTGACAGCGCTTTCCTGCGTAAGGAAGACACCCACCCCGAGCGCGACGAGCACACCGGCGAGCAGCCAGCCCTTCCGGTTCATGATGCGCCGGCCCAGACCTGCGAGCCAGAGCAAGCCGCCCAGAACGATAAGAAGAACGCCGGACCGCGACTCTGAGTAGAGCATCAGGCCCAGCACGGGCGTAACGCAACCGGTGCTTGCCAGCACGCCCCGGACAAAATGGTTGCGCCTCAGGTCGTAATAGGCCAATCCGACCGAAACGATCGCCCCGGCCGCCAGGAAGGTCGAGGCGTGATTGCGGTTCGGAAAGAAACCAAAGGGAGCACCGGAGTGAAAAAATGGCTTCCAGCCTGTCCCGGCCGAGGTGATCGCCAACACCGCGTAGACTGAGGTAACGAACGAGATCAACAAGGCCACACGCGCCAATCCTTCCTCCCGCAGAGAAAAACCCTGGAGATAGCAGGCCAGTGCCGCCGCTCCGGCAATGGCGAGAGCCCAAAACCGCGTGAGGTCCGGAGAAAGCGTGACACTTGTGGCAACCGGTGTCGCCCCGTTGGCTTGAAGCGCCTCCCGCCATGCTGGAACGGGAAACCATGCCTGCGGGAGAAATGCCAGCCAGACCGTGGCTGCCGCTGCAACGAACAACCCGCAGAGAAGGAGCGAAGGCACCCGAGACGGACGAGCCACCACCATAGCCAGACCCGCGCCACACGCCACGAGTCCAAGCGCCCCCTCCGGAGCCACCCCCGTTAGAAAGACAGCGACCGCTACGACCAGAAAATACCAACAGAAAACAATGAGATCTCTGCTCACACCCGCGATAGTTGCTTTTTTATCCCCGCATGACGAGCCGGAAACAAAAACGGCGCACGTTGCCGTGCGCCGTTGTTAGGAAAACCAAAACTCCGGGAACTGCTAGACCGTCTTGCGGAACCGGCGGTAGGCGAGAAGGCCACCGAAAGCCAAAACCCCGAGCGCGATTGTGGACGGCTCCGGAACGGCAACGACATAGTCCTGGAAGACCATCCCGTTGCTGCCATACTCGGTGTAGTTACCTCCGCTCTGCGTGAGATTCGAAAGCGTCCAGTAGGCTGCTACTTGGCTGATACCGGAGGGTGTCGCGACGTTCAGCGCGGTGTTGATAACGGTCTGCGCCGGATCTGCTCCGACCGGATCAGCGACCACTGTGAGAGTCGGGGTTCCTCCCAGATTCAGCAGGTTTGCCGTAAGATCATACTGGGCATTGTAGGCGAGACCAAATGAAGTGGATGTCTGCGAGCCATTATAGTCAGTCCAGCGGATCTGCAAAACTGTGGGGCTGTTGTAAACGAAATCAATCGAAACAATGTCGGTTCCATCAGACTGTCTGAAAGCCCAGCCGAAGGAGTCATCATTCACCCGCGGGCTTGTCGATGAAGTAACCGCCATCTTCACGGAGAAGGTAGCGTTTCCGCCGTCTCCGAGGGAAAAGTTACGAAACAGATAGGTGGTTGGGGAGGCAGGAGCCTGCCGGACCAGTCCGCCCAAGGCAGCCCAATAATCAGACGTTGATGTGCTGTAGGAGGGTATCTCTCCCACGTAATCCGGCTGGTTGGCATCGTTGGTGTCCCAACCGTCTTGACCGCTCAACGTCGAATCGCCGTCAAACGAGTCAAAGTTCGGAGCGTAGCCTGTCTGCCCCGAGGCGAAACTTGATAGGCTAAATACCGTCAAGGCGATCAAGCCGAAGTAGTTGCGGGTTTTCATGTTAGGATTGTTCGTAAAAATCAGGGATCTCGACGTTTGGTGAGCAGGAGATGGGGGCGACTGGTGATCTCAGATCGGCTCAGAGACCACTGATGACAGGCTGGTCGGTCGGTGTCGGGGGGACGAAGATAATTGATCTCGACTTTTTTGTTGCAGCTTGGCTCGAAGCCAAAACCGCGAAGATCGCGAGGAGGAGAACCGCAAGAAGTTTCGTCTTCATTTGAGCCGAGATTAAAACCCAGTACGGGGCTGTCAAGTGAATATCACAGAATTTCGAGGCAGCCCAACATGCTCTGCGAAAGGCATATAGTGACACACAATAGGGCGCACCAGCACAACCGCCCGCTGCCGCTGTTTTTCACAGTTCTCAGGTGAGGCAAGATTCCAGTTTTCGCTTTCCGTAACCTCGCTTGGCCGGTATCGGTTTCTGCTCCTTTACCGCACTAGGCGCCATCCGAAACGAGACCTCCATATCGCAGGAAAGCTCCGCCCCCCGCCGCCCTGGAGGCGCGAATCGCGCATCCATCTGGTTGCTTGGGCTTCTTTGTGCCGCCGTGCCCACGGTCCTCCACGCCCAGCTGATGCCGGCGCCGCCCTCGACGGTGACACAGGAAATCTTCCGTTCCCGATGGATGGCGCCGCAGGCGGACATCACCGCTCCACAGGGTTACCAGACGACATTTGTGAACGGCGAGCAGGTGGATAGTGAGCTGATGGTGGACGACGGGATCATCCAGGACTTGAAGGAGGGGATCTGGCTCGGGCCGGTGCGGATCGGGCTTGGACTGTCGGTGGGGGCCGAGTATTCCGACCAGCAGGACAACGGAGCGGCCACTGACTCTTCGGACGATTGGAGCCCGTTTGTCGCGCCATCACTTTCCCTCACCTACGACCGGGAGGTCGGCCCCTGGACGATCAACGCGCGCTACGCCGGAGGGATAACGTATTATACGAACCCGAATTACAACTCCGGCGGCACGTCAAGCCAGCGCAACCCGCTCACCCAGACCGGCAGCTTCGGCGTGGGCCACACGGGCGACCGCCACCGTCTCACACTCTCCGGTGCGGCCTCCGGAGGCACCGGGTTCAGCATCGACGCCGGCGAAAACATCAACCAGACGAACGCGGCCGCGGCTCTGGACTGGCTCTACATTCTCGGGAACTTCATCAACGTGGGCGCCAAGGCCAATTACTCGACCCAGATCAGCGAATACAGCAACTCCACGTATCAGGATACGACCCTGACGACATGGAATGCCGATTTGCTATCCGAGTGGTCGGTCACCGGGAAAAGCCAGATCCGGTTCGTGCTCGGGACGGGCCGCACGGAGCAGGATTTCGGCGGACCCGAACAGGCGTGGCGTTCCTACACGCAGGCGCTCACCGGGTGGAGATATGCCCCGACCGAGAAAATCCGGGGGGAAATCCTTGGGGGTGTCGCCTATGTTCAAGGCAACGAGGCAACGGACGAGCGGTTCCTCGGTCCGCGGCTGGCCTACCGGTTCACGGGAACGTATGATGCCACGGCGAAGACATCGATCCGTGCGACGTTCGGGCTGGATGCGACCGACATCCAACCCGACTTCCGGCTTGAGGCGTTCTGGCGTCCCCTTGAAACGACCGGAGTCACTCTCGGGGTCTATCAGGACCAGTCCTACTCAACGACTTCCTTAGGGCAGTTCCAAATCAACCGGGGCTTTGTGCTCAGCCTGAGCCAGCAGTTTCTCTCCAAGCTCGAGCTCTTGTTGTCGGCCGGCTACCAGCAGACCGAAAACATCAATCTGGACGGCGGTCTGGACCAGCCCTCTTACGAATACGGATTCGGCTCCGCGGCGCTGAGCTACCGGCTGAACCGTTGGTCGTCCCTGCGGTTCTCGTGGTGGCAGACGTTTGATACCGGTGAGGAACAAACCACCACCACGAACGGCCAACAGCAGGGAACGCGCGTCACAGCCAGTTTCAATTTGACATTCTAATGCCACAGCCTCTTTCCTTAACCCCTCTCCGGATGAATTTCTTCCGTCTCCTCGCCCTTCCAGCCGCCTTCGCAGTGCTTACCGCGCAGCCGCTCTGGTCGCAGACGCCGGCGAGGTCGTCTTCCACAGGCTCGACGGCCGGCTCGCAAGCGGTGGCCGCGGCCTCGAATTCCCCTGCACCGGCACAGGCGCCCGCTGCGGAAGCTCCCAGGACAGCCGCACCAGCCGGGGGCTTGGGACAGGTTCTGAGTTCCGCGGAAAACGACTACATTCTCACCCCCGGCGACATCATCGAGATCACGATCTTCCGGGAGCCGGATCTCACCACGCGTTCGGCGATCGCCCGCGACGGAACGGTGCAACTGCCGCTGATCCAGGAGGTCAAGCTGGGTGGCATTTCGGTGCGGGAGGCGAGAGAAAAGCTCCGCCGGTTGTATGCCGGAGGCTTTCTGGTGAATCCGCAGGTTTATTTGAATGTGACGCAGTTTGCCGTGCGGAAGTTCACCATCATGGGCCAGGTGGCGCGTCCGGGCAGCTATCTCCTCGAAGGCGGTCAGACGATCGAGCTCCTCGAGGCGGTCGGCATGGCCGGGGGCTTCACACGGATCGCGGACCGCGGGCGCGTGATCGTCAAGCGCCGCGTGAATGGTGAAATCGAAACCTTCAAGGTCAATGCCCGGCGCATGGCCGACGGCAAAATCGAGCCGCTGATGATTCTGCCCGGAGACATCATCACCGTCGGGGAGAGCTGGTTCTGAACTCCGTCACTCTCCTCCGAGCGCCAGCCAACGCATCACTTTAATGGATCCCATAGCACCACTTCACAAGGAGAACATCGTGGAGCAGCCTCAGGAAAGCGTCTTCGACTGGCGCGAGTACTACCATGCCATCCGGGATCGGCTTTGGATTATCGCGATCTGCTTCGTGCTGGGAGGGGTCGGAGCGTTTCTCGTCCTCAAGGACAAGCAGCAATATTACCAGGCCCGCTCGGTGCTTTTCATCCTTCAGAGCCAGAACCGTGTGCTCGGCGAGGTCCAGAGCGTGCAGGACAATCTGATCTCGTCGATCGACATGGTGAATACGGTCGTCGAGAACCTCCGGAGCTACCCGATGGCGCTCCGAGTTGCCGAGCGGATGAAGCTTGGCACCGACCCTCAATTCCTCGCAGCCACGGCGGAAGGAGAGAAAGAGCTGACCACCGAGGCCGTCGCGGGCCGCTTGATCGGGATGGTGACTCCAGCATTCCGTGAAGAGACGAGACTCATCGACATCAACGCCCGAAGCACCGACCCGGCCTTGGCTACCATTCTGGCCAACAGCTACGCAGAAGAATACCTCCGTCTGGTCTACGAGCAGCGGACCGAGGGCACGCGGGCTGCCGGACAGTTTCTTCTCGAGGAAGCCGAACGCCTGGGCAGCAAGATGCGGGTCTCCGAGGAAGCCCTTCAGAGCTTTCGCGAGCGCGAGCGCGCGGCCTCGCTGGAGACGATGCTCACGGAAGCACAGACAAGCGTGAACGAATTCTCTGCCCGGCAGATCTCACTCGACAAGGAGATCGCCCAGATCAATGCCGACCTTGCGGAGGCAGCCCAGATCGGAAAAGACCCACTGCGCTTGGCCAAGCTTCCCAGTCTTCTCGCCGATCCCCGCGTGGCCAGGGCCATCGCCGAGACCACGGCCGCCCAGCAGCAGATGGATTTCCTGTCTCAGCGCTATCTCTCCAACCATCCGGAGCACGTAGCGGCCGCACGGCGCCTCCAACTCAAGTCCCAGGAGAGAGACGAACTTCTCTTCTCGGTGGTCGAGCAACTCTCCACCCTGCGGGACAACCTTCTGGCAGAGCAGGCCGAGCTCAAAAAGACCCGGGCAACCGCTGAAGAACGGCTTCTCCAAGTCACCTCGAAGTCGATCGAATACAACAGCCTGATGCGCAACCTTGAGACCGACCGCACCCTCTACAACTCGGTCATGGCCCGCCTCAAGGAGGTCGATCTCACCAAAGGCCTGACCGATATGCCGGTAGCCATTCAAGAGAAGGCGATCGGCGCCGCGCCGGTGCCGATCGGCCAGGTGAAAATTTTCGCCATGTTTCTCGTGATGGGCCTTGCCGCCGGTGTCGGCATCGCCCTTCTGCTGAACTACATGGACCCGTCGATCCAAACGGTCGATCAAGCCGAGCGGTGGACCGGACTCAGCATCATCGCTACCGTCCCCAAGGTTGGAAAAATCACCGAGGGCAGCGGCGCATCGGCACTTCCCGTTGTCGCGGACCGCAAAGGACTCGTGGCCGAAAGCTTCCGCACGCTCCGGACCTCTATCGCGCTACTCGGAGGCAGGCAGCAGCGGCAGATCTTTTTGTTCACCTCGGCCGTTCCCGCGGAGGGCAAGACCTTTTCCAGCACCAACTTTGCCTCCACACTGGCTCAGCAGGGGTTTCGTACGCTTCTGATCGACTCCGACCTCCGCCGCCCCAGCGTTTCGAAGCTCCTCTACAGCGAGCACCGCCGTCCCGGTCTCACCGAGGTGCTGATGGGGCGCTGCGGCCTGAGCGATGCCGTGATCGAAGGAGATCTCCAGAACCTTTCCATCCTCACCGCAGGTGGCCGCTCTGAGAATCCCGCCGAGCTTCTCGCGAACAAATCCCTGGGTGAGATCATCGAGGAAGCGCGAAAGTCCTTCGACCGCATCGTCATCGACAGTGCACCGGTGCTCGCGGTGAGCGACACCCTTCTGCTGGCGGAGCATGTCGATGCCGCCTGCCTTGTCGTGCGCGCTCACTCGACCCCGAAGAAATCCGTCCTCCACGCCATCCGTGTCCTCAGCGAAACCGGACGCGAGCCAACGGGAATCCTTTTGAACTGCCTCGATACGAGAGCGGGATATTATGCCTACTCCGGCCGCTACCATGCCGGCTACGGCTCAAAGGGCGTTTACGGAGCCAAGGGATGATGGGGTTCATTTTGAGCCGCCTGCCATGAGCCTCCCGACTGCCCCTTTCTCTCCGGATGCCGCAAAACGGCAATCCAACGGCTGATCCACCTCTCCCCCGATGGACGAAGGTCAGCCACACGGAGAAAAGGGCGGAAAGAAAAAGCGGAAAGCCGGCAAGGATAAGCAGGCTGCAAACCACGCGTCTCAACGGAACACGCCGTTCTCGCTCGTTGAGTTTCTCCGGAAACGCAAGGCCGAAGAGGAACGACGACGTGCCCTCGAGGAAGAGGAAGAGCGCCGCCGCATCAGGCGACAAATCGCGAAGAAGCGGCGCGCCGCCATCCTCCGCAAGCTCCGCGCTGCGGCCCGGCGCAAAAATCGGGGCTCGGGAAGACACCGCGATGAGGTTGCTGCACAACCGCCCCTTGACGAAGACCTCGACGAGGAACTCTTGGACGACGATTTGGAGGATGAGCTCGACGAGATCACCGACGACGAACTGGACGACGACCTCCTCGATGACGATCCGGACGACGACCTCAATGAAGACGAGTCGGAAGACGAATTCGCTGGCGACGAGGAATACGAAGACGACGGGCCCGTTTCGGAGGAAATCCAGGAGGAGTTCGGCCCGTCGACCGCCCGCTCTGATCGTATTCCCCGCCCGCCGGAGGATTCGCCACAACCTTTCGGGCAGGATTTTGACGAGTCGGCCCCTCCCGTGGCTGCCGAGCCATTCTCGCTCGCGCCGGGCGAGGCGCGCCCAACAACGGCACCGGTCCGCCCGCCTGGCCCCTTGGCCGTCGCGATCGGACTCATCGTCTTTTTTATCATCCCGGGGATCCTGGCCATCGGCCTTGTGGTCTGGGTTATCAATCGTCCCGATTCAACCCCTCCCGAGATCCGCACTCAGGCTCCACCACCGAAACCGAAACTTGAGGATCTCATCAACGCATCCCAGTCCGCCGCACAACGCGGAGACTCACGCCGTGCGACCAAGCTGGCCAGCGATGCCCTGACCCTTTACCCGGAAGACTTCCGCGCCCACCTCAACGCTGCATCCCTCAAAATCAAAGCAGGCCAACTCGCGGAGGCCGGCCCGGATCTCAAGCGCGCCTCGGAGCTTGCTCCGAAGAATCCGGACCCCATTGCGATGCGGGCCGAATGGGCCTTTCTCTCCGGCAACTTCAAAGAAGCCCGCGACCTCCATCGACGCCTCTATCCCTACTCCACGCTGATCCCCCCGATTATCACCCTGCAGCTTTACGTCTGCGAAATGACCTTGGGGAATACGGTGGAAGCGAATCTGATCCTCGAAAAAAATCCGCTTCCTTCCCCGAGCCTCGAATGGTTCTGGCTCAACATTCTTCAGGCACGCCATCAGGGCAGCGTCCATGGATCCCGGAACCTCGCCGAATCGACGCTCCCGCTCTACGGTGATCAAGCCAAAGCCGCAATCGCCACCTTCGAGCGTCTCGGCTGGCCCGAGAGAGATCTCCTCGCCCCGTCCCCGGGGATTCCCCTTCCCTCACTTTGACGTTGATTGGCCGGTAGTGTGCAGGCCGCTGGAAAACGGTCAGAAACTACGCGGCGTTTTTGCGGAGACGGAGGTAGAGGGCGACCGTCACGGCCGTTAAAACCAACGCCGCAGCCGGTATGATCCCGGTGGGCACGGCTCCACTCACAACATTCGGTCCGACCCATGGCAGAAGCGCATCTGGGGGCTTGATGCGGAAGCGGGCGATCCACTGGAGGCCCTGCTGCCCAAGGATCCAGCCGGCATGGATACCGATCGCGAGGAAAAGGGAACGCGTGCGCAGCGTGACGAACGCGAGCAGGAGTCCGGCAAGCAGAAGCGAGAGCATCCCCCACCCCAGAAGCGGCCAGGGGGGCGCACTGGAAAAAAGAAGCGGCAACTGGCCGAAACCGCTCGTCCAGTCCACAACCGACGGGCTGGCGGATTTTGCCACCCTCATGAAGTGGACCACGGCAAAAACACCTGAGGAAACAAACGCAGCCGCCATCGCGGGCATGGCGCGCAGGCAGAGACCAAGAAGCACGCCCCGGAACAAAAACTCCTCCAGCACGGCAACCGCGCCGGCAGTTCCGAGAATCCGGAAAAACGTCAGCGGCGCGGGATTGTCGCGGAATTTATAGACCGCATAAAAAAGGTATCCGGCACCGAGGAGGATCACCGGGATCAGAGCGATAAAAAATCCCCAGCCGAGGTCGTGCCAGCGGCGCGGGTTCCGTTCCAGCCCCAGTTGGTCCAGACGCGAGATCCCGATCCACTTGAAGGCCGGCCAGATCAGGAGAAGAGCGGAAATCTGGACCGAGCGGCTGAAGTAGCGATGAAAGGGGAAATTTTCCAAAAACGGCAGGATGCCCGCAGCGGCAAGGGCATTGCCGGCAAAATAGAGCCACGGCGACACGAGGCATGCCAGGAGGATGACCGCACAGAGGTAGGCAAGAAGGCGGAGGATGGTATTTCGATTCACGGGCGGAAGACTTATGCGCTAGTTTGCCGGGCGATGCGAGACGTTTGGAACACGGAGGAACTGGTCCTCCTCGACAAAAAGCACAGCTGGCACCCCTTCACCCAGATGCAGGCCTGGTGCGAACCGGATCATGAACCGGTGATTCTGGTGGAGGGCGAGGGCGCCCTTCTCCGCGACAGCCGCGGACGCGAGTATATCGACGGCAACTCGTCGATCTGGACCAATATCCACGGGCACGGCCACCCGAAGATCCATGCAGCGATCCGTGCTCAGCTCGACCGCGTGGCACACGTCTCCTACCTCGGGACAGGCAATGCCCCGGCCTCACAACTCGCAGCCGAACTGGCAGGGCTCTTTCCCGCGGGCGGGCTCGAGCGCGTTTTTTTCAGCGATGACGGTTCGACCGCTGTCGAGGCGGCCTTGAAAATGACGACCCAATACTGGCAACTCCGCGGAGAGGAGCGGCGGACGACGTTTGTGGCGTTCGATCAGGCGTATCATGGCGACACGGCCGGAGCCGCGAGCCTTGGAGGAATCGGAACGTTCAGCCAGCGGTTCGCCGGACATCATTTTCCGGTCCTCCACATCCGCGATCCGGAAGAGTTGGAGGCGCTACCGGAGTTCCGCGACGGAGCGATCGCCGCGGTCATTATCGAGCCATTGATCCAAGGTGCGGCAGGAATGCGCGTCTGGCCGGACGGACTCCTGAGCCGCCTTCGGAAGAAATGCGACGACTGCGGCGCGCTATTGATCCTCGACGAAATCCTGACGGGCTTCGGACGGACGGGAACCCTTTTCGCCTGCCAGCGCGAGGGCGTGGTGCCCGACTTCCTCTGCCTCGCGAAAGGCCTCACCGGCGGCTACCTCCCGCTCGCGGCAACGATGACCAGCGAACGGATCTTTTCGGCGTGTCTCGGAGAGTTCCATGAGCAAAAGACGTGGTCCTCCGG
>CAZSMN010000086.1:0-12748 GCA_964607615.1 uncultured Chthoniobacterales bacterium | reverse complement strand
TGTCGCCCTTCTTCGGCATGCCGAAGAGGTTCTGGGCGCGGAAGTAGTTCTCGAACGCCTTGCACTGGGCATCGGTGCGGCCGGTGGCGGCGAGGTAATTGACCGACTCGGAATCCACGGGGAAGAAGCCCATGGTGGCTCCGTATTCCGGCGCCATGTTCGCGATGGTCGCGCGGTCGGTGAGCGGCAGGCTCGCGGCGCCTTCGCCGTAGAACTCGACAAATTTGCCGACGACCTTCGCCGCGCGGAGGAGCTGGGTGACGTGCAGGGCGAGGTCGGTCGCGGTGACGCCCTCGCGGAGCTTGTTGGTGAGATTCACGCCGACGACTTCCGGCGTGAGGAAATACACCGGTTGGCCGAGCATGCCGGCTTCCGCCTCAATGCCGCCAACGCCCCAGCCGACGACGCCGAGTCCGTTGATCATTGTGGTGTGGGAATCCGTGCCGACGAGCGTGTCGGGATAGTAGATTGTGCCGGCTGCCGATGGGGCCGAAAGAACGCCTTTGGCGAGGTATTCCAGATTGACCTGGTGGACGATGCCGATGCCCGGAGGAACGACGCCGAAGGTCTTGAAGGCCTGCTGACCCCATTTGAGGAACTGGTAGCGCTCGCGGTTGCGCTTGAATTCCATTTCGAGATTCAGGCGCAGGGCGTCGGCCGAGCCGTAGAAGTCCACCTGCACCGAGTGGTCGACGACGAGATCAACGGGCACGAGGGGCTCGATGATCGCGGGGTTGCCGCCCAGGCCCTTCACGGCGCTGCGCATGGCGGCGAGGTCGACGAGGAGGGGAACTCCGGTGAAATCCTGCAAAACGATGCGGGCGACGACAAACGGGATCTCCTCCGTCGCGGGCGCCTTCGCATTCCAGTTCGCCAGAACCTCGACATCGGCCGGGCGGACTTTTTTGCCATCGCAGTTGCGAAGCACGGATTCCAGGACGATCCGGATGCTGACCGGCAGCTTCGAGACGGGCCCTATGCCCTTTTCTTCCAGAGCGGGGAGGGAGTGGAGATAACCGGGGGTCGAGCTGCCTGAGTCAAAGGTCCGCAGAGTATCGAAGGGCGAATTCATGGAAGATGAGATGAAGCAGCATTTATGCCTGCGGTGCAACTCCGGCCCAAACAAAAAATCGCGGCTGGCGGGAGGTTTCGGCATCCTGGTGCGTTGCATTTTGTTGGAAAGCCGGCCGGGGGAGGCTAGCGTTCCGGTATGAACTTTGCGCTGATCGCCTCGTTTTTGCTGCTGGCTGCCGGTCCGGAGCCGTCTCCGACGCCGCCCGTCGTGGGGCCGGACGGGCTTATCCACCTCGAGCCCAAGCCTGAGATGATCGACCTCGTGCCAACGTTTCCGGTGCTCACCATGTCGCGGGCGGTGGATTTTTATACCAAAAAGCTCGGGTTTTCCGTGAACCTGGAGAGCGGAAACTACGTCGCCGTCGGGCGTGATCTCATCCAGATCGGCCTTGTCGTCGACCGGAATGCGCCGAAGGGCTACAAGCCGAACTGCTACATCCGGATGGCGCACATCGACGAGTTTTACCGCTCGTTGAAGGAGAAGGCCGTCAAGTTCGAGGCCGAGCTGAAAACGCAGCCGACGGGGATGAAGGAGTTTTCGGTGAAAGACCCCGACGGGAATACGCTGATCTTCGGCGAGTATATCGGCGGGACGTAGGACCGTCTCAGCGGCGGATCTCCTTCGAGCAGCCGCATCCTCCACCGCAGGATTTGCCGGTCGGCTTCCTGTGGCGCTTGCGCAGGAATCCCGTGCAGAGGTAGGCCGCGGCGGCGGCGATCAGACCAACAACCAGAACGGTCTCCAGCATCAGAGCCGGCTCCCGATTTGGTAGATTAAAACGGCCGCCACCCACGCGAGGGTGGTCATGGTCACGAACGAAGCGGTGGCCCACGACCAGCCGAGTTCCTTCGCGATGATGGCCACCGTGGCTCCGCATTGCATACAGAGGGCAAAGAAGACCATGAGGGCGAAGACGACGGGAATGGTGAAGATCGGCTGCCCCGCGCGTGGACCGCTTTGCCATGTTTCCCTCGCCAGCACGCTCCGGAGGTCGTCCGACCCCTCGTCGACATCCGATCCCAGATTATAGATAATCCCGAGCGTCGCGATGATGACCTCGCGGGCCGGGAAGCTCGAGAGAACGCCGACGGTAATCTTCCAATCGAAGCCGGCGGGATCGAAGACCGGTTGAACGGCTTTGCCGAAGCGGCCGAGGTAGCTCTGCTCGATGTAGGCGCCATCGATGTGGTGCGCAAGGGTGGCGGAAATCTCAGATTCCGGATCCTCCAGCGCGGCAAGGACCTCGGCCTCGGGCATGGTTTTGACGCTCTCGGCGATGATTTCAGCCCGCTCGTGTTCGACGACCGACTCCGGCCTCGGGAAGTAGAGAAGCGCCCAGATGATGATCGAGAAGGCGAGGATCACGGTGCCGGCGCGGATGACAAACTCGCGCCCGCGCTCCCACATGCGGATCACGACGTTGCGCATGGCCGGCACGCGGTAGTCGGGCATTTCCAGAATGAACGGCTGCGCCTTGGTCTTGAGGATGCAGCGGTTGAGAATCCATGCCAGCGGCAGGGCGACGAGGGCCCCGACAAAGTGCATGAGGAACAGCGTGAGCCCGGCGATGAACGGACCGTAAACCGGCTCGACAAAGGCCCCGATGAGCAGCACGTAAACCGGCAGGCGCGCCGAGCAGCTCATGAACGGCGTGATGAGGATCGTCGTGAGACGCGCCTTGGGATCCTCCAGCGTGCGGGCCGCCATCACGCCCGGGATCGCGCAGGCATAGCCCGAGAGGAGCGGGACAAAGCTTTTGCCGTTGAGCCCGCACCAGCCGAAGAGCTTGTCCATGAGGAAAGCCGCCCGCGCGAGGTAGCCGGTATCCTCCAGAATCGCGATGAAGAAAAACAGGAGCAGGATCTGCGGAAGGAAGATCACGACTCCACCGACACCGGCGATAATGCCGTCCGAGACCAGGCTGTGCAGGACCGGCATCGGTTCAAGAATGGGCGACACGAGATCCTGCACCCATGTCGTGCCGGCGTCGATGAGGTCCATGAGCGGACCGGCCCAGGCGTACAGGCTCTGGAACACGACATACATCACCGCAAAAAAGATGAGAGTCCCCCAGAAGCGGTGGAGGAGGAGGGCATCGATCGAATCGCGTGTGCGGGCGACCACGCGGTGGCCGCCGAGAACGCCTTCGAGCAGCGCGTCGATATGGCGGTAGTGGAGAACCGGTTCGGCGGAGGACGGGTTGAGGCCGTTGGTGAGGAGGCGCTCGCGGGCGGCGCGCAGAAGCGGCGCGATGCGATCCTTGTTTCCGAGCCGGTCGGCGATCGCGCTGTCGGCATCGAAAATCATCCGCAAGGCCTCGGCCGGGGTCACCTCGATGCCAAACTGGGCGAGACCGTTGTTCAGGATCTCCTGCGCCTCGTCGATGAAGGCGGGCCAGATGATGCGCGGGAAGTGGCGGGGATCTTTGAGCCCGTGGGCCATGGCGTCGCGAAGGTGGTCGAGGCCGGTTCCGCGTTTGGCGATGGTGGGGATGACGGGCACGCCGAGCCGGTTGCTGAGGAGTTCCAGATCGACTTCGATGCCGTTGCGCTTGGCGGCATCCCACTGGTTCAAGGCGATGACCATCGGGATGCCCAGCTCGGCGGCCTCGGAGACGAGGAAGAGGTTGCGCTTGATGTTGGTCGCGTCGACGACGCATACCAGCAGGTCGGGAGCGGGGGAGCCGGCCTTGCCGAGGAGAGCATCCAGAACGACCCGCTCGTCCGGCGATGCGGCAGCGAGGCTGTAGGTGCCCGGAAGATCGATGAGCTCGACGCTCTGCCCTCCGAGCACGAGATCGCCCGTCTTTTTTTCCACCGTGATGCCCGGATAGTTTGCAATGTGCTGGCGGAGGCCGGTCAGGCGGTTGAAGAGCGTGGACTTGCCGGTGTTGGGATTTCCCAGCAGCGCGATGCGGTAGGTGCGGGCGCTCATTCGATCTCCTTCACCTCGATGAGGGCCGCCTCGGTACGGCGGAGGCTGATTTCCTGCCCTTCCATCTCGACGGAAATCGGATCTCCGAGCGGGGCGACCCGGCAGACCCGGAGCTTCCGCCCGGGAAGAAATCCCAGCGCCGACAGGCGTCCGGCCCGGCTGCAATCGCTCGAGATGCCGACAATTTCCAACGGTCGGTCGTGATGGATGTCTCCGAGGTAGGTCATGGCGTTGATAGGGAAAGGTTGCGCTTGTCTTTCGGCAGAGTCCAGCGATCGGGTCTCAAGATTAACGGGACAGTTCAAGACCTCGTTAGAACACCACCGACGCGCGCCCGCCGACAACGAGTGCGTTGTCGAGGTCCGTCGTGCCGCCCGGGTTGATGATGTATTGGAGGTCCGGCTGGACGATGAGCCACGGGGTCAGGACGGCCTGGTAGCTGAGTTCGAGAACCATCTCGGCGCCGGCGGGCGAGGAGCCTTCGTCGGACAGGCTGTTCTGTGCGCCGTTGCTGAGCTGGGCATAGGCGAAGGCAAGGCCGAGGGTATCCTCGTCGCGCGTCGGGATGAGGCCTTTGTAGGTTAGGCCAGTGTCGAAGTAGAAGTTCACGAAATTCCGGTCGCCTTTGAGGAATCCTACCCGGCCGAACCAGCCGAGGCCCTGATCGGATTTCTGCCAGGTGACGGGCGCTTTGAAGTCCTTGGTGCCGGCGACGGATTTTCCGTCTTTCGAGAGGCCGGCTGGGGCGGGGACTTCGGTGGACGGCTCGCGGAAGAGCATCTGATCAAGAATGCCGTAGAAGCCGTAGTTACCCGAAGCGGTCGAGTCGGCAAGAGCATCGGCGTAGGCTCCCGTCTGGAACCACACGCCCGCCTTGGCCTGACCGGGGAGTCCGGTTTCTTCTTCCCGCTGGTTCCAGCGGACCTGCGCCTCATTCAAAAAGGTGAAACCGGTCTCGGCTTCGAGGCTCCAGCGGAACCCATGGCGGTTCTCGTCCTGCGCGAAAACATTGCCCTGGAAGGCGGCGGTCTGGAAGGTGAACCAATCGGTCGGGTTCAATGCGAGCCGCGCGCCAAGGGTTCCCATGGGAAAACCGGGACCGCCCTCCGGCAGGTTCATGTAGGCAAACGCCGGCCAGCCGAACGTGCCGTTGAGGAAGAGTCCGGCATAGTCGGAGCCGAGAAACTCGGAGTCCGCCGAGAGCTGGCCGAACCGGAGCGAGATCTTGTCATCGAGGAGGTTTTGCTGAAACCAAAGCTCGAACATCCGGAGGGTATTGAAGCCCGCGATGTTCGAGATGGTCAGAAAGTTGCCCGCGAGATCCTCGCTGGCATCGCGTCCGCTCAGCCAGAGCCAGGTCGTGCTCACCGTCGCGCCCTGCCAGCCGATGGCCTTTTCGAGATCCACCTCGGCGCCGAAATCCAGAAGCCCGGTATAAACCGTGCCCGTCTTGAGTCCGCCCGAGGTATTTCCCCAGACCTCCACGGTGTAGCCACCGAAGATCTCGACACCGTGATCACTCAGAGCGGGACGAACGCCCGCCCAGTCGCCCGTGATCTGGTCGCGCTCGAGAAAGGGGACTGCCGCGTCGGATTCCTCGGCCCGGAGGGGATTCGTCCCAAGAAGGGACCCCGCTGCCAGCGCGAGGGGCAAAAGCAAAGTGGTTTTCATAAGGCGCAGGAAGCGTTCGCAGGATCCTGCCGAGGTGCCAAGCATTTAATGAGAACCGTTCTCAAAACATTGAGAGCGGTTTGATTCCGGTCAAATCAGTGAATGACGACCGGGCACTTGGGGAGAGCGCGGAGAAACTGGCGGCCGTAGGGCTTGTTCACGATGCGGCTATCGAGGACGACGATGGTGCCGGTATCGGATTTGCTGCGGATGAGGCGTCCGACGCCCTGGCGGAGGCGGAGGATGGCTTCGGGGAGGGAGTAGCTCTCGAAAGCGCGGCCGCCGTCGGCCTCGATGGCCTCGATGCGGGCCTCGGTGAGCGGATGGTCGGGCGTTCCGAAGGGGAGGCGGGTGATGATGACGTTCGACAGCGCATCGCCCGGCACATCGACGCCGGTCCAGAAGCTGGAGACGCCGAAGAGGACGCTGTGGGAGTTTTCCTGAAACTCCTTCACCATGCGCTGCGGGGGCATGCCGGCACCCTGCACGAGAAGCGGCCAGCCTTTTTTGGAAAAGTGGGGTTCCATCGCCTCGGCCACGGCGCGAAGGGTCTGGTAGCTGGTAAAGAGCACAAACGCGCGACCTTCGCTCTTGTCGGTGAACTCCGCGATCCACGTCTCGAGGGCCTTCTCGTAGCCGGGATCCTTCGGCTCCGGCATCTTCTGCACGAGGTGGAGGGACATCTGGCGCTCGTAATCAAACGGACTCCCGATCTGCTTTGCCGGCACGTCTTCGGCGCCGACGCGGCGGCGGAAATACATCAGATCGGGCGTGCCGATCGAGAGCGTGGCGCTGGTGAGCACCGAGCAGGCCCCCTCGCGGAAGAGGAGGCGGCGGAGGGCATCGGCGAGGTCGACCGGTGCCGTGCGGAGCGTGCAGAATTGCTCCCGGCGTCCGACCTGCTCGACCCAGTAAACGTGGTCCGGCTGTTCGAGCGCGAGGAAATCGTTGATTGCACCGCGGGCCGAGCGGAGCTTGCGGGCGGCGTCCTGGAGCTCGGCCACACTCGTCTCGTCCTTGCAGCGCGCGGCCTCCGAGCCGATGAGCTCGCCGAGCTTCACGAGATGGTCGCAGATGTCGCTTCCGTCGGTGAGCCCGGCCTCGCGAACGCGGAATTCCCGCCCTTTTTTAAACGTGCAGGCCAGAGCGACCTTGTCAAAAAAGCCGTCCGCCGAGGGCAGGAGGTCGGCGACGGTTTTGCAGGCGGGACCGTTTTTGAGGATTTGAAACAGCCCCTTCTTTGTCCGCGGATTGTAGAGCCGCTGGATGACGCGGCGCAGGCCGAGCTGGGAGACTTCCATGCCGATGTGGCGCGAGGCAACCTCCTCGATGGTGTGCGCCTCGTCGAAGATGACGAAATCGTTCGCGAAGAGGAGTCCGCCCGTCCGGCTCTCGGCATCCTCAACCGCGCCGAGGAGGGTGAAGAACAGCGCGTGGTTAAGCACCACGATCTGGGCGTTGTTCACCCGGCGCCGGAGGGCCTGATAGAAGCAGCCCGAAGCCGGACCGCACGACTTCGGCGTGCAAAGGTGCTGCTCGCTCCGGACCTCTTCCCACACGGCGGGATCCGGCTGCTCGAGAAAATCGCTGAGAGATCCGTCGCGCGTCGTGAGGCTCCATTCGCGGATCCGTTCCAACTCCGTCCGCTGCTCGGGCGTGAAGAGATCGCCGGACTGTGCCAGCGCGCGGGCGAGCCGCGTCGTGCAGAGAAAATTCTGCCGCCCCTTGAGGAGGACGGCTTCAAAGTCGTCCGGCAGGAGCCTTTGCACGAGCGGGATGTCTTTGTACATCAGCTGCTCTTGAAGGGCGATCGTGTGCGTGGAGATGACGGCCTTGCGCTTGGTCCGGACCGCTTGGAGCACGGCGGGCACGAGATAGGCGAGGGATTTTCCGACGCCCGTCCCGGCCTCGATCACGATCTGGCGTCCGCTCTCGAGCGTCCGCGCCACGGCGCAGGCCATCTCCTGCTGCTCGGGGCGGAATTCGAAATTCGCCGCGCCCGACAGTTTGCCCGTCTCGGAGAACATGTCACGGATCTCGCGCTCGAAGGCCGTCTCCCCGGCGTAGCCTTCATCGTCCCGCAATGAAATCATCGCGGGCAGTGTAGGCGGACGCCGCCGTCACGCAAGAGCCGTGCTTTTCCGATTTACCCCGCCGCGCGGGCCCCCTAAAACGTCTCCGTGGCCCTGCCCCCTGGAATTCTGATCCGTCCCTACGAGAAACGCGACCGCGACGCCGTCCGCCGACTGTGTTGCGAGACCGGCTACCTCGGCAAACCGATCGATCCCGTCTTTGAGGATCGCGCGCTTTTTGCGGACTACCTCACGGCGTATTACACGGATATCGAGCCGGAGTCGTCCTTCGTGCTGGAGCAGGACGGGGTCGTTAAAGGCTACCTCCTCGGCTCGCGACGTCCGCTCCGCCAGCAATGGCACAGCTTTTTTCACAACATCCGCCTCTTCCTCACCGGCATGCGCCGCTATCCGCGCTACAACAAGGCGACGCGGGAGTTCATCGGCTGGATTCTGCGGAATTCCTGGCGCGAGGTTCCGGCCGCGCCGCGCAGGACGGCCCATTTCCACTTCAACGTGCTCCCTGAGGCGCAAAGCGTCGCGGGCACGCACACGATGCTCAACGCCTATTTCGACTACCTCCGCTCGCGCGGCGAGAAGGCGGTCTTCGGCCAGCTCGTGACGTTCGAGAGCCGGCGCGGTGCCAAGGTCCTCGAGCGCTTCGGCTTTCAAGTGCTCGAGAAAAAAGAGATCACCAAATACCGCGGACGCCACCCCGAGGCCGTTTACCTGACCACGGTCCTCAAGCAGCTCACCGTGCCGGAACGCCGCAGCATGGCCGGCCGCCAGTCGGGCTGATTTCGATCCAATCCGCTACTCGACCTCGACTTCGATTCCGCCGAGCCACTTGGCGACGAGATTGTAAATCAGGGCGCCGATGAGTCCGACCACGAAGCCCATCAGGGCGTAAAAGACGGGGAGCAGAATCATCAACACCAGGGGGATGAGAAGCTCGATAATCCCCAGAGCCGCCGGTGCCCCTTGCGAACCGGAAAACTTCGGAGCCATAAAGCTGATCAGCGTGATCAGTAGAAAAAACGGTACGAAAATCAAGGAGCCCAGGCCATGGAGCGCGGCAAAGATTTTGGCCAGGGGGAGGGGGGAAATGCGTTTGAGCGTCCGTTTCATGGTGCGCAGGCTGTCGCTTGAACCACGGAACGTCAAGGCGCAGACGGCTTTTGCATTTCGTTTGCAGTGTGTCATCGTGCAGACACCATGACCCCGCTTGTCCTCGTCGTCGGATTTCTCGGTGCAGGAAAGACCACGTTTCTGAAAGCGCTCGTCCCGCTCCTCTCGCAACAGGGAATCCGCCCCGGGCTTCTGATCAACGACTTTCACAATGCCCGCGTCGATGCCGAGCAGTTCCGGGATTTGATCGACGAGGTAAAGGCGCTCAACGGCGACTGCGTGTGCTGCGGATCGCGCGATCAGCTTTTTGACGAGCTCCACAGCTTCCAGCACGGTCCCGACCGCGTGATGCTCATCGAAACCAATGGCACGGCCGAGCCGGGCTCCATTATCGAAGCCCTCGCGCTCGATCCGGCCTTGAGCGGATTTACCCAGCCGGTCCAGCTTTCGATCGTCGACGTCGAGCGCTGGCAGAAACGGTTCTGGCATAACAGCCTCGAACGCGAGCAAGCCCGCACGGCCTCCCATGTGTTTCTGTCGCGCGAACAGCTTGTCCCTCCCGCGCGGCGGGACGACGTGCTGGCCTCACTTCAGAAATGCGGGGTCGGCGGACGCTTCGTCAGCGTCGAGTCGTTCTCGCAGGAGTTGGCAGGGGCCGAAATCCGCGAGCCTGCCGGGTCACGTCTGGGGGAACACGCGCACGAGTGCTGCGGATGCGGGGGACATCATCACGGCGAGCACCACCATGCTGCGCATGAGCACTCTCCCGTGGAGAACCATTTTTCTTCGCATGAGATTCCGCTCCCTGACCGCGTGGAACGGAAACCCTTTGTCGAATTCCTCAAATCTCTTCCGGACGAGGTCATCCGGGCCAAAGGGCTCGTGCGTTTCGAGGAAGATTCCTCGCAGTTCTTTGTCTTCCAGAAAGTGGACCGCGATGTGCAGTTCTTTCCGGTGGGTCCAGCCCCGCGTCTTTCGGTTCCGTTGGCGCTCTTCGTCGGGCCCAGACTGGACCTTTCAGAATTGCAGCAACGGGTCTTGTCCCTGCCGACTCCCTCGCGGGGCTGACGCCGTTCCTCAGGCGCGACGCTTGCGCGCCTTTTTCTCGAGCAGGTCTTCCCACCCGCACTCCAGTGCGATGCGGAAGTTCCGGATCACTCCGACGGTCGGATTCCTCCGGCCGGCTTCGATGTCTTGGACGTAACGCAGGTGGACTCCGGCGAGATTCGCCAGTTCCGTTTGCGTGTAGTTGTGTTGAAGCCTGAGCTGCTTGACGTTGCGGCTCAGGATGTCTGCGATGGGTTCCATAGGTTTTTTAATACGTGCGAAGCGCTGCATCGGATTCTTTTGATCCGAGACAACTGGTTGATCAGGGGACGCCCTATACTTCGCACTAACGGGACCTTATGGAAAGAACTTTTTTGCAAACGCCGCCGGTGATCCCTTCCGATGACAACCGATGGTCTTTGGTGCGTCCGGGAATTCCTCAGGCACGGGACAGATGAAAGACGCCTCGGGGCGGTCTCAGTGAACCCTTCCATGCAGTGGGTTGTCTTGAGGTGAAAAGAAAAAGGGAGGATCCGGCGTGCGGAATCCTCCCTTTGGAGAAACGGATGGGTTTTTTAGCGCACCTTCAGGAGTTCGACCTCGAAGATGAGGGTTTCATCCGGCCCGATGACGCCACCGGCTCCGCGGGGGCCGTAGGCAAGATTCGACGGGATGTAGAGCTCGAGCTTGCCGCCTTCTTTGGCGAGCTGGAGACCTTCGGTCCAGCCGCGGATCACGCCGTTGAGCGGGAACTCGATTGGCTCGTTCCGCTTGTAGGAGCTGTCGAACTCGGTGCCGTTCAGCAGCGTGCCACGGTAGTGGACGAGGACGGTGTCGGTGGCCTTCGGCGATTTGCCGGTGCCTTCCTTGAGGATTTTGTATTGGAGACCGCTGGCGGTCTGCTGGACTCCGGGCTTTTTCGCATTTTCAGCGAGGAAGGCCTGGCCTTGTTCGAGGGCGGTTTGTGCCATGATGGTGTGGGATGAAAAAACGAGCGCGGCGGCTGCGAGGGGGAGAAGAGCTTTCAACATCGCGGGAACGTATGCGAAGGTTTCACAAATGAACAGTACGGATCGCGATCTTGGTGAACAACCTCTGGCCCGTCTTCTTGCGGAGCGCAACCTCAAGAGCCACGACCTCGTCGCCGCTTCGACCGAGCAGATCACCCACAAAATGGTCGCCCGCGCCTGCAAAGGCCGCTGGCTCACGCCGAACGTTCAGGGCAAAATCCTCCGCGCTTACCGGACCGCCAGCGGGTCGGATGCGCGCCTGTCCGACCTGTTCACGTATTAACCGGAACGGAAAAGGGGTCGACTCCCGCACCGTTCCCCGCCACTTTGGACGATTATGAAGTTTGTTGATCAGATCCGCATCCATGCGAAAGCCGGCGACGGCGGCAATGGTTGCTGCAGTTTCCGCAGGGAAAAATTTGTGCCGCGTGGTGGACCGGATGGTGGCGACGGCGGCCGGGGCGGGGATATTATTCTCGAGGCTGACCACGACACGGACAATCTCGTAGCGCTCTATTTCGAGCCTTTGGTCCGCTCGGCCCGTGGTGCACACGGCAAGGGCAAGGACAAGCACGGCCGCAGCGCCATCGATACCATCGTCAAGGTGCCGATCGGCACGGTGATCCATCGCGCCGGTGCCACCCCGCAGGATCCGGTCGAGGACGAGCCCCTCGCGGATCTTTCCGAGCCCGGGCAGCGGTTTATCCTCTGCAAGGGCGGTGACGGAGGTAAGGGCAATACCCACTTCAAGAGCTCGACGAACCGCGTGCCCCGCCAGCACACGAAGGGGTATCCGGGCGACGAAGGTTGGTTTTTCCTCGAACTTCGCACGATTGCCGATATCGGCCTGGTGGGGTATCCCAACGCCGGCAAGTCGACCTTGCTCGGTAAAATCTCCGCCGCCCACCCGAAGACGGCGCCCTATCCCTTCACCACACTCCATCCGGTGGTCGGTGTCGTCGATCTCTCCGAATACCGCCGCGCGACCGTCGCGGATATTCCCGGTCTCATCGAAGGCGCCCACCAGAACAAAGGCCTCGGCCATGAATTCCTCCGCCATATCGTCCGCTGCAAGGCCCTCTTTTTCGTCCTCGACATGGCTGGCTCGGAAGGGCGAGATCCTATCTCCGACTACGAATCGCTCCGCAAGGAACTCCGGCTCTACGATCCGCTTTTGGCGAAACGGCCATCCTGCGTCGTGGCCAACAAAATGGATATCGCTGAATCTGCGGATAATATGAAAGCCTTCAAGCTCCGCTTTCCGAAGGTCAAGGTCATCCCCATCGCGGCAGAGGCCGGCGAGGGGATTGAGGATGTTAAGAAATACATTGAAAAGAAAGTCTTTGAGTAGGCTTTTTCTCAACATCGCATAAAAAGCGATTTCAGCCTGAAGGGGGGTGGTATGGCTCCGAGTTTGCACCGGTTCGCGTCGGAAGCGAACGCTGGTTTCGCCGCCATCCGAAGTGCGTTACGTTGCTCCAAAAGTGGACGATCCAATTCCTCTTGAAATGTGTTGCAGATGTGATACATGTGCCTCATGTCACAATCAGCAGTGGTTCATGCGAGAATAGACCACGCGACCAAGATCGCCACGGAAAAGGTTCTCGAGTCCTTGGGAATGACTCCGACGGAAGCAATCCGGCTATTCTACCGCCAGATCGCCATCCGGAAATCCTTCCCACTGGAGTTGCATGTTCCAAACAAGTTAACCGCCTCGGTGCTCGCTAAAAGCGACAAGAATCAGGAGATCGAGACATTCGATACGACCGATGACCTTTATGCCTCCTGGGATAAATGAGGCTCAGCAATAC
>CAZSMN010000085.1:0-12809 GCA_964607615.1 uncultured Chthoniobacterales bacterium | reverse complement strand
GCGCTGGTCGGGCTCATCCTCGGCCCGATCATCAGCGTGAAGTCCGACCGTCACCGCGGCAAATGGGGGCGACGCATTCCCTACCTCATGCTGACCACGCCGATAGCGGCGTTTGGGATGATTGGTCTGGCCTTCACGCCGGTCATGGCCCGGTGGTTTCACGGCCTGGGTCAGCCGGGAAATCCGATCGGTGCCAGCCTGCACGGCACCCTCGGTGGCTCCGCCGTAGGGGCGCAGTTGCTCGGGCTGGTCGAGAATGAAATGGTTTTGTCGCTTGTCTGCTTCAGTATTTTTTGGGCGGCTTTTGAATTCGCCACCATTGCCGGGCAGGCCGTTTTGGGAGGACTTATCAACGACGTTGTCCCTCAACCCCTGCTCGGGCGATTCTACGGACTTTTCCGAGCGGTCAGCCTGATTGGTGGCATGATCTTCAACTTCTGGATTTTCGGCAGAGTGCCGGAGCATTTCACGCTGATCATGACAGTCATCGGCATCTTCTACGGGGTCGCCTTCATGCTCGTCTGCTTTAAGATCAAGGAGGGCAACTATCCGCCGCCGCCACCGCGTCCCGCCGAAACGGGCGGAGTGATCGGCGGGATGACCTCATCGGTAAAGCTCTATTTCCGCGAGAGCTTCACCCATGCCTATTACCTGTGGGTTTTTATCATGATGATGGCGGCGGGGGTCTGCTTCCTGCCGGTAAACGTTTTTACCATTCCCTATGCCGAGAAGATCGGTGTGAGCATGGAGGTGCTCGGACGCTTTATCACCCTGACCTACGCCATTTCCCTTGTTATGGCCTACCCGCTGGGCTGGCTGGTCGATAAATTCCATCCGCTCCGCGTCTCGCTCGTCGCGCTGGTTGGCTACGCAATTGTTACGGCCTGGGGCTTCTTCTTTGCCACCAGCCAATCGACATTCCTCGTCGCACTTGTGGCCCACGGCGTTCTCTCCGGCACTTATTTCACAACAGCAGCGTCCCTTGGGCAGCGTTTGTTCCCGCACGAAAAGTTCGCCCAGTTCGCCTCAGCAGCGGGTATCGTCGCGGCGCCGGCCAACATGGCGCTGGCACCCGTTGTCGGCTGGATCATCGATGTCAAGGCGGACGACTATCGCTACACTTTCGCCTCGGCTTGTGTCATTTGTCTCACCGCTCTCTGGGCTGGCTGGCATGTCTATCGCCAATTCATGAAACTCGGCGGCCCGAAGAGCTACGTAGCGCCGTAAGCCCCCACGCTTCGTTAGCTTTTCGGCATGAACGAAGAGCTTGCGGGGACGTGCTGAAAGAGGACGAGAACGGGCGGATGCGAACGCCGAGGGAAAGGCGAGAGGAAATCGTTATGGCGTATGAGGTGGCAGAACGGCCCCGGAGTGGAAGTGTTGTTTGGTGATGAATGTGGCGTCGAGGGTGGCCCCAGACCGCACAGGCGATGGGTCACGCCCTCGCATAAATTACTGCGGGGATCATGTGCTCGCCAACGTGGTTGGGGCCGTGTGTCCCGTCACCGGCGAGAGCGTCGCCATAATTTTCGACTGGTCGATACCGCTGTTTTTCAGTGCTACTTGGACGAGTTGGCCAAAACCATCCCTTACGACCCAGCCAAGCGCCGCACCCTGGTTTTAGATAACGTCAGCTGGCCCAGGTCTGCTCGGCTCAACTTCCACCAATTCGAGTGTGCCTTCCTACCGGGATACAGCCCGGACAATAATCCCATCGAAAGACTCTGGCTGCGGCTCAAAGCCGATTACTTCGCCGACTTCTACACCGACGATACCCAAAACCTTGTCGATCATCTCTGCCCCGCTCTTAACGCTCTTATTAATGCCCCCGAAGTCTTCGCCTCTCAATGCGCTTCTCGGAAGTAACCTTCGAGAGCTGCTCTAAATGGCACAGCGGTTAAGCTTACATTTCTTCCATGTTATAACGAAATCATTCACTCTTTATGTCTTGGCATAATTGTGATGGCGATAAATCTTCGGCTAGCAGCAACCATCAAAAATATCTCTTACTGATCTCTTGGAAAATCCTCGCCCGCGAAATTTAGTGAGTGAAAAAATGCCTCCATTTTGTTGTTATAGTAACCACCTGACGTTTTCATGATCAATTTCACCTCCCCCCTGACCGCTCGCGGTGCCCGGGATCTCCCTAGAGGATACGGTCTGCTAACCAACTCTCTGTTAAATAAAGGAACCGCCTTCACTAATCACGACCGGGATCTACTGGGTCTTCGGGGATTGCTGCCTCCTCGGGTGTTCACCATTGAGCAGCAGGTCTGTCGTGCCATGCACAACCTGCGTTCCAAGCCGAATGACCTTGAAAGGTATATTTTTTTAAGTGCCCTCCAGCATCGCAACGAAACCCTTTATTACCGGGTTTTGCTCGACCATCTCGAGGAGCTCATGCCTATTGTTTACACGCCAACGGTCGGTCAGGCGTGCCTCGAATATGGTGCCATCTTCCGTCGTCCTCGGGGTCTTTGGATCACGATCCGTGATCGAGGGCGTGTGTCTGAAATATTGCGCCATTGGCCGCACCAAGATGTGCGGTTGATTTGTGTGACGGATGGGGAGAGGATTCTGGGGCTTGGAGATCTTGGAGCGCTCGGAATGGGAATTCCCATCGGAAAGCTTGCGCTTTACACTGCCTGCGCGGGAATCCACCCCTCCTACTGTCTCCCGATTACTCTCGATGTGGGTACAAACAACGAACAGTTGTTGCAGGACGAGATGTATATCGGTTTGCCTCAGCGCCGGACAACCGGAGCTCTTTACCGGGAGTTCATTGAGGAGTTCGTCGAAGCTGTGAACAATACTTATCCGAATTGTCTGCTGCAGTTCGAGGATTTTGGAAACCACAATGCTTTTGATCTGCTGGAGCAATATCGAGACCGTAATTGTTGTTTCAATGATGACATTCAGGGAACTGCCAGTGTGGCTCTTGCCGGATTGATTGCCGCTTCACGGTTGACTGGAAGATCGCTGGCCAGCCATCGCTTGCTATTCTTCGGAGCCGGCGAAGCGGCTACTGGAATCGGAGAATTGTTTGTCCTTGCTTTGACCAAAGAGGGAGTAAGCGAAGCGGATGCTCGTGCGCGTTGCCACTTCATCGACAGTCAGGGGTTGGTTACCAGCGACCGCATAAATCTACCGGCCCACAAGGCCCGCTTCGCAAAGACAATGGAACCAATTGGTGATTTGTTGTCCGCGGTGGAAACCATTCAACCCACTGCGCTCATTGGAGCGGCAGGCGTGGGACGGGTCTTTACCCGAGAAATCGTTGAGACCATGGCGCGTTTGAATCAGAACCCAGTTATCTTCGCACTCTCCAACCCGACCTCAAAATCCGAATGCACAGCGGAGCAGGCATATCACTGGAGTGGAGGAAGAGCACTTTTTGCAAGTGGAAGTCCCTTCGCGTCAGTAGACTACAATGGTAAAACTCTCGTTCCAGGGCAGGCGAATAACGTCTATATTTTCCCGGGAGTTGGTCTTGGAGCGCTAGCCTCGCTCAGTCGTGTGGTTACAGAGGACATGTTTCTTGCAGCCGCCAGATCGCTCGCGACAATGGTCACAGACGAAGAGTTGGCATGCGGCCGGCTTTTTCCGGCTTTACAAAATATTCGGGAGGTTTCGCTGAGAATCGCGGCTGATGTTGCTGAAATTGCCCATCGGGAAGGAATCGCTCAAACTCCAGTTCCCAAAGACATCGAAGAATTTCTGAGAGCCTGTATGTTCCAGCCAGCTTATTGAGGAATGTTCCGCAGGGTCTGATAGTCACGGTTGGTCCCGCAACGGTTGCTGATCCCTTTCGCAGGTGAGGCGGCGGAAGCGTTCTAGCAGGCCATCGTCCTGACGCTCCATCCATGCGTCGAGCCTCTGGCGGCCTTCCCGTAGGAGTTCGGGTTTTTCTTGAACGAGGTTTCGCATTTCGTAGGGATCTTTGCCCAAGTCGTAGAGTTCATCCGGGCCGCCTGCGTTGAACACGTATTTGAAATGCGACCAGCGCAGGGCCCGTTGGCTGTAGGCGAGAAAGTCGATGCCCGAGGCCTCGGTGACGATTTCGTCACGCCAGGCAACCGGAGTTCCCTCGATGAGTGGACGAAGAGAGCAGCCGTCCAAGTTGGCATCTCCGGGTGGCAGGCCGGCGAAGTCGAGGATGGTCGAGTAGAGGTCGCATGTGCCAACAAAGCGATCTTCCACCTCTCCACGGTGCGCGTCATCGCCCGCCGGTGCGCGGAGGATGAGTGGGATGCGATTTGTCTCTTCATACATGAAGAGTGATTTGTCGGTGAGACCTTTGTGCACGCCGAGCGAGTCTCCATGATCCGCACAGAAAATGATAAGCGTATTGTCATACACGCCACGCTTTTTCAGGAATGCCACGAGACGTCCCACCTGGTCATCAATTTCTGTGACGGCGGCAAAATACGTACGGATCAGGTTCTGAAAAGCCTCCCATTTCCAATCCATCGTGGTCTCAGTGCGGTGGGCGTTGTGGATCGAGGGCTTTCCTGATTGCTCCTCGTCCCATGACGCCCACTGAGGAATCTTCAGATCCCGATAGCGGTCCAGGTATTCGGTGGGGGCATGGTAGGGGCCGTGCGGCCCCCAGAAATTGAGAAGGTAACAGAACGGGGCATCCTGATCGCAGAATCCTGCTATGTGGGATAGCGCCTGTTCGGTCAGAAAATAACTCACAGAGCTTTCCTTGCCGGAGAGGATCTCCCAATTGTAGGGATACTCATTAAGCCAACGTTTGAGATTAAGAGTGAGTCCACGTTCTGCCAGGTAGGCCTTGTATTGGGGGGTATCGATTCCAATGCCGCCATGCCCCGGAAAGTCATCGCCAACAAACCCACGCCTCGAGGGCAAGGCCCCATCAAGGTTTTGCCAATCCAGGGTCGGAACTGCACGAATGTGAGCTTGGTATTCCTCCTGATTCCGTCGGTCATCACCGAACCCGAGATGCCATTTTCCAGTGAAGCCCGCTTTATAGCCTAATTGGCCGAGCCGCCTCCCGAGCAGGGACGGGTGGTCCGGCAATTCATGAATCATGCAACCGGGGGTATAGATATTTGTCTGCAGGCCGTGTTTTGACGGGTAGAGGCCCGTGTGCAGAGACGCCCGGGCAGGGGTGCAAATCGGGCTGCTGGCATACGCATTGTGGAAAAGCAAGCCCTCTGCTGCCAAGGCGTCAATGTGGGGAGTATCGCAAAGGGTGGAGCCATAGCACCCCAGAGTCGTTGCGAGGTGCTGGTCGGTTTGAATAAACAGAATGTTGGGGCGATTCATGGTCAGACGTTCTTCTTTTCAACGTGAGTTGGATCGCTGACCCATACGGCGGGAGTGCTCCTTGAGGAGCTGCATGGTGGAGTCTGCGGGTTTGATATCAAAGTTATCAAAATCCGGATAGGGTGTTCCATCGGGCCTGTTCCCTGTCAGGATCCATACAAGCGATCCCGAGGCGGGGGACGCTTCGAGGAGGCCCCACCAGGATTGGTAGATTGCGTTGCGTGAGGAGCGATCTCGGATTCCGTATTCTTGTAGCACCATGGGCTTACCGAGAGCGGATGCTTTGACGAGGTGATCTCGAATCCATGCCTCGCCCCAGTCGTTGGGTTTCCCCCAGTGCTCGGGGTAGAGGTGGCATGTCGTATAGTCCACGCAGGGCAGGCTCGCTATCTGGTCCCAGTCGGCGCCCTGACTTCCATCGCGTGTCCAATCGGAATTTTCGGCTTGTGGACTTGGGTAGTTGAAGAATCCCTCGCCTCCGGCAGCGAGGAGTTGGTAGGGGGCGAGGGCTTTAAGGGCGGCACCCATTTCTGCGATCCAACTCGTGAGAGTTTTTCCGGACGGATCCGAGGGACAGCGGGGTTCATTCATGAGTTCCCATCCGAGGATGGTCGGATCCGCTGCATAGGGAATTCCGTTGATCGTATTGGTGCGCCCGACAATCTTCTTGAGCATCGCGCGGTAGGCGGAACGACAGGCATCAAGGCGATAAAAGTCGTCCGGATCCTTGCTCCCCGCCGCCGCCGCATACCATTCCCGTCCGCCGAAGTGTTCCCAGTTATTGGCGAGGCAAATCACGAGCCGGATGCCGTGGCGGCGGGCGAGGACGATCACCCGGTCGAGGCGTTCGAGGCTGCCCTCATCGAACGAGCCAAGGGTTGGTTGAATGGAAACTCCGTTGACAGGGGGGCCGTTAAGAAATCCCCAAAAACGCATCACGGTAAGATTGGCGGCCGCCGCCGCACGGAAGACGTCCTCCGTCATCTCAGGGGGTTCGTAGAGGAGGTAGTAGTTGTTGGCCCCAACGAAAGAGAAGGGACGATCTCCAAGGACAAATCGACCATCTTCCACCCGAACAAAAAGCTCATTCGTGCCAAGTCGCTGAATTAAGAACACAGCAGCGATCGTGATGCCCAAAAGCAACAGAGCGAGGGCTACGAAGCACAGCCACCGGGGATCGCTGCGAGATGCTGACCCGCGTTGATGCGCTGAATTGTCGGGCATGGAAGTTTTAGCTTTCTGGAACAACTGGGCGCCATGAGATGTCCTTGACCCGTATCTCGTAGTCCTTGTCCGGGAAGTCTCCGCCGCCGCCAGGAAAGAGCTCGAAGCGGAGGGTGTCCACTTGACGGGCGGATTCCTGGGTGACCAGCCGCAGGTTTTTCACATCAATCGTCGGTTCCTCATCGCGCCAGACCTGAATGCGCCCCGTTGGCTGGCCAAGGGTTTCGGGTAAGGTGACGCGAATACGGATCGTGACCCATTCATCCCGGGGCAAAAGAAAGCTACCCCCCTTGAGCCCATCGCCATATTTGGCGGGCATGTCGGCATGATAGACATAGAGGGAATTGCGGATGCCATTGACGAGGGCATCGAACTGGATTCGCACGCTCCAGCCATCACCGAAGGTTCGGGCCTGCTCGCCGCGGCCTCCGTCGTAGCCCCGCCCGCCGCTCATTCCAAATTGCTTGCCGTGGAGTCCCGCCGGAAAATCCTTGGGATAACGAATCTTGAACTCGAGTTCATAGGCATCTCCCGGCGGCACTTTTACCTGAAGAGAAAATCCGGTGTCCGTGACTTTTTTGGCCTTTTTGAAACTCACCCGCAGTTCTTTATTGGCAAGCTTCCCGAAATCCCGCCCGGCCGGGAGTTGGGAAGGTCCGAAATCCGATGTGACCCGCGCGAGATCATAAGGTCCACTTTGACCGGTCCAATCGATTTTTCTCGATGAATATCCGGTGTCGCTCGGCGGGCCGGAGGGGTTGGGTGGTTCGATTGATGGAGGCCTTGGCAAGACGAACCAAGCGAGCGCTCCTGCCACGATCAAGAAAGCAAGGACGAGGAGAAGAGTTTTCAAAGGCTGGTTTTCCAAGGGTCCGGGTCAGCGGCTTCTTACAAAGGACAGTTGTGGTTTGATACGAACTCTAAACTCGGAAACGGGGGCAACAAGGGATGATGAACTTTATGGTATAGTGAGAACGTGCTGGCGGTGCGGTCAATTGCCGGTGTTTCTGTTTCCCAGCAGGCCGCGGATCTCGGCAGCTTGGATGTGCGAGATCGGATGGTATGCTATCGCGGCAATCGCGATCAGAAGTCCCGCACATTGAAAGCCAACAAGAATTACTTTCATGCGAAATGCGGTGGCATCGTCGAGTCCGGACTCCGCTACGATGAGCGGGTCGTAACCCGCCGCAGTGGCAAGGTAACCGCCGATACCGAACGCTATTCCCTAAGCAACCCGGGGCTGCCCAGCGTGGCAACTACGAAAGGGCGCCAAAGAAGTGGCAGAAAAATAGCGCAGGGCACCACACTTGCGAGGATGAAGGGGCGGCGTCGAAATCGCGAACGCGTGTTGTCCGACCAATTGCCCACCCACGGGTCGGTAAATGCATTGACGATGCGCGGCAGCGCGGGGGCAACCCCAGCGATTAGAGGCGTCATTTTGAAATGGTTGACGTTGATCAGCGTGCTGAGCGTCGTGAGCGTGTTGAACATGAAATCATTCGCTACGCCGCCAAATCCCCACGTGCTACGGGTCCTTAGGGGAACGTTTATGGGGTGGGTCTAAGGTCTGGTCGATCCCTCATCGGCGGTTGTCTGCGTGGAGAGGTCGGACGGTGGGTCTTTAGCTTTGGCAATCAGAATTCGGCGGCCATCCTGGCTGGGTGTCACTGGGATTACGAGATCGGGACCATCAACGGTGAGAAGTGTGGGAGTGGCTTCATCGCCTTGGCGGATCGAATAGGAGTGCCCGGGCACACGGTGGCCAATGGTAAGGGTGCCGCCGTCGCTTGTGATTTCGACCTCGGTGAAATCCTCCGAAAACGAAAGCACACGGAGGAGGGATTTGCCTGACGAGGGCTCGAACTGAATGGGAACGGCGCGAACTTCACGCGCCCGGCCGGAAGATTCCACCAGTCCGCTGCCGTGGGGGATGACATTTTCGCCCGGCAGGAACACCTGCGGCGACTTGACCGAGTAGTGACCCTCCCCGTCGAGGAGAGCGACCGGGAGACCGTTTTCATCACGCAGGTTGACCACCTCAGCGCCATCGACCGCAAGCAGCGAAATCGTGAGGTTATGCTCCTCGGTGCCGCGAATCGGATAAACGAAGGTGAAGCGGTAGGTGCCGTCGGCGGGGTCACGATCCACCTGATAACCATCACCGCCGTGAAGTTGCTGGTTCTGCCAGAGGTTGCCCTTCCATAGGAGTGGCACGCCGGGGGCGGAGAAGCCCTCGGCAATGAGTGGAAGTGTATCGAGTCCCCCGGTCACGGTGAAGCGCGCCACATCGTGGTCGGCGCGCACGGTGGCGGGGAAGTCGGCGCGCTTGGTGCCGACAGCGACGGTGGCGATGTGCGGGGCGCGTTCGAACCAATATTCGCGCTCGCGGGTGGCTTTGAAGAGCGGAGGATTGATCTCGGCGTGAGGCATAAGCAGCACATCTGCTTCGAGCCAGTCGCCCGCCTTGATTTTCAGATCGGCCTGCTCCGCGACGAAGGCATAGATGCCATTGTTGTCATCGAACTCGGCGGTGAGAAACGCGCGCTCGATGGCGTGTCCGCCGAGCCGGCCGGCGATGCGGGTGATGAGCATGAGCGAGGAGTAGTTGTTCTTTTGCTCGTGCACGCCGGCGTATGGCCCGGCTGCGGAGAGCGGCTCGGCCAGCAGGAGCGGCGGCGCGTTGGCAGCGGGGGTCTTAGGCACGGGGATGGTGCGCCCGGGGCCCACGGCCGGAAGCCAGAGGAGTTCGCGCGGAAGGTTTTTTTCGTAGGTTTGCAGCCAGCGGAAAGTGCGGCGTGTATCGCCGGTGAGCGTGACCGGCTTATCCCAATCGTAGCGCAGGCGCAGGAAGGTCCGCATCTCGTCGCTTTGCGGAATTTCCAGGACCTCGACCGCGAGGCGCGCGGCGTCGTCGCTGCTACGGAAACGCATCGTAAAGCGGGAGAAATTCGGAGCGATGGAGTGGAAGTCGGTACGCTCATAGAGCGGTCGCACCGAGCCTGCGGCGGTCTCGTAGTTCAGAAAGCCCGGCCAGGAAAAACAATCGTGCTGGGGCTGACCCATCATGAAGGGTCCAGAGAAGGGCCGGAAGTCGGGGATGCTCACCAGATCTCCGCGAATAGACATCCAGGCGTGGGTGAAGCAGGTGGTCTCGCTGAGTCCGGTGGAGAGGTGCCAGTAGATGTTAAAAAACCGGATGGACGAAACTTGTTTCAGCATGTGGTCGCCCCAGGTCTGGAAAAGCGCGAGGACGCGATGTTCACGCGGTTGGTTAGGACCCAGGTCTAGGCGAAACAGGATGTCGCCGTAGGCTGTATCGTCGGGTTCTTCGTTTTCGCCGGCGAAGTTTTTCGCGACGAAGGCCGGCACCGCGCGGGGGAAACCGTGCTTGTCAGCCAGCACTCCGGCCTCAAGGTTGCCGAGGCCGGTGCGGGCCATGATCGTGAGCGTGCGCGGAGTAGACAAAAGTGGGGCGGTGATCGCGGTTTCGATGCGACGTGAGGGGACTTTGTGGGCAGCGTCGAAACTGAAGGCGGGTCGGTTGGAGAGCAGGTCGAGCAGGTAGAGGCCGGATGCGGGGTCGTAGCCACTCCAGACTCCGTGGGTGTCGGCGGCGAAGGCGGAGGCGGCGAGCGGGGAGAGTTCATCGAGAAAAAGTGACTCCGGCGTTGTGTCGGGGCCCGAGGGGCGGAGGACAAACCATGGCGCGGATGCAGGCGCGAAGGCGAGGGTGTCGCGGGCGTTCTGGGTGAAGCCGCCGGCGGGCGGTGCGAGCAGGGCGGCGGAACCGGCGAAGTCGATTGCAGCGTAGTTACCCAGTTGATGGAGGTGCGGGGTTGCTTGGGTATCGAAAGTCCAGCCGAGTCGCACCGGCGCGGCTTGGCCGGCGGCGGCCTCGGCCCGGAACTCCATGTGCACGCGATCCGGGTGGGCGTGGATGACGAGATGGACGCGCAGCGGAGGGGCGTCGGGAGGGGCGTCGGGTGCGAGGAAAGGGATGTCGCGCAGATGGATTTCCCAATAGTTCGGGGTGGCGCGCCAGATGTTCATGCGGGCCGCAGAGCTTTTGGCGGGAAGGGATTCCTGGGCGGTGTGCACCTCCCATGAAGGCACGAGGTTGCGAGGAGCGGGAACGAGGCGCGTGCCGTCGGCGGTTCTAATCCACGGTGAGGCTCCGCCGGGTCCGAGTAACTCGCGTCCGTTGCTGCGCAGGGACAAGATGCGTGCCGGGTGGGTGCCTAATCGAAGCTCGTAGCTGTCGCCTGCGACGACAAAGATTTCTTTCTGTCCGGCGTCATCCCAATGAGACGTTAGCTTCGAGTTGGCTCCATCAATGGCGGGAGGAGGCGAGGCGGACAAAATCGCCTTCGAAAAAAAAACGACAGCCAAAAGGAGAAAGCGGGGAAACGATGTCGGAAACCTCATAGGATCGCTCCCAGAAATGCGAGCGTCGTTGTGCAGCCGGTTGCTTCAGCCCGCGAACTTCGCAGCGTTTCAAACTCAAAAAAATGGGTTCCGTTTGCTAGGTCATCGGCGAAAACTGTTGTCCGGAACCAACCGGAGTCGCCGGCCCACTGCGGTCGTTCACGATCGCTCACCTGCCAGTTGCCGCCGTCGATGCGCCACCGGAACTCGGCCGATGTGCTGCCGAAGTCAAAGGCGGCAACGAGCCCCCGGCCCTCGAAGCGCGTCGAGAGTGTGGCGCCGGGTGCTGTGCAATACAGGACTTGGTCGATCCAATTGAGCTGCCCCCACCGCCGCTCGGTCCATGGACCGGAGCGTTCGATGGTGTCAAATGGAAGGATTGCCACCCGTTCCCAGCAGAGGGGATCGACAGGCTCGGGTCGGCGTGGACCCGTCGGGGCACGATCTGCCGTTGGGTTGTTCACCAGTTCATTTTCAAGGAGGAGAATGACGCTCTGTGCGTAGCTCAGGCTTCCGCGGTGCGTCGGGTGCAAGCCATCGGGCAACCACTCCTCCCAACGCATCAATCCTGCCTCGACTTCACGTAGAGCGTGCAGTCCCATCCAGATGGAGCTGACCTGGTAGTGCTTGGCCAGCTTTTCAAAATCTCCGATCGAAGCCGGAGGGCGTCCGGCCAGAATGTCGGTGTAGTGCGACTGCATGAAGGTATATGTCAGGACCACGTCCCGAGGTTCCGCCAGGAGCTGGCGAAGCAGCCCTTCCCGCGAGCGGGCCCGCTGGGCCGGAGGGGTGCCGTCATCGTTGACCGCGTATTCGACGAAGACGATGTCGCAGTCGCGCGAAAGGATGTCACGGGCCGCCCGGAATACCGCGAGATCGCTTCCTGTCGCCCCGATGGCCGCGTTCTCCACGATGAGCCGGACCTTAGGGAATTGAATGGAAAACCATGCAATGACTGCTTCGGGCCACCGGTTGCCGGTCTTCTGGTCAGTTATGGAGCCTCCCAGAAATCCAATCCTGGCCACCCCCCTTTCGAGCGCATTTCTCAGCCGATGGAGCCCGGAGCGATAAGAGTGGATCTCTAGCGAAATCAGATCCGGCTCCGAAGGGGAGGGAGGAAGGGAGCGTGGCGACTTTTTGGGCGGGACGAAGGACATGGTGGATGGTTCAAAAACCTTGTTCGAAGTTGGACAGTGAGATGCGGAGTCGTAAAAACCGCTTCGAGCCCGTAGGGACCGAATCGGATATGGTGATGCGTGTTGTGGCGTCGTCCACTTCGGTTTCAACGACGGACTCGGCTCCGCCGAGATTTTCCCATGGCCCCGATCCGGTCGCACCGGCGATCTCGGTCCACGCGATGAGATCCGTGCTGCCTTCGACGCGAAAGACCAAATCGGAGGCAAACCGGCTGCGGTAGAAAGTCAGGGTGAGCCGGTCATTCACGAGTGACAGTTCGGGTTGTCTACTGTCGCCCGGGATCCAAGGATCGGAGGCAAAGGCATATTCAAAAAGGTTCTCTGTGGAGTCACCATCGGGGTTGGAATTTGCGCCGCTGATCCCCGGGTCCAGTTGTTGGGCAGCGTTGAAGTAAAGCTTCGTAAAATCGTTGAACGAGGACGGGGTGCCGACGACCACCGAGACGGGAGCGGAAGCGGCCAGAGTCCCGTCGCTCAACGTGTAGGAAAAGGAATCCTCTCCCCGGTAGCCGGGGTTTGGGGTGTAGCGGACGGTCCCATTCAGGAGCTGAACCGCGCCGTTGGTTGGAGTCGTGAGCCCGCTCACCACCAGCGGTAACGGTCCATTGTCGGGGTCAATCCCGAGGGTCGCTAAATCCAGATCGATTGAGGTGTTCGTTCGCATCAACCGGG
>CAZSMN010000084.1:0-12922 GCA_964607615.1 uncultured Chthoniobacterales bacterium | reverse complement strand
AGCCTGCTGGCGGGCGTCGTCAACCTCGCCTCGAACTACCTTTTCATCCGCGTCGGCCTCAAGGCGCTCCTCAAGCTGCGCACCGATCTCTACACGGCGCTCCAGGCCCTGCCGCTGAAGTTCCACGATGCCCGCCGGAGCGCGGACTCCAGCTTCCGGGTGGCCTACGATTCGCAGAGCATCCAGACCATTTACAACAAAGGCTTCGCGACGGTGCTGGCGTCGTTGGTGACTCTGCTCGGAGCGCTTGTCGTGATGTTCGGCATGAGCTGGAAGCTCACGTTGGCCTCGCTGGTGATCCTTCCTTTTGTCGTGTGGGCGATCCGGCATTACGCCGAGCGGGTGCGCCGTCAGAGCACGACAATCCAGGAGCGCGAGAGCGACCTCCTCACGCTCACGCAGGAGGGTCTCAGCCAGATCCGGATGGTTCATGCGTTCGGCCGCGAGGCGTTTGAGATCCGCCAGTTCCGCCGCCGGGCGTCGCAGAGCCTCGAGGCGAATCTCCGGCTCAACATGACGTCGGTGGCCAGCGCGCTTGTCGTTGGAACGCTGATGGCGGCGGGCACGGCGCTCATGTATTACGTCGGCGCGCTCCAGGTGCTGTCGGGCGAGCTTTCGCTCGGCGACCTCCTCGTCTTCGCATCGTATCTGCTCATGCTCTACCAACCGCTCGAGCAACTCACCTACACGGCCTGGGCGCTCGAAGGTGCGATGGCCGGTGCCGGCCGGTGCTTCGAGGTGCTCGACCGTGACAACGATGTCCCGGAGGCCCCGAACGCCACGGTTCTTGAAAAGTGCGAAGGAAGGATCCGCTTCGACAACGTCGCCTTCGGCTACTCGGATGAGCGGCTTATCCTCAAAGACATCAGCCTCACGGTCGAACCGGGTTCCACGGTTGCCTTCGTCGGCGGCACGGGCACCGGCAAGAGCACGCTTTTGAGCCTGGTGCCACGCTTTTACGACCCCACCGCTGGTGTGGTATCGCTCGACGGTCACGACCTCCGCACGCTCACCAAGAAGAGCCTGCGTTCGCACATCGGCATGGTCCTGCAGGACACGCTGCTCTTCTCCACGACGATCAAGGAGAACATCGCCTACGGCCGCCCGGGAGCGACGAACGAACAGATCATCGAGGCCGCCAAGCGCGCGCAGGCCTATGATTTCATCATGCAGATGCCGCAAGGATTCGACAGCCCGGTCGGGGAGCGCGGCGGACATCTGAGCGTCGGCCAGCGCCAGCGCATCGGTATTGCGCGGGCATTTCTCAAGGATGCTCCGATCCTTCTCCTCGATGAGCCGACCAGTGCACTCGATCCCACGACCGAGCACCACATCATGGAGACGATCGCCGAACTGATGAAGGGCCGGACCACTCTCATCATTACCCACCGGATCTCCACGATCCATTCGCTGGGCCGGGTCGTCGTCATCAAGGAAGGCCGCCTCGTCGAGGATGGCACCGGACCGGAGCTTCTGGCGAAGGACGGTGCCTACGCCGCGCTCTACAAGGCGGCTCAGGCGGAGTAGATCCCGCCCGGTTTTTCTTAAAAACCGGAATCCGCTTTGACGGATATCAATGAAGTTTTGCTGGCTTGGGCACAATATGTCGCCCCTGCGGATCAAATGTCCTACGACATATGGGTCCCGGAGCCTTCATCCCTCTTCTCCATGTCCCAGAATTCCCCGGCCTCGGTCTTGCCAGCTTCCGTCCTCGACGAATACATCCAGCGCACCGATTGGCGGGTCAGCGCGAATGCGAACCAGGGCTATTCTTTGGGGGGCATGATCTTGAATGCCGCCGGGAAGCTGACGGCGAACTACTGGCTCGACCACATCTATCCGCCCCAGATCGGTCTGGCCCACCGGCATGCGGATCTCCACATCCACGACCTCGACATGTTCTCGGGTTATTGCGCCGGGTGGTCGCTCCGGCAGCTGCTGGCGGAAGGCTTCAATGGTGTCCCGAACAAGATTGAGTCCGGCCCGCCCTGCCATTTCCGGACGGCGCTCGGGCAGATGGTGAATTTTCTGGGAACGCTCCAGAACGAATGGGCCGGGGCGCAGGCGTTCAGTTCGGTTGATACGTATCTTGCGCCGTATGTCCGCCACGACCGGCTGAGCGACGAGGAGGTCGAGCAGGGCATGCAGGAGTTTGTTTTCAACTTGAACGTTCCCTCCCGCTGGGGCACGCAGACGCCGTTCACGAACCTCACGTTTGACTGGGTCTGCCCGGAGGATCTGCGGGAAACGCCTGCGTATGTCGGCGGCAAAGAAGCCGGCTTCTGCTACGGCGAGCTCGAGAAGGAAATGGCGATGATCAACCGCGCCTTCCTCCGCGTGATGGCGCGCGGCGACTCGCGTCAGCGCGTGTTCACGTTCCCGATCCCGACCTACAACATCACGGAGGACTTTCCGTGGGAGAGCGAGACGGCGCAGCTTCTCTTCGAGGTGACAGCAAAATACGGCCTCCCGTATTTCCAGAACTTCCTCAACTCCGAGCTCCGGCCGAACATGGTGCGCTCGATGTGCTGCCGCCTCCAACTCGACCTCCGCGAGCTTCTCAAGCGCGGGAACGGACTCTTCGGGTCCGCCGAGCAGACCGGCTCGATCGGCGTCGTCACCCTGAACGCCGCCCGCCTCGGCTACCTCTTCGCCGGCAATGAAGCCGGGCTGATGGAGCGGCTGGACAGCCTGATGGACCTCGCCCGCGAGAGCCTTGAGATCAAGCGCCGCGTGATCCAGGAAAACATGGACCGCGGACTGTATCCGTTCACCAAGCGCTACCTGGGCACGCTTCGAAATCATTTTTCGACAGTCGGCATCAACGGCGTCAACGAATGCATCCGGAATTTCACGAAGGATGCCGAGGATATCACCACGCCCTGGGGACGCGACTTCGCGCTGCGTCTGCTCGATCACATGCGGGACCGGATGGTGCTCTTTCAGGAGGAGACCGGCCATCTTTACAACCTCGAGGCCTCGCCGGCGGAAGGCGCCACCTACCGCTTCGCGCGGATGGACCAGAAGAACCTCGAAGGCATCCTCCAAGCCGGCACGCCGGAGGCACCGTTCTACACGAATTCCACGCAGCTTCCCGTTGGCTGGACCGACGATCCCTTCGCGGCGCTTCAGCATCAGGACGACCTGCAGAAACGCTACACGGGCGGCACGGTCCTCCACCTTTACATGAGCGAGCGGATGTCGTCCGGCAGGGCCTGCGGAGAGTTGATCCGCCGCGTCTTCACCAACTTCCGGCTTCCGTATGTCACGATCACTCCGACGTTCTCGATCTGTCCCCAACACGGTTATCTGGACGGCGAACACACGTTCTGCCCGGTCTGCGATGAGGAACTGATACGCCGCAAGACGGATTGCCAGGCTGCTTGAAGTGGCACCAGAAATTTGAACAAAACCACCAACAAAAACATGAAACCCTCCGACCTTCCCGAAAACGAACGCACCCGCTGCGAAGTCTGGACCCGCGTGATGGGCTACCACCGCCCGGTCTCGCAGTTCAATGCCGGCAAGCAGAGCGAGCAGCGGCAGCGCGTTTGCTTTGAGGAAAGCCGCATCCGTGAAAAAAAAGCTGCCTGAGCCTCCGGTTGATCTGCGCATCGGCGGATTCGTTCCGTTCACGAGCGTCGATTTTCCCGGGCATCTGGCCGCGGTGATTTTCTGCCAGGGCTGCACCTGGCGCTGCCGGTATTGTCATAACCCTCACCTTCAGACCTTCGAGAGCGAAGGTTCGGCATGGAGCTGGGATCTCGTGAGCCGGGCGCTCGACCAGCGGCAGGGTTTTCTTGAGGCAGTCGTCTTCAGCGGAGGCGAACCGACGGCCCAGGCGGCACTCGGGCCCGCGATGCAGGCCGTTCGCCGGATGGGATACAAAATCGGCCTTCATACGGCCGGCGCTTTTCGGGCGAGGCTCGCCGAGGTTCTCCCATTCGTAGACTGGGTTGGCTTCGATGTGAAAGCGCCGCTGGATGGCCGCTACCGCCGGATCACCGGCCGGCCGGATCGGGAGGTCGAGGTGAAGGAATCTCTCGAGCTCATCCTGCGCTCCGGCGTGCCGGTGGAAATTCGAACAACACGGCACGAATATCTTCTCAGTGATCAGGATCTCGAAGACCTCCAGCGCGACCTGCAAAGCGTCGGCGCCGGACCTGCAAAGATCCAGCAATTCCGTCCGGAGGGCTGCCTTGATCCGGAATTACTGGCCTTTGGAAAACAGCCTCCCGCAAAGAGGCATTAGGGCCAGACTTCGAGGCGCTTGACCGCCTCGATACGGCGCCAGAGCTCCGGATCGGAATGCTTTTCTGTTTTCAGAAGGTGCGCGATGTATTGTTCGCGGGATCCGTAGGGAGCGAGGTACGAATCCGTCGTTGGTTCATGCCCGCCGCGCTCGTAGGAAATGTCCCAATAGAGAACGAGCACGGTCGCAAGAAGAACGAGAACCGGGATAACGAGGCTGAGCAGACTCTTCATCAGGGCATCTCCGTATTGCCTGTCACGATCTCCGGCAGCGGAGGCTCGGCAGGGTCGGGAACGTTGGGGTCGGGCAGCGTGAGGTCCGGCTCATCCGGAATCGAGGCCTCGACGGACGGGGTCTGCGCGGGACCGCTGAAGCGCACGCTGAGCGTTGTATTTTTCAGGAAAACGGGCCGTCCTGTTTCAAACTCAGAGCGCCGGAGGGTTACGACGATCGAGTTGTCCCCGGGCGACCAGAGGCGCGCGGGGAGGAAGAGCGTTCCCTTTCTCCAGCCGGCCACGGTGAGGCGGCCGAGGCCGTCAGGTACCACGGCGGGATCATCGAGGGCGAAGCCAGCAAGGCCCACCGGACCCACCGGCGTGCCGTTCAACTCGATATCCAGATGGGCTTCGGGGTCGAGGCCGAGAACTTCCAGCTTGAGCATCGCCCCGTCCACGCGGCCGTCCATCGGCGCGATAAACTCGATAGCGTCGGGCAGTTCCTCGACGTTGGCAGCGAGCTCGGCTTCGACGATTGTTCCCCGCTTCACGTCGCCCGTGATTGGTGCCGCGCGGAGTCCCGAGACGTCGTCCCGCTCGAAGACGCGGAGCGCATCGTCGACGATCGCGGGTGTCGTCTGTGCGCCGAGCACGGCCAGGAGATCGCCCCTCGCAGGGCGGAGCGAAAGGCTGATCAGCGCCTCGAAGCGGCCGTAGTAGGAGACCATCAGCACGCCGCCGCTTCGCGTCAGGCGCTTGGGAAGCAGGATGGTGCGTGCATTCAGACCGAGACGGATCCCGGGTTCGCCGAGGCCGAGCGACAGCGTTTCGACCGTTCCTTCGGGCGCCCGCCACTCAACGGCCGGGCCGCCGTCGCCCTGGTCATCGAATACCACGGTCAGGACGTAAAATTCGCCATTCGGCACCGCCCACAGGGCCGGCACCGGCACCTCAATTGTGGCGGTCTCAGGGTGCACCGCTGGCGGTGATGGCATCCACGGAGGCAGGGGGCTCATCTGAATGCCGGGCTTCAGCGCCACGACGAAAGGCGCCAGCTTGCTGCCCGTCGCCAACGCCGCGTCCGGCACCTGCGCGTTCAGCGCGGATGCGGCCACGAGGGCGGCAAAGAAGGCAGTCCAGCGTTTCATTGCGGATAACAAAGCCGAAATCCGGCCGCGAAGAAAGCGGGGATTTTTCGCGATGCGGCCGATCGGATCCTAAACGGACTGGTCAAATGCGGTGCAGGCATGTAGCTATTACCGACATGCCGCTTTGCCGAGCACTTACGATCTTCTGTCTTGCCGCCTTGACAGGCGCGGCCGCCAGCGCGGCGGAAGCCCCTCTTACGAAAGAGCAGCTCAAAGAGGTTGTCCGGCTGGACACCCTCACCATTCCCACACCCGGAGAGTTCTTTGTTGCCCTCGATAAAAACGGACAGCCGAACTGGACGCAGATGTTCCAGCCTCTGGTCACCGGAGCCACTGCGAGCCGCGAGCAGATGTCGCTGCTCCTCGGCGTGCTGGTTGCCGACGGCTACATCGCGGTGGAGGCCCAGGACAGCCAGGGGGTCAAAAATGTCGGAAAGGACATCATCAACCTCGCCAAGAAGCTCAACCTCAGCCAGAGCATTCTCGGCCGGGGCAACAGCATCAACGATTTCGCCGAGAACAACGACTGGAGCGCCCTTCGCGAGGAGCTCGAGGCCACCCAGAACGAGGTGAAAACCGCCATGGCCGAGCAGAAGGATCAGGACTTTGTCACGCTTGTCACCCTTGGCGCCTGGGTCCGGGGCATGGATGTCGCCTCCCGCTACATTTCGAAAAACTACACGCCCGAGCTGGCCGAGCTTCTCCGCCAGCCGGCCATCGCAAAGTTCCTCCTGTCCGAGCTCGGCAACCTCCCCGAGCGCATGCGGACCGGAACATTCGGCACCCGGCTCGATGCGGACCTCCGCAGCATCCTCACCGCCATTGACACCAACCCGCTCGAGCCGGTCCCGCAGGCCGCGGTCGATTCCGTGGCGGCCACGTCATCCGCGCTGGTGGCCATGATTGCAGAGGAAAAGAAAAAACCATGAGAACCGCCTTTTTGCTCCCGCTGCTTCTTGCTGCGACGCTCGTCCAGGCGCAGGACGCTCCGACGCCGACTCCGAAACCCTCGCCGGGGGAGGATTCCGCCCTCTCGAGAAGCAAGGCGCTGGATCTCGCCGGGGCGTTTGCCAACGACGGCTACAAAGTGCGCGACGGCTTCTGGTCCGGAACCCTGGAAAAGGGAAAGCCGCAGTTCCTCGAGGTCAACCTCTTTGCAGGCAACGAGTACTGGTTCTCCGCCGCGGCGGCCGGCGCCGCGCGAAAGATCACCGTTTCCGTTTTTGATACCAACGGCCAGCCGATCGACAGCGAGACCTATGAAGACGGTCCATCGGCCGCCGCGGGTCTGATTCCGGAGACCAGCGGTCCGAGGATTCTCCGCGTCCTGCTCACCGAGGGTGAGAAAGCGGATTTCACGCTCGTCTATTCTTACAAATAGTTCCCGCAATGTCCGCCGCCATCACCGAGAAACGCAACAGCCCGCTTGTCCGGCAGTTTTCCGTCTTCCTCCAAAACAAGGTCGGAGCGCTTCTGGAGATCGTGAAGCTTCTCAATGAGAACAACATTGTCGTCCTTGCCCTGAGCATTCAGGACTCCTCCGAAACCGCGATCGGCCGTCTGATCGTGAGTGACCCGGAGCGCACGAGCGAGCTCTTCGAGGAGCAGGACATCCCGCATAGCGACTGCGTGATGATGGTGGTCGAGCTCGAGGAGGGCCCGGGGGATCTGGCGCATGTGCTGGCCGCGCTGCTGATGGCCGAAGTGAATATTTTCTTCAGCTACCCGCTGCTCATCCGTCCCCGTGGCAAGGCGATCCTCGCGCTTCATCTCGACGATATTGAATGCGCGACATCGGTGCTGCTTGGGGAGGGCTTCAAGCTCCTGACCCAGGGCGACCTGTCCCGCTGAGGTCAGCTTCTCTTAAGCTTCCGCACAGCCGCTGCAATCCGTTCGCCGGCGGCGGTAATCTCGGCCTTGAGCTGAAACGACGACATCGTCATCGAACCGAACGTTTCCGCCGTCATTCGCTCGAGCCGGTCATCGGTTGCAACCGTCACATCGCAGGTCTGCGCATATTTCGCGGCAAGACGCTCGATGACGGAGTCCGCCGTCTGGCCGGATTTTGAGTAGAAGACGTGGATGCCATCCGGTTCGCTGACGTCGGCCGTTCGGGCGCCCTTGCCGTCGAAGACAACCGCGACCGTCCAGTCGGAGCCGTCCTGCAAATCCCGCAGCATGCGGACCAGCAGGTCCCGGGCAGCCGCCGTTCGTCCCGCGTGGAGATCGGCAAGCTCGGGCCACTGAAAAATCATGCTGTGGCCATCCACGATGAGAACCTTCGGTTTCATGCTTGTCCGGGAGGCTGCCAGAGAGTCCGGCGGCCTTCAACCCCGCCCTTTGCTCGGTGGTTGCCCATATCCGGTCCGTTGCTATAGCATCCTGCGTAATGACCTCTTCCGGAGTGAGCTACCGCACGATGATGGTGAGAGTGTCGCCGGACGACATCGTTCTTTATGGCAACTCGGCGATGGCGGCCTATCTGCGGGTGACCAAGGAGGATCTTGCCGGCGCTCCGCTGGAAGTCCTCGCCGAGAGGGCGCAGGGTGAGGTGGCCGGTTGTTTCCGTCGACCCGATGGCGGTAAAACCGGCAACCGGCTCGTGACGGATGCCGACGGCCGCGTGTTTGAGGCGAAAACCTACAGCGAGGGCGGCGTCCTCGACATCGTGCTCGATGAGGTGACGTCTGCGGAATCCGTGAGCCGCGAACTCACCCGCTTCAGTGGTACGCCGGTGGACTCGCTGAGCGAAGAAGAGCTCCGCACCGCGCGTCAGCCCGAGCGGCGCTACATGACGATCTCCCACTCGACGCTGGCCGGGCTCTCGCATCTCGCCGACCACCTCGCGCCGATGGAAATGCGCCTGATGCTCAACTCGTATATCGAGGAGGCCGCCGATGCGATTCTTGAGGTGGGGAGCACGGTCGACCATTCGTCGGGCCAGACCGTCGTCGGACTTCACGGGGCCCCGCGGTATTTTGCCGATCATGCGTTCCGGGCACTCCGGGCGGCGTGTGAACAGCTCGAGAAGACCGCCGCGCTCCGCGCCAGCTTTTCCCGGCAAGGGAAGGAGATGCCTCCGATGTCGTGCGGGATCTGGACCGGCGAGGTCTTTATCGGAACACTCGGTAGCTCCCGCTCCCTGAGCTACACGGCGATCGGACAGCCGGTCGATCTCGCGGGAGAGCTCGCGCGCTATGCCCGGGCCGGCGAGATTCTGCTTTGCGAATTCACGGTCCGGAATCTTATCAAATGTCTTCCGGAAGGATGGGAGGCGGTGAGGGCCGACCGTGAGAGCGATCTCGACCTGAGCGACTTTCACTGGTCCGGCGATGCGGTGACGGGATTGCCGGAGGAGCTGTCACGCGGCGTTTGGCTCTTCGGTCCCGGCGTTGCGGCCGACGCCTCACGGGTGGAATTCTATCTGGATTATCTCTGGGCGCTCAAGGTCCCCGGCCACGAGGAGCCGGTGCCGATCCTGCGCGCGGTCCGCCCGGCCGGTGTCGGCGATGCGCTCGAGCTTGGCGACAACAACATCGTCACCAGCCAGTTCGCGCAGAATCTCGGGAAGTACCGTCTCCACTGCGTGATCGGCACCGGGGGCATGGGCAAGGTCTGGAAGGCGCAGGACCGGTTCGGAAACATCGTCGCCATCAAGGTTCTCCACACGAGCGAGCAGGCGTCGGAGTCGCAGTTGAAAAGATTCCGCCGCGAGGCGGAGATCATGGCCCGTCTTCCCCATCGCAACATCTGCCGCGTGTTTGAGATGAACGAGTTCGAGGACATCCACTTTCTCGTGATGGAGTTCGTCGACGGGCTCACCCTTGCCGATCTCCTCTACGAACCGGCGAGCGCATCGGGCGGTGCCGCCGAGCCTCCCGATCTGCGATCTCTGATCAGCAGCCTCCGTTCCGCCAAAAGCTCGCGCGGCAGCCAGAGCGAACAGGAGGATCCCGAAGTCTCCACGCCGCGACCGCTGACGACCCGCGTCCTCCCTGTGGAGCAAACGCTGAGCATGTTCCTTAAAATCTGCGATGCCGTGCAGTTCGCGCACGAACATGGCGTTCTGCACCGTGATCTCAAGCCGGGCAATATCCTCCTTCGCGAGGACGGGGAGCCGCTTGTGGCGGACTTCGGGCTCGCCAAGCTTGATTCCGGCCCGTCCGGGCGTTCCCTGTCGGTCACGGGCAATGTTGTCGGCACGCTGGAAAACATGTCGCCCGAGCAGGCCGAATCCAGCAAGAGCGTCGATGAGCGGGCGGACGTCTACGGTCTCGGCACAATCCTTTTCCAGATGCTGACCGGACGCCGGCATTTCGAAGCCACGGGCAACATTGTTTCGGATGCCCAGGCCCTCCAGACCCATGAACCTCCGAGGCCGCGGTCGATCAACCCTGCGCTGGATCCGGATCTGGAGGTCATCCTTCTCAAGGCCCTGCGCAATTCCCCTGCGGAGCGCTATCGCACGGTGGCTGCGCTCAAGGCGGATCTCGAGCATTACCGCCATGGCGAACCCATCAGCGCGCGACCGGTTTCGGCGATCGACCTGGTGCGCAAGCTCATCCTGCGCAATCGCGCGGTCTCAGCGGTTTCAGCGGTCTTTTTGCTCATTCTGATCGCGGGTTCGGTTGCCGCTTTCTGGAAGATCACCGACCGTGCGGAGGCTGCCGAGATGGCGCAGAACCGTGCGGAGGCCGCCCTCAAGGAGACCGAAACGCAAAGGGAAGCGGCGCGCAAGTCGGAGCTCCTTGCGCAGGAGCAGAAGCGCGAGGCCGAGCAGCGCCGGTTGGAAGCGGAACGGGCGCTGGAGCAGGTGAAGGTCGCGAGGGCCGCCGAACAGGAGGCCCACCGCCTCGCACAAGGTGCGCGGCAGGAGACCGAGGCGGAGCGCGAAGCCCGCCAGCGCGCCGACGCGGCACTGAAGGAGGCGGAGAGCCGCGCCCGGACGAGTGAGGAGAAAATCGCTCTCCTCGAGCAACAGAATTCTCCGCCTCCCGAGCCGCTGGCGCCTTCGATCCCGCAGACGCCCGCGGTGAGCCGTCAGGATGCGGAGGCGGCGCGTCAGGCGATGATGTCCGCCCTCCAGACGTTTCAGGTCCAGCTTTCGCCGGGCGAGATTTCCCGCTTCGAGAGGAATCCCGACGCCGTGCTCTCACGCATCGATTCCGGTTTTCGCGATGTCGCGCGCGCGATCCAGTCCGACCCGACCCTTCCGGCGGCTTGGACGCTGAAAGGCCGGTACCACCTCATGCTCATGGAGATCGCCCATGCCAAAAAAGCGTTTGAAATGGCAGGGCAGGCTGCGGACCAGCGGCGGGCGAACGGCCAGCCGGATCACTTCGGCGGCGATCAGGTGGAGCCGCTGATCGCGCTCTGCGACGAACTGGAAAAACCGTCCAACGACCGCTACGCCAGCGCGGCGGCATCGCTTTCCTCGGCGGGGGGCTACCCGAACGAAATCACGTCCGGCGTTCTGAGATTTCTCGCGGACAAGCCGGTTGTACGGCGCGCGACGCTCGGGCCGTATCCGACCGGCCGCAAGCCTGGCTTGCAGGAACTCGCGGCGGATATCATCGCAGCAAATGGCGGCACGGGTGTTGCCAAGGCGGGGAGCGGAACGCTTGAAATCTCGGGCTTCGCCGATCTCGCCGATCTGTCGCCGCTCCGTCAGGCCCAGGGGGGGCTTACCACGATTGCGATCTCCGGGGCTCAGACGCTCGATTGGGCGTCTCTGAGCGGCCTCCCGCTTGAGGAGGTCGATCTCTCCGGATGCCGGATCCCGGCGATCCCGCCGGACTTCCGCGGATTCTCGCGGGTTCGCAGGCTCGATATGGCCGGACTTCCGGTCGAAGACGTGGTCTTCCTAAGGTGGATGCCGCTGCTGGAGGAACTGGATCTCTCTGATACCCTGGTGACCGACCTCTCGGCGCTCGGGGCTTCCCGCCGTCTCCGCGTGCTTTCCGTCGGGGGCTTGTCGCTTTCGAACATGCGTTGCCTTGTCAGCCTCCCGATTGAACGCCTGACCCTCAGCCCGCTGCGCATCGTCGATAAGATCGGCCTTAACGCGTTGAGAGGGCACCGGACGTTGAAGGTGCTCAGGACTCCGGGCGATCCCGAAGACCAGCCGGCCGCGGAGTTCTGGCGCCGCCTGGATGCCGGCGACTACGCGACGTCCGGCTGAGTGCTACGCAGGAAGGCGCGTGTTGCCGCCGACTTCGGCGACATAGATGTAATGGGCTGCGCGTTTGGCGCGAGGGTGGGCCTTAGAGGCAACCTCGCGGACGGCAAAGCCCGCGCGCCCGAGCGTTTTCTCAAAGGCCTGCTCGCGGTCAGCGGACCAGAAGGCGACCCGGCCACCGGGCTTGAGCACGTAGCGGAGAAGCTCGAGGCCGTTTCTCTGATAGAGCCGGGAATTCTGCGGCTGCACGAACGAGGTGGGGCCATTGTCGACATCCATCAGGATACCGTCGTAGGCATTCTCTCCGGCCTTCTTCAAACACCGGTGCACATCCTCGACCATTACGGTGACGCGTCGGTCGGAGAGGCATTTTCCATTGAGGTCGCCAAGGAGTTCGCGGTTCCATACGACGACTTCGGGCAGGAGCTCGGAGACATCGACGCGTGCGGTCGGGCCGACCAGCTCCAGAACCCTCTTGAGGCTGAACCCGAGACCGAGGCCGCCGATGAGCACGCGCGGAGATTTTGATCCGGTGCGGAAGTCGCAGGCGAGGTCGGCCAGTTCGAGTTCGGAGTTGATCGACGTGGAGCTCATGAGCTGGCGGCCGTCCTGCTTGAGGAAGTATTCGCCGTCGTGCCGGTGAAGCGAAAACCGGGAGCGGTTCGGCGCGTGCGTCTCGGCCAGCTTTTCGAACGGCTTCATGCCTGGCGGGGAACGATCACGACGGCGGTGCCGTAACAGAGAACCTCGGTCGCTGACTGTTGTCCGCCGACGTCCGACGCGTCGTAGCGCACGCCGACGATGGCGTTTGCTCCCATCGTCTGGGCATGTTCTAACATCGACTCGTAGGCGTGCTGGCGGGCCTGTTCGCACATTTCCGTGTAGGCTCCGATGCGGCCTCCGATAATGCTTTTCAGGCCGCCCATGAACCCCTGGGCGATGGTGGGAGAGCGCACAGTGATCCCGCGGACGAGCCCCTTGTATTCCTGGATGGCGTGGCCTTCGACGTCGAGTGTGGTGGTGATGAGCATGGCCGGTCGGCTACTCGATACGCTCGAGGAGGTAGGCTTTCAGATCGCTCACGGCCACGCGCTCCTGCTGCATGGAGTCGCGGTGGCGGAGGGTGACC
>CAZSMN010000083.1:0-12927 GCA_964607615.1 uncultured Chthoniobacterales bacterium | reverse complement strand
GTTTCGGTCGTCACGGATGGAGAGTTCTCCGTGGCGGGAACACTTCTTGAAACGGTTCCTGAAGGGTTTGTCGGCGCTGGCGAGCCGTTGGCGATCACGCAGGGTAAGCCGTCGGTCGAGTGGATTTGCGGGCCGTTTGAACCGGCCGGCGAAAACACGTTCCGTGTGGCCCTCGACCGTACGTGGAAAACAGGTGCCGCGGCCTATCTGATCGCCGGCAAAGGCGGCGACGGCACGACGCGACGTTCCATCCAGCCCGCCATGCTGAAGCTCCTTGAGAACAAAGAGGGCAAGCCGCAGAAGATCACGTTTGAGCCCGTTGCTCCGCTGAAGCCCGACTCGCCGCCCGTTGAACTGAAGGCGACGTCGGACTCCGGGTTGCCGGTCCGTTTCACCGTGATCTCGGGTCCGGCCATCATCGAGGATGGCCGGCTGGTTCTCACGCCCGTGCCGCCGGGTGCGAAGTTTCCGGTCGAAGTCGAAATCGCTGCGTGGCAGTGGGGCCGCGCGACGGAGCCCAAAGTACAAACGTCGGAGATGATCCGGCAGACTGTTCTCATCGAAAAGCCATGATGCGCACCCTCCTCCCCCTTCCGGTGCTTGCTGGAGCCTTCCTCGGCGGTTTAACCGCCCTCGCGGCTCCGCCGGCAGACCTTGTCGCCCTGAACCCATCGTCACCGAACTATGCGACGGTTTTTCCCAACGGCGTGCAGATCGGCAATACGACGTCTCTCCCCGAGTCCTTCAAGGCCGGTGAGGAGATCCTTCTTGCGGTATATGCTTACCTCGCGCCGACCAGTCCCGTGGCGGGCAATACGGCGTATCGCGACAGGCTTCTTCTCCTTCTGGATGACCGCTTTTCCCGTTGGGCAGCGGGCAACGAGCTGGCCGATATCGGCAGCATCTGGCAGGCCTCGTATGCCTATTATCTTATGAAGACCCACTCGCCGGCGGATCTTTCACCGGCGCGTGTTTCGCTTTATGAGTCGGCCATTCTCCGCAATCAGAACTTCATTCTCGCGGACAACCCGCTCCTCTACAATCAAGGTATTCTTGCGAACCTCTGGCTGAACGGCGACATCCGCCTCGCCACGGGCGTTTACTTCGGAGCTCTTGCCCGAGGGGATTCTGCCAATGCGGAAAAGGCCCGGGCCGCTATTGACAATGTGATGACCCGCTCCGCGCTCCGCGATGGCGGCACACGATATGTCGGCTTCTGGAGCGAAGTCGCCACGTATCACGATGAATCCGTCCGCAATCTCCTCTGGTGGTGGCTCATCACCGGCTCACCCGCTGCGAAGGCGGCCGTCGATGCCACCCTTCGCTACTCGGTGGTGACGGTCGAGCCGGATGGGTACTCGGAGCAGTCCGCAAACATCCCGTATAAACACATGTATAACGGAATTAACGGACGCCGTTCCGCTCTGTGGAAAGCCTATCTCTACAACGACGGCTACAACTACTTCTTCGGAAAGTCGGAGGAGACGGCAAATTCCACCGAGCTTCTGAATACCGTTCTCTACAAGCCCGGGCGGCAGACAAAGACCCCCTCTGCCGATGTCGGGGTCTTTTTTGATGCGAACATCCGCGGACCCCGCGGAAGATTCGGCGGCACGTGGGGCTGGATCGCCCACGGCCGCGACGTGCAGCACGGCGGGCCTGAGAATCAGGACCTGATCACAGCGCAGGGTTTCGAGGGACGCCAGTGCGGCAAGGCGACCTTTGTCGGCGCGTTCACGCTCGGAGCTCTCGCCAACAAAACGACCCTGAAAGGTGCGCTCGATACCGTGCTGGTGGAATTCAAAGAGACGGCGGGTGCCGAAACCGATCTGATGCGCGGAAACAGATACCGCTACCTTTCTCAAGACGAGCAGACCCGCACGATCACGCGGCGGAATTTCGGCACACTCTCGACCTCGTACCGCATCTCGCGCCGGACGAGCTCGGTTGCCACAGCGGACTGGGCAGGCGGCGCAACGCCATGGCTCGGGCAACAGCTCTGGGTCCTGACCGGTGAGCGGATCATCGGGCTCGTGCAGATGGTTTCCGACGCGGCGTCCACCGTCTACGGGCTCGATACCCGCCTGGTTTTCACCGGCGGGCGGAAGGGCGTCATCGGGAGCTTTCTCGACCTCACCCAGCCGGATCCGACGAGTTTCGCCTTCGGCAACCTGCGGGCAAAAGTCCACCTCACGACCTTCAATGGCACTCTCACTCAGGAACGAATTGCGATTTCCGATGCCAATTCCACCGACGATTTCTCGGCGCTCGTGCGGATCAACGATGCGGCGATCCTGGGCGATGACGCGCCGGTGAGTTTTCCCTCCGGCACGCGACGCTGGTCGGTCGTGGACATCACGCGGGACGGCCAGTCTTTTGCCAGTCCCGTCATCAACGTGCTCCAGAACAACGGCACATGGGCCGTGCTCCAGTTTCATGAGTCGGGACGGAAGGTGCGCATCGTCCAGAACCTCACCGCCACCGCCCGAAGCTACTCGGGGAACTTCGTCGTCGGTTCGACTTTTGCGACGACCTCCCTGCACCGGAGCTGGAGCGACACGGTTTCCCTCCTCAACGCGTCGTCCGGCACTGCCGTTGTTACCGATTCCGTGCCGGCCTACGGCCACATGATCGCCGTGAACAGCAACCAGCCGGAGGATCACACGTCATCGTTCCGGTCATCGGCCGAGGTCTATGGCGCCAATGCCTACCTGAATGAGCTCGAGAGCTATTCGCTCGGAGACGTGACGCCATCCTTTTCGCTGACGGAGTCGGGCACGTCGTTTACTTTCCCGCGTCTCCGCAGCGATGTGAATTATGCCGTGCAATCCTCGCCGGACCTCGCGACCTGGACCACCATTGCGCTGAACCCCGGAGTGGTCGGAGAAATGGTTAGCATTCTCTCACCTTTCGCGCCGACGCCTCCCGGTAAGGAGTTTTTCCGCCTGCATCTTGCCCCGCAGTAGGCTGTTGGCGCGGCTGGTGGTTCCGCCCGGCTTTCTACTCCTAGATGCTTTCGCACGTGGAGCGTGAGGCATTCTCAGTTCCGTCTGCGGAACCCGCCTGAAATGTAGACAATCAGCGCAATCAGGAGAATGATCCCGAGTGTGCTTCCGCCAAAGAGCGGGCCACCAAGATAAAAGCCTCCTCCACCGAACAGGAGCAGGAGTAAGAGCAGAATGAGGAGAACGTTCATATTGTGCACAGTCGTCTGTGCCCTACACCATCACCATGGGGTGTAACCCTATTGCGGGACCGTGCGGAAACGTTCGAACCGGCCGTGCAAGAAGCGGGGAAGGGCGGTTTGTCGCGGACGCCGCGAGGCGGCCAAACCTGCCTGGTGTTTGCGGAGAAAAAATGCGGCCCTTTAAGGCAGTAGGTTGCCGTTGGCGTCGAGAAGGTCGCCGAGAACGATGATCTCGCCGACCGACAGGGCATTCTCCTTGTATTTGTCGGGATTCTTTCGGAAGTCCTCATCGGTCTTTTTCTTTGCCAGCAACTCCTCTTTGGGCGGGACTTCATCGGTGAGTGTCCAAGTGGCCGTGTGCTTTTCGTAGGGAACTGCGGGAAGCGGCGCTCCAACGTAGACATGCTGGTTCGCGTAGACGGTGAAGAGCGACTTCTTCACCGGTGCGGCGTCATCGACTTGCACGAGAACAATGCCGGAGTCGGGACCCTCCATCCCTTTGAACCCGATATGGGTGCCTTCAAACCTTACCGTCATCTTTGCGCCGGGTTCGGCCGTGCGGTAGAGGAAGGGGAACCACTCGTAGAAGCGCTTTCCGAACCTCCGGCAGGACGGGCCATTGGGCGCGGTGAGCTTTTCCCAGGTTCCGCTGAACTCCGCGCGGCCGTCGGCCGGTACGGTCTTGGCTTTTTCCCACGGCAGGGCCGACAGCGGCTTGGGGAGTTCGCGAGGGGCTGCTCCATCGGTCGGGAGCTTGGCGAGCTTTTCGAGGCCGCGCACGGCCGCTTCGCCGTTCATCTTGTGGCCGAGTTCGCTCGGGTGGCTGCCGTCGTTGCTGAAGATGATTTTGCCATCAGCGGTGAGTCCGTTTTCCGTCTTCGGTGCCTGATGCACCAGCGTGCCCTCGGCGAAGAGCTTGGCGGCTTCCATTCCCATATTGATCGACGGAAGGTTGTAATGCTGTGCGACGCGCTCATGGAGGGAGACGGAGTTCGAACTGATGCCCTGCTTTGCCTTTTCCAAGCCCTCCGCCGTCACCGTGTAGGCGAAGCAAATGTCCGTGTCGGGATCTGCCTTCCGCAGCTTGCGGATGATTCCCTCCAGCGCGCCGGTCACCTCTTCCGGGCGGTCCCGCACGTCGCTGCCGTCGTTGAGGGAGAACTCGATGAACACGACGTCGGGCTTCTTTGCAACCAGATCCCCGTCCGCGCGGAAAACTCCGACAAGGGAGCCCGAGCCGCCGACGCTTGCATTGAGCAGCTCGATCTTGGCGGCCGGATAGTTTTTTGTGAGCCAGTCGAAGGTCGCATTCCGCCATCCGGGGCCGGCTGTGATGCTGCCGCCGTAGTAGCCCACGGTCACCGGTTCACCCCGTTGTAACTTGGCAAAGAACTTCGGCAGGCCACCGCGCTCCTGAAGTTCGGCCGCCGGCATTGGCGAGGTCGGGGAAGGGGCCTTCGCGGCTTCGGCATTCGCCGCTGTGTAGTCTTTCTCGTGACCAATGATTTCCGTCGAAGGCTGAGAGTAGGCGGGAAGGATCAAAGCCAGAGACAACAGGGCGACACGAGGTGAGGGGGAGAGAGATTTCATGACAGAGTAGCAACTCGATCGGAATTATAGACGCAAAGAAACGCAACGAAAAGCATTAGTTTGTATTCTGTTGCGGTCTGGGCTACGATTTTGCCGCCTGTCGTTTATGATGCACCGTCTCCCCCATCGATTCCTTTGCTTCGCGACTGCGTTGCTTGGATGCCATCTGACTGTTCACGCGCAGACCGTGACGATTGTCGCCGGCCCCCTTCAGCCGTCGGAGGCGGGTTCGTATCCCGGGGAGTATGTTATCACTCGCACCGGCGCGACCGGACAGCAGCTCACGGTCGCCATGGCGTTCGGCGGGACTGCTGTTGCGGGTCGGGATTACGAGGTGCCTCCTGCTTCAGTAACCATCGCGGCGGGCCAAGCTTCGGCTCGGGTGACGATCGACCCGATCAACGATGCGGACGTCGAAGCGGCGAATGACTCGGTCATCGCACAGGTCCTGCCGGGATCGGGCTACTCGGTCGGCTCGCCGGCGGAAGCGACTCTGACGATAACGAATGACGATACCTTCACAAATTCGGCACCTTTTCTCTACAAGGTCGAGGCTGATTCACCGACGTCGATGGTCGCGTTCTGGACGGACAACTTTCAAACCGAGACACGCTATCGTTTGCAATATCGCGTCGAGGGAACGGCGTCCTGGACGACGATCGATAACATCCCCCCCGATACGACAAGCTATCGGATCTCCGGCCTGACGGTTGCGACCCGCTACGAGTTCCGCGTTACGGCGTTTCAGAACGTTGTTTCCTCGCAAACCATGAGCCCGACGCCCAAGGCGCTTGATCCGCGTGCGGCGGATGCGCCGGCATGGTCGACGTTTGAGGAATGGCGCGAAGCGACCGGGCTCGCCGGAACTGCCCGCAATGCCGCAGGTCTCACGATGGACGATCCCGATGACGACCGGCGGAACAACGTGCTGGAATACCTCCTCGGCAGCGATCCTCTCGTGCCGGAATCCACCCCGCCGCTTGCGTTGTCGGCGGCCGCGAACGGGTTCCAGCTCCGGTGGCCGCGCGTTCGCGGCTTGCTCGATGCCACGCTCCGGCTGGAGGAGTCCGGCGATCTCGGCGCGCCCTGGCAGACTTCGGGACTCGCAGTGTCCGAGTCCGGAAATGAAGCGATTGCGATCGACACCCGCACGGTGGACCGGCGCTTCTACCGGCTGTCGGCGGCGCCATCGAACGCACCGACGCCCTCCACCGTCGTCACATGCTGGGGCGACAGCCTGACCGGAAACCCCGGCACCTACGTCTCCAAGCTGGCCACGCTCCTTCCGGGGAGGGATTTTCGAAACGGCGGCATCGGCGGCGATATCGCGATGCAGATTCTGGACCGGATGGTCGGCCTTACCATCACGTCGCCGAATCCATCCCGCTCCGCATGGACCGCGCCCGGAACCGCTGTCCGCATCACGGCCTCGCGGACCACGCATGCGCGGATCATGAGCACGAGCCAGCGCGGAAACTGGAGCACCTACGCGGCAACGATTGCAAATGTGCAGAAGGTCGAGTTTTTCAATCTGGGAAAGAAGATCGGAGAATCCTCCACACCGCTTGCCGGGACGGTGACCTCCCAGCGGGCGGCGAATGCTTCGCGATTGGTTTCGGCCGGCCACCCGTTTTCCACAGGAGATGTCGTATATTTCCCCGCCGGGCCGCTTCCGTCTCCGCTGGTGGCGGGAAAAACCTATGTTGTGCGGGATGTCGACACCGGCGGATTCGGTCTCGCCGAAGCCGATGTGGCATTCACCGTGACCGCCTCGAGTGGAACGCCGAGCACGCGATTCGTGTCGGCGGGCCACCCGTTCGTGGATGGCGACACCGCATGGTTCCGTCGCGGATCGGCACCTCCCGGTCTTCTTTCCGAGCGGATCTACCACGTCGTCCAGGCAGCATCCGGCGAGTTCTCGCTGGCCGAGACGGCCGGCGGTAGCGCGATCTCCATGGTTTACAATTCGTCGGGGGCAATCCTTGGTAAGCCGGGTCCCGCCGTTTCACTCGCTGCGGATTTCGCAGCTCCCACGCAGGTCACGGGACCCTTCGTTTTCGACTGGCAGCATCCGGGCGGGCAGACGGCGCTGACGCTTCGGACTCACACGGATCGTGACACCCACACCGTCATTCTCTGGATGGGACGCAATAACTCGGCCCGGCCCCACGAGACCTACGCAGAGCTCAAAGCCGCCATCCGCCATCTCAAATCGATGGATGCCCGCTTCCTCATTGTCTCGGTTACGAATGGCGGCGGCGAGTCGTTCGGCAGTCCCTATTACTACGGCGTGATCAATCTCAACAGCCTCCTGCGCCGGGAGTATCCGGGCGAATTTGTCGACGTGCGGACCGCCTTGATCCGCGCTTCAGCGAGCGATGCCGGCGACCAGACCGATCGCGCTGCCGACATTCCTCCTCGGAGCCTTCGATCCGACAACGTTCACTTCAACGATGCCGGGCAGCAAATCGTCGCCGAGATCCTCGCTTCCGAATTCACCCGTCGGGGTTGGTGACGCCGTCTTGTTTGATTTTATGAAAATCCCCCCTCGTTCCGCCGCGCTCGCGGTGCTCTTGCCATGGTTTGCACTCAACCTCCACGCCGCATCGTTCGCTCCGGTTTTCACAGACGGTGCGGTCCTTCAGCGGGACGAGCCGGTTGTGATTTGGGGCGGGGGACGCGAGGGCGAAGCGGTAACGGTGGAGATTCTCGGGAAAAGCGCGGGAGGGGTCGTGAAAGACGGTCGCTGGCAGGTCACGCTGCCGGCGCTTCCTTCCACGGCATCCACGAAGCTCACGCTGCGCGGCGACTCGCTGGTGGAGCTCAGCGATGTAGCCGTGGGCGAGGTATGGCTGGGTCTTGGCCAGTCCAACATGGAGTGGCGGCTGAACCAATGTCCGCCCCACACGGATGCCCTGCTGGCTTCTGCGGACAACCCGGCAATCCGGCAGATCAAGATCCCGCTCCGTGCGTATTCCGGTGATCCACTGCCCGCGTTCGCCTGGAAGAAATTCGATCGCACCAATGCCGGTCAGTTCGGAGCCGTTGCCTACTTTTTTGCCGCCGAACTTCAGCGGAAGCTCGGAGTCGTCGTGGGCATTGTGAATTGTTCTTACGGCGGCACGCCCATTGAGGCCTGGATGAGTCGTGATGCTCTCACCCGTGCCGGCTTTGCGAACGCGCTCGCTGAACACGACGGGAAGATGGCGCAGTGGGTCGATTTTGCAGCCTATGATCAGGTTTGGCGTGAATTTGACGCGGCACGCAAAGCATGGGACGCACGAAAGAAGGCCGGCGCCACAGAAGCGGAACTCGGCGCGCAGCCTGCGGAGCCCTACGGTTTCCGTACCAAGGGCCGACCCGCGGGTTTACGCGAGTCGATGTTCTCCCTGATCACGCCCTACACGGTTCGGGGCGCGCTCTGGTATCAGGGCGAAAATAATGCAGGAAAGCCGGCGGATTACGCCAAGTTGCTCCCTGAGCTCGTGGCAGAACTAAGGGCGGATTGGCAGCGTCCCGGGTTGCCGGTTTTCATTGGCCAGCTCTCGTCACCGACGTCCAACTGGCCGGATGAGAAAGAGGGCTATGCTGCGCTCCGTGAGGTTCAGCGGGCTTATGCGGTCTCCGATCCGCGCTCCGGGTTCGTCGTGTCGCTCGATTACGGTGAGCGGGGGAATGTTCACCCGCTGAACAAACAGCCCGTGGGTGAACGCTTCGCCCGCCTTGCTCTTGCCCGCACCTACGGCCGGACCGGCTTTGCGGCCCAAAGTCCTTCGGCTGCGAAGGCTGCCCGTGTTGGCGACCGCATCGAGCTTTCCTTTGCCGACCTGCCCGGCGGTCTGGAACTCCGCGACCCGGCCGTTCCGGCGCTTCTCCTGCGCGATGCCGCAGGTAGCACCGCGGCACCTGCTTCCATCACTCTGTCGCCGGATGGCAAGAGGCTTCTCCTCGCCGTGCCTGCCGGGTTCACGCCCGCAGTGGTCACCTATGCCTATCAGAATTTCTGCGCGCTCACTCTTTTCACCGACGAAGGCCTGCCCGTCAGCCCTTGGACACTCCCCGTGGAGTAATCACATGCTCCGCCCGTTAACCTCCGGATTCCTTGCCTTGGCTGCGCTGGTCGCTATGGGCTTCCGCCCCGTTTGGAGCGGCCTAACTGACACTCCATCAATGCTTGCCGACCCAGAGGCCTTGCGACAGTCCATCCCGGTGCTGCGCGAACAACGGCACTGGACCGAGTTCGCCACACCCGAGCAGATCAAACTCTACGAGGGTGCTGAGACCGTTTATCCGGGGATTCCTGAATCCGCTTATGATCTTACTGGCTTCGATCCCTCGCTCCTTGGCTCGCCGGTGCCTGCACCGGGGATTCACCCGCGCATCCTCTTCAGTCCGCAAGATGTTCCGCTCATCAAGCGCCGGTTGGAGCAAAGCAAGGCCGGAAAGAAGGCCCTTAGTGAAACGCGATTCCTCCTGGACCAGACGCTCTACAATTCCGAATCCGACGAGGGAAAAATCTACGCGAAGCTCGTCGATGGAGACACGGCGGACCTGAAGTTCCAGACCCCGGAGCCGCCAAAGAAGGTGGATTCCCTCATCCTCGTCGCCCCGCCGCGCCACTGGTTCGAAGGCTACACGCAGACGCTGAGCGATACGATCCACACGGCCTACCTGCCCAACCTTCTTGCGGCATCCGCTTTTCAAGCGTTGCTTGATGGCGACGAGTCCCGCAGCCGTTCCACGGCTGCCGCCATCGCGAATTACTACCGGCTCCGCAATCCCGTTATCGACGCCTACGCCGAAGATCAGGACCGCCGCCGCACCGGTCCCAAGGATCATTGGCGCTCGATCTTCGGGGTGGCTGGCGGAAACAATCTCGCGTTTTGCTACGATCTCGCGGCTCCGTGGATGAACGAGGATCAGCGGGATGTTCTCCGCCACGCCATCGAGGCTTCCACGTCCGGCCGCCTTGCCTATGGCATGAACGGACCCGCCCGCTGGGTCGAAACGAACTGGTCCGGCTGGGATCTTGAGCATTACCTCACTGCCCTGGCCATCGAAGGCGAGAAGGGCTATGACCCAAGCATCCAGCCCGCCGCGCTGCGAACGCTCAAGGGTTATCTCCAGTGGGGCATCAGCCCCTCGGGCACCATCTTTGAGAGCAACGGCAAGATTGGCGCGGGATTTCATTATGCGATGCTCACGGCCATCGCTCTCGCCCGACGCGGCGAAAACCAGCTCGGACACCCGCACCTTCGGCAGCTCCCCTTTGCCCAGGCGCAGACCGTCGTACCCTCCGGCGAATACCTCGTGAACAATGGCACCTGGGGCTGCGCGAACTTTGCCTATGGCCATTTCTTCACGGCCTTTTTCCCGAAAGAGAAGGTTGCCGCCGCCGCGGATCTTCTTATGCAGCAGGACCGTCCGGACCTTGCAGCATTCGAGCCGGAAACCTACCGCCGGTCGCTCGAAGCCACTGTCAGCACGACGGCGAAGCCGCACGGTGGAGGATCTCCTGCCAGGATCGATTGGCGCAAACTCACCCCGCTTACCCCTGCACATGTCATGGGCCCCACGCCTTACGACTGTGCGGATTGGCGCGGCGTGAATGATCCGAAACCGGTCGCCGATTCCCGTCGTGCGCTCGGGTTGCCTTTGGATTTCGTCGACCCTGTTCATGGCCTGTTGAGCAGTCGTTCGGGCCCGGAGGCTGAGGCGCTTTTTCTCCTGTTCGAGGCGCGTGCCAATCTCTCGACCATCGGCCACCAGCAGCACGATGCCGGTCATTTTTACCTCGCAGCCAACGGTGAAATGTGGGCCGTCGAGGCGGGTGCCAAATCCGGGTTTTCCCAAGACCACTCGAATGTCCGTATCGACGGTCGTGGCCTCGCTGATGTGGCCTATCCGCCACGGGTGAACTTTCTCGGCGCCAAAACAACGCCTTCCGGCGCCATCGCGTCCGCCGACATCACGAAAGCCTACAATCACGGCTGGGTCGGACCCACCCAGTTCCAGTGGACCATCCCCGACGCAGCCAAGTGGAAAATCAGTCCCGAGACCGATCCCGACATCGTCGACTACTTCCGCGGCACCCAGCACTACAAGATGCGCCTCTGGGGCGACAATTACTTCAAACAAAACTGGGGCCCCACGATGCGCGTGGAGTCGCCGAACCCCGTAAACTTCGCCTTCCGCAGCGCCGCCCTCGTGCGCGGCCCGCACCCCTATGCCCTCATTCTCGATGACGTCGACAAGGGTGACGGCCTCCCGCATGATTACGACTGGGTCATGCAGGTGCCGAACAGCGTTCGCATTGCCAACATCGAGTTGCCTGCAGGCAATTGCGCTGCCGCCGTGCTTGTCAAAGCCTCCGGTGGCGATCAGTGGCGCATGACCGATGTGCAGGAAACTCCTGCCGGCACGCCCGCCCTCCTTGTCGCCCTGCTCGACGTGCCTGTCACCGCAGGCCCGCAGTTGTGGAATTTCTACAAGGCCACCGAACAGCCCATCCGGCTCGACGTGCGAACCTACACCGCCAACAAAACCAACCAGATCCTCACGCGCACCCGCCTCTACGTCAGCAGGCGCGATAAGGTTCTCCGGTCCCGCATCGCGCTCATTCCCTTCAAAATCGGCGAGCCGCTTCCGAAGATCACCTGGGACTCCGCCCAATCGACCGCCAACATCGCGTGGCCGGATCAGAAAGACTCGCTCGTTTTCTCCATCTCCGGAGACCGAACCGGCGTTAGCGTGGTCCGCGATGGGGAAGATATCCTGTCCTCCCGGCCGTGATCACAAACTACCCTGCACCGATGTCCCGAACTGATTCCCCCCTGCGCAGCCTCACGCTTCAAGCGTTTCTCGCGGTAGCCTTAACGATCTCTGGCCTCTCCGCCGCTGCTCCCGCGGATGCATGGAAGACGCTGGATATCACCTCGGTCCCGGGAGTTTTCCCGTCCGATACCATCAGGTCGTCGGATCCCCGCATCCGTGCACTTTTTTTCGAGGGCGCACCTTATCAAGGTCGCCCTACTCGCGTTTTCGCCTGGTTGGGCGTACCGCGGCTTGCTCCGGGAGAAACCGCTCCGGGCATCGTCCTCCTCCACGGTGGTGGTGGTACCGCCTTCGAATCCTGGGTGAAGCTCTGGGTCGACCGCGGTTACGCTGCGATCGCCATAGACCTCTTCGGCGGCTTGCCGGATCCGCTCGATGCCAAAGCCCGCCCGCGCAATCCCGATGGCGGACCGGCGGGCGGGGGAGCCGCTCTGGGCAAGTTGGCAGACCCTGTGGAGGACCAATGGCCCTTCCATGCTGTTGTTGCGGCCTCTCGTGCGTTATCCCTTTTGCGGGCGGAGCCTGGTGTGGACCCCGACCGGATCGGTGTCACCGGCATTTCGTGGGGGGGCTATCTGACGTGCCTCTTTGCCGGAGTTGACCCTCGTCTTAAGTTCGCCGTGCCGGTCTATGGATGCGGCTATTTTGATGAGACCATCTTTGGCGGCACGCTCGCGAAGCTCCCTGCCGACAAGTCCGCTCTCTGGTGGCGGCAGTGGGATGCCTCGGCGTATCTCGGTGGCGTCCGGATTCCCATGCTCTGGGCCAACGGGACCAATGACCACTTCTTCTGGCCGCCCGCCTGGCAGAAAAGCTACCGCGGGATTCCTGCCGGGTCGCGGGTTCTTGCCCTGCGCGTCGGGATGGAGCATGGACATCCCCCTGCCGGTGATCCGCCCGAGGTGCTGGCCTTCGCCGATAGCATTGTGCGTGGAAAAGCGCCACTGGCCCGCGTCTCGCGTTCCGAGCGGGTAGGGGACGAGATCAAGGTCCGATTCACATCTGACCGTCCCGTCATTCGGGCCGAGCTTCATTACACGACCGACGGTTCCGGCCCGTGGGAGAAGCGGGTGTGGCAAACCCTTCCCGCTTCGCTTGTCTCCGGTTCCGCGAGCGCCACATTGCCGGCGGATGCTGCGTTCTATTTTTTCAATCTCACCGACGACAGGGGACTCATCACAAGCAGTGAACACGAGGCATCCGGCGCAGCGGCGGACGAATCAACGGTCCCTCCCGCGTCCCGATGAGGCCCGTCCGGTTTTGCATTTCGCGAATTTCCTCTTGCGCGATGCGCAAAAAACCCTACATCCTCGGCC
>CAZSMN010000082.1:9844-12970 GCA_964607615.1 uncultured Chthoniobacterales bacterium | reverse complement strand
TCACCCACGCCGTCTGCGTGGGAATGACCGGCAGCGGAAAAACCGGCCTCTGCCTTGCGCTTCTTGAGGAAGCGGCGATGGACGGCGTGCCGGCCATCATCATTGATCCCAAGGGCGATCTTGGAAACCTGCTCCTCACTTTTCCGGGTCTCGCCGCGAAGGATTTCCGACCGTGGATCGTCGAAGACGACGCCCGCCGCAAGGGCATGGAGCCGGATGCCTGGGCGGAGCAGCAGGCCAATACCTGGCGCGAAGGCCTCGCCGCATGGGGCCAGTCGGGCGAGCGCATCCGTGCCCTCCGCGAGAAGGCCGATTTCGCCATCTACACGCCGGGCAGCACGTCCGGCATTCCGGTGAACCTGGTCGATGTTTTTCATGCGCCGCCGGATTCCGATCCCGAAGCCCTTGCCGAATTCGCGCAGACGGCCGTGGCCGGATTGCTCGGCCTTCTCGGGCTGGGTTGCGATCCTTTCAAGAGCCGCGAGGCGACCTTCCTCTCGACGATCCTCATCGCGGAGTGGAAAGCCGGCGCCTCGCCGGACATGACGACGATTATTTCGAAAATCCAGAACCCGCCCTTCGACAAGGTGGGCGTGATGGATCTCGAGTCATTCTATCCCGCGAAGGACCGCTTTGCGATGGTCCTTGCCCTCAACACGCTTCTCGCCTCGCCCGGCTTTGCGATGTGGCAGAGCGGAGAGCCGCTGGATATTGCCCGCTTCCTCCACACGCCGGACGGCAAACCGCGTCACGCGATCTTCTCGATCGCCCACCTCGACGACGCGCAGCGGATGTTTTTTGTTTCGCTCCTGCTCAACGAAGTCGTCTCCTGGATGCGGCGGCAGAGCGGCACGACGAGCCTTCGGGCGCTCGTCTACATGGACGAGATTTTCGGCTATTTCCCGCCGGTCGCGAACCCCCCGTCGAAGCTCCCGCTCCTCACGCTTCTCAAGCAGGCCCGCGCGTTCGGCGTCGGCGTCGTCCTCGCCACGCAGAACCCGGTCGACCTCGACTACAAAGGCCTCGCGAACGCCGGAACATGGCTGATCGGCCGCCTCCAGACCGACCGTGACAAAGCGCGCGTCGTCGAAGGCCTCACCAGCGCGTCTTCCGCGCTCTCGAAATCCGCCATCGAAGCCCTGCTCTCCAGCTTGGGTAGCCGGAAATTTCTCCTGAGCAACGTCCACGACGAGGAGCCGGTCGTCTTCGAGACCCGCTGGGCCATGAGCTACCTCCGCGGTCCGCTCACGCGCGACCAGATCCGTCAGCTCATGGCCGGACGAGCGCAGGCCACGACCCCGGCTGTCGATGTCGAGGAAGCCTCCCGTCCGGCGACGTCGCGTCAGGCCCCGCCCGTGCCGCCGGGCATCCCGCAGGTTTTCCTCGCCTCGCCCGCACCGCTCGAAGCGCGGATCATCGGCGCGGGAAGCGTTCGCTTTGCGGATGCGAAATCCGGCATCGAGAGCTCGCGCGACATCGTGCTCGCTGCAGAGTTTCCGGACGGCGTGGCGCAGATCGAATGGGCCGCCGCCGAGGTGCTCGACGTTCCGCTGTCGAAGCTGTCGACCACCGCGCCCGCCGACGCGGAGTTTTCCCCGCTCCCGGCCCCGGCCTCGCAGGCGAAAAATTACAAGACGTGGGAGAAGGATTTCGCCCGCTGGATTTCCGAGAACGAACGCTTCGAGGTCTTCGAATGCCCGGCGCTCAAGCTGGTCTCGAAAGCCGGCGAATCCCTCGGCGATTTCAAAACCCGGGCTGGGCTTGTGCTGCGCGAGGAACGGGATGCAAAGGTTGCGGCGCTCCGGAAGAAATACGAACCGAAATTCGCCGCCCTACAGACGCGGCAGCAGAGGGCAGAGGCCGCCGTCGAGAAGCAGAAGCAGCAGGCGCGCGATGCGGGATTCCAGACCGCCCTCTCAATCGGCACCTCGATCCTCGGCGCCTTCCTCGGGCGGAAGGCCCTCAGCGCGACCAACATCAACCGCGCGGGAACAGCAGCCCGGAAGGCCGGCCGGGCCATGCAGGAAAACAGCGATGTCGCGACGGCTCAGGAATCGCTCGAGACGGTGAAAGCAGCGCAAACGAAGCTCGAAGAGGAATTCCAAGCCGAATCCGCCGCGCTGGCCGCGGGGCTTTCCGAGCCGGAAATCACCACGCTCGCTCTCAAGCCCGCGCGCGGCGGCATCGACGTCCGGCTCCTGGCGCTGGGCTGGATCTGATCAGACCTCGAACATCGCCTTGAGCTTCGTGAGAAACCCGGCCCGGTAATCCTGCCGGCGCGCTCCTTGCGCGGCATCCGACGCTCCCGCCATCACACCTTCGTTCTGTAGTTTGCGGCGGGCCAGAAGATCGCTCAGACCCTCCAAAAGCTCGGGGCTCTCGCTGATGATCGGCGCGACGGTCGACTTGTCGACTTCCACCGCCAGCGAGTCCTCCAGCGCGAGGATCGTTGCCGAGCGCTTCTCACCGGTGAGAACGGAGTTTTCTCCGATGCAGGCGCCGGGCTCGAGCACCGCGACCGATGTGCGGACCCCGCCGGACTCGATCCAGACCTCTGCGCGGCCCGAGACGAGCACATACATCGGCCCCGCCGGCGCCTCCTGCCGGATGATGCTCTCGCCTTTTCCGAAGCGGATAATGCGCACCGCTTCGGCCAGCTGTCCGATTTGCTCCCGCGACAGGCAGGAAGCGAAGATGGTCCGGCCAAGCGACTCGCGGATGAGCCCGCGGTCTTCAACAACCGGCTCCGGCTGCGGGAGCGACATCTCGTGCTGGATGGGAAAGGGAATGCCGATGCCGTGGCGCTTGAGAGAATACCAGAGCGTGGTCCGGATATGGCTGTTGGCCGCGTTGTAATCGGCGTGGTCGGCGAGCCAGAAACGGAGCTGGTACGTGATGCTCCAGTCGCCGAACTCGGTGAGGAAAACCGACGGCGCCGGATCGCGGAGAACGAGCGGACAGTCGAGCGCCGCCTCGGCAAGCACCTCTTTGACGAGCGTTGGCGGCGAGTCGTAATCGAGCCCGAGGTCCATGCGCACCGCGTGCACGCTCGTCGGGTAGTTGTAGTTGATGACGGTCTGCTTGGTGATGTTGCTGTTCGGGATGTCGAGGCAGACCTCGTCATTC
>CAZSMN010000082.1:0-9744 GCA_964607615.1 uncultured Chthoniobacterales bacterium | reverse complement strand
GACGGTCTGCTTGGTGATGTTGCTGTTCGGGATGTCGAGGCAGACCTCGTCATTCGTCCGCAGGCGGGTCGAGCGCCAGTTGATCTCCACAATCTGCGCATGCTGGCCGTCGACCAGGAGCCAGTCGCCGGCCTTGAACTGCCCGCCGAAGTAAATCGCGAACCCGCTGAAGATATTGCCCAGCGTGTCCTGCAGCGCGAGGCCGAGCACGATGCCCACGATGCCGGCACCTGCCAGCAGCCCGGTGACCTGCACCTTGTAGACCGAGTCGAGCAGAATCAGGATCGCCGCCACCGCCACCGCCACCGAGAGAAACTGGCTGAGAAATTTCGGCACCTGCGCATTCGAGGCGGTGCGGAAACGCTCGTAGCAGTAGTGCCGGATAAACCCGATGACGACGAGCGTGCCCGTGATCACCACAAAGGGCACGAACCCCTTGATCTCGGTGACACCAAACTCGATGCCGGGAAACCGCGTCGGGACAAACGCCGCGACCGCGATGCAAAAGAGGTGGTAGGCCCAGCCGAGCGGGAGCCCGAAGCGTCTTTTCAAAAGCCGGCCACCGAAAAGCAGGACCACATAGATCAGAACGGCCGACCCGAAGTAGAGCAGCGTCAGATTGGTATACTTAATGCCTTCCTCGAGAATGTCCGGCTCGGCGGCGGCTTGCGCGATCAATGACGGCATGGCGGGAGGCTATCCGATTCGTTGTCCGATGCGCAAGGCGGCCGGTTTCCGGCCTTGCGCGCCACGGCCGGCCGGTTCACGCTGCGTGCGGACGATGAGCAGACCCGACCCCAAATCCCCCGAGGCCGACCCGATCGATGAGGCGTTTGAGATCTCGCTCCGGCCTCCGCTTTTCGAGGAATTTGCGGGCCAGGAAAAGACGGTTGAACGCCTGCGATTGATGGTGGATGCCGCCCGCCAGCGGGGTGACACGCTGCAGCACATCCTCCTCAGCGGGCCGCCCGGGCTGGGCAAGACGACCCTCGCCTACATCATCGGAAATGCGATGGAGGCCGAGGTGCGCACGACGAGCGGACCGATGATCGAGAAGGCCGGCGACCTCGCGGGCCTGCTCACGAATATCGAACGGGGCGGTGTTCTCTTCATCGATGAAATCCACCGCCTGCAGCCCGCGATCGAGGAATACCTTTATCCCGCGATGGAGGACTTCAAGCTCGACATCGTCATCGACCAGGGTCCGAACGCGCGGAGCGTTCGGCTCAACCTCGCACGCTTCACGCTCATCGGCGCCACCACGCGGGCGGGCATGATCAGCGATCCTCTCCGCTCACGCTTCGGGATGAGCTGCCGGCTTGATTACTACTCGGCCGAGCATCTCGGCCACATCGTAGCGCGGAGCGCCGGCCTGATCGGAGCGGAGATCGAACCGGGCGCCGCGATGGAAATCGCCCGCCGGTCGCGCGGCACACCCCGCATCGCCAATAACCTCCTCAAATGGGTGCGCGACTTCGCGCAGGTGCGGGCCGATGGCCGGATGACGGCCGACGTCGCAGCCAAGGCGCTGGCAATGCTTGAGATCGACGAGGAGGGTTTTGACGAAATGGACAAGCGCATTCTCGAAGCGCTCATCGGGCTTTTCGACGGCGGACCGGTCGGCGTGAACAGCCTCGCGGTGGCCATCGGCGAAGAGGCCGGAACCATCGAGGATGTGCACGAGCCGTTCCTCATCATGCAAGGTTTCCTCAAGCGCACCGCCCAGGGCCGCGTTGCTCTGCCTAAGGCTTACCGAAAGCTGGGCTTCACGCCGCCGAAATCCGCCCAGGGCGAGCTTCTCTGACGCGCGGCCGGATTTTTTCCGGTAAGAAAAAACGCCCCCGCACGTTGACTCCCATGAACCCTTCCTCCATGCGCACGTTCCTCACCGCCCTCCTGCTCCTCCCCGCCGCCGCGTTCGGCGCGACCGGGCTTACCATTTACAACGCCGACTTCGCCGTCGTGCGCGACACCGTCCCGCTCGATCTCAAGGCGGGCGTGAACGTGGTCACCTACGAGGGGGCCACGCTCCGCCTGGAGCCCGACTCGGTCATTCTCCGCGATCCCGCTGGCAAGCCGCTCCAGATCCTCGAGCAAAACTACCGCAACGACCCGGTGAGCCAGTCCCTTCTGCTGTCTCTCTTCGAAGGGAAGGAGATTGATTTCCTCATCCGCGAGACCTCAAAGCCCGACCGGATGGTGAAAGGAAAAATCATGCGCTCCGGCTACGTGCCCTCGTTCAATGGCAACCCCGGCGGCACCGAGCCAATTATTGAGATCGACGGCACGATCCGGTTCGGCCTCCCCGGTGAACCGGTTTTCCCGTCCCTTGGCGATGGCACGATCCTCAAGCCACGCCTGACCTGGCTTCTCAGCACGCCGAAGGATCTCAAAACCGAAGCCGAACTCGGCTATGTCACCGGCGGACTCTCCTGGCAGGCCAGCTACAACCTCGTTTCGCCCGAGAAAGGCGACACCATCGACCTCGTTGGCTGGATCACCATGGAAAACCGGAGCGGGCGGGATTTTGCGGACGCCCGGATCAAGCTCATGGCCGGCGATGTGAACAAGATCGTTCCCGACCAGTTCGGATCAGGCTCAGGGAGGATGTCAAAGGCCATGCCCGCGGCGATGATGGCCGACGAGGCGCAGGTGACCGAAAAGGCATTCGACGAATTCCACCTCTACTCGCTGGCACGGCCGGCCACCCTGCGGAACAACGAGACCAAGCAGGTCGAGTTTGTCCGCGCGACCGGCATCCGCTCGGAGACGATCTACGTTTACGACGGCGCTGAGCTCGGCGGCAACGCATGGCGCGGGGCCGACGGCAACTTCCGCCTGACGAACTCCGAATTCGGAACGCAAAGCCAGACCAAGGTCGCCGTGATGCGGGAATTCAAAAACTCGAAGGAGAACAACCTTGGCCTCCCCCTCCCGAAGGGCCGCGTGCGCTTTTACCGCACCGATGGCACGCAGATCGAATTCACCGGCGAAAACCAGATCGACCACACGCCGGCCGACGAGCTCGTGAAGCTCTACACCGGTGACGCCTTCGACCTCGTCGGCGAGCGCAAGCGCATCGATTTCCGCATCGATTCCGCCAACAACACCGCCGACGAATCGTTCGAAATCACCCTCCGGAACCGCAAGAAGGATCCCGTCCAGATCCGCGTCGTCGAGCACCTCTACCGCGCTGCCAACTGGGAGATCCGCGAAAAAAGCGATCCCTTTACCAAGTTGAAGTCCGACGAGATCGAGTTCCGCATCGACCTCAAGCCTGGCGGGGAGCGCAAGGTGACCTACTCGGTCCACTACACGTGGTAGGCCGGTTTTCCGGGTTGCGCGGGCGGCGGATGCCGGGTAATGCTCGGGAATGATCGAGAGTTACGTTCCGGTATTGCTGCACGTGATCGTCGCCGTGGGTTTCGCCACGGTGGCCCTGCTCACGAACATCCTGCTCGGACGCGCCGGCACCCGCAACGTCACCAAAGACACCGCTTACGAGTGCGGTGTGCTTCCCGAAGCCGGCCCGCAGCCGCGCTTCAGCGTGAAGTTCTACCTCGTGGCGATGCTCTTCATCCTTTTCGATATCGAAATTGTCTTCATGTATCCGTGGGCGGTCGTCTACCAGAGCTTCATCGCCGAGCACGGCATGGCCATCCTCTGGAGCATGCTCAGCTTTGTGATCATCCTGATGTTCGGCTACGTCTACGCCGTCAAAAAGGGCGCCCTCGACTGGTCCCGCTGAGGCCGGGCCTTCCGGCCGAGCGCATGATCGAGCATATAGTCCTCTTCAAGTTGCGTCCTGACATGGACGCGGAGGACATCGATCAGATGATGCGCGAGACGCGTCTGCGCCTGCTCAAAATCTCCTGCGTGCTCGCTGTGCGCTGCGGCAAAAACATCGACCCTGCCTCGGAGTGGCCGTTTTTCCTCGCCGTCGTGCTGGACTCCCCGGCGAAGCTTTCCGCCTACGCCGCCGACCCGATTCACGTCAGGTTCGTAGAGGAGGTCATCCGCCCGAATACCACCGCACGGCTCGCTCTGGATTTCCGCACGACGCCCGGCGGCGACCTTCTTTTCAGCTGAGGACGCCGCGTTAATTCACGACGTTCTGCGGCGCGCCGGCTTGGAACGCCTTCACGTTCGCCACAGCGATGTCCATCAAACGGACCCGCGCTTCAACCGACGCCCACGCGTAGTGCGGGGTAATGACCGAGTTTTTCGCCGTCAGGAGCGGGTTTGTCGCCGGCGGGGGCTCAGCAGAAAGAACATCCATACCCGCGCCGGCGATCCAACCTTCATTGAGCGCGGCCGCGAGATCCTCCTCGACCACGACCGGACCACGCGCGGTGTTGATGAGATACGCGGTGGGCTTCATCAGGCGGAGCCGTGCCGCGTTGGCCAGGCCGCGCGTCTCGGGCGTGAGCGGGCAGAGCAGGGAAAGGAAATCCGCCTTCGCGAAAACCTCATCGACCGAAGAATATTCGACCGGATACTCAACCGACTTCGGCGAGCGAACGGCGGCGCAGACTTTCATCCCGAACGCATGGGCAACGCGTCCGACCTGCTGGCCGATGCGGCCGAAGCCGATAATGCCGAGGGTTTTTCCCTCCAGCTCGTGCAGGGGAAAATCCCAGAACGCGAAATCCTTCGACGCCACCCAGGCCCCGTCCCGCACGCGGGCGGCATGGTGGGCGATGCCATTTGTCCAGTTCAGGATGAACCCGAAGACCATCTGGACCACGGAAAACGTGCTGTAGGCGGGCACGTTGCAAACCGGGATGTCCCTCGCCCGAGCGGCAGCCGCGTCGACCACATCGAATCCCGTCGCCAACACGCCGATGTATTTCAGGTCGGGAAGCGCTGCGATCGTGGCCGCGTCGAGGCGGACCTTGTTCGTCAGCACCAGGTCGGCACCGGCCGCGCGGGCGAGCACATCCGCCGGAGACGTGCGGTCGTGGATTTCCACCTCGGAGGCGAGAGAGCGGATGGCATCCCAGGTGAGATCACCCGGATTGAGCGTGTAGCCGTCGAGGACGACGAGTTTTTTGGACATAATCAGTGTGAGAGAACGCGGTCCCGCTCAAGCAGAAGCTGTGCCGAGATGCTGATGGCAATCTCCTGCGGGTGATTGGTGCCGAGTTCGAGGCCCAGCGGGCAGTGGAGAGCCGCCACTGCGTCTTCACCCAGACCCGCCTCGCGCAGCTCGCGCTTGAGAATGGCCGCCTTGGAGCGGCTTCCGATTGCCCCGACAAAACCGAGGTCCCCGCGGCGCAGGGCGGCTTCCAGTATCGGCCGGTCGGTCTGGTGCCCCTGTGTGATGCAAAGCACGAAGGCTCCGGCAGGAAGCGCAGCTACTGCCTTGGCGGGATCGTCTGCGACCTCGGCCCGGAGATTCGGCCCCGAGGGCAGCCGCGCAATCCACTCCGCCCGAGGATCCCGCACCTCCAACAAAACCGGCAACGGAAGGAGCATCGGGACCAGTGCCTGGCACACGTGGCCGGCTCCGAAGATGGCAACCGTCCATACGCGGGGCGAGCGGACCTCGAACAAGAGCGTCACGACTCCGCCACACGTCATGCCGATGTCGTTTTTGAGATCCCACTCAACGATCCGGTTGCAGGAACGTCCGGCCGCAAGGAGATCCGCCGCCTCGCGAGCGGCCGCTGCCTCGAGCTTGCCGCCACCGACGGTGCCTGCCTCGCGTCCCGCGGCGGCGATGATCATCTTGGCTGATTCGTCCTGCGGCGCGCTTCCGCGGGTGGCGAGAACGGTTACCACGACATGGGGAACGAGACGCTCCTCGAGCGAGGCCGCATGGCGCAGGAGTTCGGCGGGCGAATCGGGCATGTCGCGACGTTATGCTCTGGATTTCTCCCTCTTGCAACTGCTTGCCGGCGTGAGCCTCCTGCCGCATGTTGCAAAACATGGACGTTCTGGTCGGCCGTATGGTGGATCCCTGGCGGAGAGAGATCTCCGCAGTGCGCCTGTCGTGGCACGAAGGCCGGATTGTCGACATCGCATCCGTGACCGACACCGAGGCAAGCCACGGGCCGTTTATCCTGCCGGGCTTTGTGGACGCGCACGTGCACGTCGAAAGCTCGATGCTCCCGCCGGCGGAGTTTGCGCGGCTGGCGATGGCGCACGGCACGGTGGCATCGGTCTCCGATCCCCACGAGATCGCCAACGTTCTCGGGAGAGACGGCGTGGACTACATGCTGCAGGGAGCCGCCAAGTCGCCGTTCCACTTTTGCTTTGGTGCACCATCGTGCGTTCCCGCAACCGCCTTTGAAACCGCCGGTGCCGAACTGGGGCCGGCGGAGGTGAGCGCTCTTCTGGAACATCCGTCCATCGGCTATCTCGCCGAGGTGATGAACTATCCCGGCGTGATCAACGGCCAGCCGGACGTTCTGGAGAAAATCCGCATCGCCCACGCGCTCGGCAAGCCGGTCGATGGTCACTGCCCCGGACTCCGCGGCGACGGACTTGCGGCCTACGCCGCCGCAGGGATCACGACCGATCACGAATGTTTCCAGCTCGACGAAGCCCTCGAAAAGATCGGCCACGGGATGAAGATCCTCATCCGCGAAGGCTCGGCCGCGCGGAACTTCGACGCTCTTGCTCCGCTTCTCGGTTCACACCCGGCCTCGTGCATGTTTTGCAGCGACGACAAGCACCCGGACGCGCTCGCCGCCGGGCATATCGACCGGCTTGTGGCAGCCGCTGTTGAGCGCGGCTACGATGTCTTTGATGTCCTCCGCGCCGCCTGCGTGCATCCGGTCGAACATTACGGCCTTGCCACAGGACGGCTTCGCAAGGGAGATCCGGCCGATTTTATCACGGTCCGGGACTTGAATAATTTCGAGGTCACCGGCACGTGGCTCGGCGGGTCTCCGGTCGCGCGCGATGGCGGATGCCTACTGCCCTTTGAAGAAGCGGGAACACCAAATGCCTTTCACCCGCGCCCGATCGGACCGGACGACTTCCGGCTTCCGGAGCGAAAACCGATCACCCGCGTCATCGAGGTTTTCGACGGGCAATTGGTCACCGCAGCCGGCCGGATTCCCTCCCGCTTGCTGGACGACCCGGACGGCGGGATTCTCAAGATCGCCGTTATCAACCGCTACCATGACGCGCCCCCGGCGGTCGCTTTTGTGCGGAATGTTGGACTCCGGCGCGGAGCCATCGCCTCGACCGTGGCCCACGATTGCCACAACATCGTCGCCGTGGGCGCAAGCGACGCCGACCTCGCACAGGCCGTCAACGCGTTGATGGCGTCGCGCGGCGGTTGCGTCATCGCAGACGGCGGCCGGACCGAACTCCTCCCGCTGCCGATTGCCGGCTTGATGAGCAATGAACCCGGCGCGTCGGTCGCCACCCGCTACGAAGAGCTCACCCGCATGGCCCAATCGTTGGGATCTCCTCTCGCGGCTCCCTTCATGACGCTGTCTTTCCTCGCACTGCTGGTCATTCCCGAACTCAAGCTCAGCGATCGCGGGCTCTTTGACGGCCGTGCGTTCGAGTTCGTTCCGGTTTTTGAGGAACCCTGAGCCTGCGTCTGCGCTCGACGGAGCGGGGTGATGCGTTAGTCTGTAGGAGAGGAGGGCAGACCCACCATGACGCTGGCCAACAAGATCACAATCACCCGCATCCTGCTGATCCCGGTTTTTGTGCTGTTCTGCGTCTACTACGGGAAAGGCGTCGAAGAGGGAAATCCCCAAGAATGGCAGCGCATGGCGGCGATCGCCACGTTTCTCCTGGCATCGCTCACCGATGGCATCGACGGCTGGGTCGCGCGGAAGTTCGGCCAGCGCTCGAAGCTCGGTGCCGTGTTGGACCCGATCGCCGACAAGGGCCTGCTCCTCACGGCGATCATCACGCTGAGCCTGAGCAAGTGGACGTATGCGTTTCCGCTCTGGTTCCCGGTGCTCGTCATCGCGCGGGACGCCGTCATTCTCACCGGCTGCGCGGTGGTCTATCACCTCGAGCGTTCGCTGGACGTCCGGCCGGCGTGGACCGGCAAGGCGGCGACCGCGACACAAATGATCGCGATTGCGTGGGTTATGCTACAGTTGCCCCATCATCTGATTTCTGTTTATGTCGCCGGGGCGTTCACGCTGGCCAGCGGCGCCGTCTACGTCACGCGTGGAATCAGACAATTCCGCCACCACGACCAACCTCACTAGATTTTTTCTCCATGCGCAACGTCGCCATCGTCGGTCGTCCCAATGTGGGCAAGTCCGCTCTCTTCAACCGCCTCGCCGGCCGGATGATCTCGATCGTCCACGACCAGCCGGGCGTCACGCGCGACCGGATTGTTTCCATCTGCAAGCTCGGCAGGGCGCCTTTTGAGATCGTCGACACGGGCGGCATCGGCGCCGAGCCGGATCCGGATTTTGCCCAGCCCACGCGCGAAGGTGCGCTGATCGCGATCGAGAGCGCCGACGTCCTGCTGTTTGTGATGGACGCCTGGGACGGCGTCACGCCGCTCGACGCGGACCTCGCCTCGCTTATCCGGTCGTCGGGCCGGCCGGTTCTTCTCGTGGTGAACAAAGTCGATACCGAGGCCCACGAGGGCAGGGCCGACGAATTCACGCGACTGGGTTTCCCAAACATTCTGACCGTGAGCGCTGCGCATGGACGCGGCATCACCGATCTGGTAAGCGCCATCGAGGATCTCCTCCCGGAATCCGAGGGCGGCGAAGACGGAGCGCCGGTGGAGGCCCCGCGCCTTGCGCTGGTCGGACGTCCGAATGTCGGCAAATCGTCGCTCATCAATTCCATCCTCAACGACAAGCGCACGATCGTCAGCGACATCCCGGGCACCACCCGCGACGCGGTAGACATCACAACCGAGCGCAACGGGAAAACCTTCATCCTCTGCGACACGGCGGGCATCCGCCACCGCTCGCGGCACAATACGTCGGTCGAGGTCTTCAGCGTGATGCGGTCGGAGAAGACGATCGGCCGCGCGGATCTCAACGTGCTTGTGATCGACGCAACAACCGGCGTCACCGCGCAGGACAAGAAGATCGCCGGCCTCATCCAGAAAGCCAAAAAGCCGGCCGTCATCGCCCTGAACAAGTGGGACCTCCTCTGCGCGCCCGGCACGCATGAGCCGGATCTCGTCCGCGAGCATGTCGCAAATGTCCGGCGCGAGCTTTTCTTTTTGGATTACGCCCCCGTCGTCGTCCTTTCCGCCCGCACCGGCGAAAATGTCCAACGGCTCTTCACGACGATCGAAAAGGTTCGCCAGCACTCGACCCGCCGCGCCGGGACCGGCGAGCTCAACCGCGTGCTCAAAGCCGCGATGGAGCTCCAGCCGCCTCCCACCAAGTCGAACCGTCGCTTCAAGATCCTTTACGCCGCCCAGGCCCGCGACTCCGGAACGATCCGGCCGCCCCAGTTTGTCCTCTTCGTCAACGACCCGCGTCTTATCCCGGACAGCTACGTGAACTACCTCTGCGCGCGAATCCGCGACAAATGGGAATTCCCCGGACTCCCGATCCTCATGCGCCTCCGCGGCCGCGAGGGTCGCGACGCCAAGGTGACCGAGACGTAACCCCCCGCTCAGGCGTCGTCCTGCGCCTTCCAGTGATCGTAGAGGAACCACGTCTCGACCTTCTGGCGTGCCCACGTCGTCTTGCGCAGGAACGTGAGGCTCGACTTGATGCTCGGATCGTGGAGAAAACAGCGGATCGGAATGCGCCGCCCCATCTCCTCCCAGCCATACCGGGCATG
>CAZSMN010000081.1:10109-12979 GCA_964607615.1 uncultured Chthoniobacterales bacterium | reverse complement strand
AAGCAGGAGTTTTGCTACTAGAAGGGTGCGGGCCCGCTTTTTGATATGGGCCCGTATTATCTCACAGCTTTCACGAGCCTGCTCGGACCGGTCCGGCGGGTTACAGGCTCGGCGCGCATCACCGAGACCGAGCGGACCATCTACAGCGAACCTCTTGCCGGTTCAAAGATCACCGTTGAGACGCCGACGCACATTGCCGCCGTGCTGGATTTCGAAGCCGGGCCGGTGGTGACCTTGTCGACGAGTTTCGATGTGCACGCGCACCGGATGCCGCCCATGGAGATTTACGGCACGGAGGGAACCCTCATTCTTCCGGACCCGAACGGCTTTGGTGGACCGGTCCAGCTCCGCCTGCGGGGCGAAAGCGAATGGCGCGAAGTTCCGCTCGCATTCGGTTACGCGGAAAACAGCAGGGGCATTGGCGTGGCGGATCTGGTTTCGGCCATCGAGTCCGGTCGGGAGCACCGGGCTAACGCGCGGATGGCCTACCACGTGCTCGATATTCTGCACTCGATTCTCGACGCGTCCGAGGATGGCCGCCATATCGAGTTGGCGAGCTCGATGGTCCGGCCGGCACCGCTTCCCGAAGGCCTGGCGACGGGGCGGGTCGAGTTGTAAGGATCAGCCGATCAGCTCGGCGAGGTCGTCGTTGGTCAGGCGCGTGGTGGCCTCCTCGCCGTCGAGCAGACCTCCCAAGAGCTCGCGCTTACGGTTTTGCAGCTCGATGACGCGGCCTTCGACCGTGTCCCGGGCGACGAGCTTGATCGAGGTGACGACGTTTTTCTGTCCGATCCGGTGGGCGCGATCGGTCGCTTGAGCCTCGGCGGCGGGATTCCACCACGGGTCGAAGTGAATGACCGTATCCGCCGCGGTGAGGTTGAGACCGGAGCCACCGGCTTTCAGGCTGATCAAAAAGACGGGAATCGTGCTGTCGGTTTGGAACTTCTCAACAACGGCCGCGCGGTCCTTTGTCGAGCCATCGAGCCTACAGCTTGGCATACCGGCCTCCGCCAGCGTGGGCTCGATCAGGTCGAGCATCGAGGTGAACTGACTGAAGACGAGCACGCGGTGCCCGCCGTCAATCGCCTCGCGCAGGATCTCCAGCAGCGTCTCGAGCTTGCCCGACGGGTCGGACGCCTCCGCGCCGAGAAGGCGGATGTCGCAGCAGGCCTGACGGAGCCGGAGCAGGGCGGTGAGCACTTGCATCCGCGCGGCGCCGCCGCCTGATTTGTTCAGCGCGTCGATGCCGGCGCGGGCCGCGATCTGGAGCTCCGTGTACGCGGCCTTTTGCGCCGGGCTCAGGTCGACTTCAACGATCTGCTCCAGCTTTTCGGGCAGGTCGGCGAGGACGTCCGACTTCCGCCGCCGGAGCATCCAGGGCCGCACGCGTCGCAGAAGCCTTTCCCAGACCGCACCCTTCGCACCCTCGAGAAGGGGTTTTTCATAGCGCTCCTGAAAATCCTTCCTCGTGCCGAGGTAGCCGGGTAGCAGAAATTCGAAGAGCGACCAGAGATCGCGCAGCGAGTTCTCCAGTGGCGTGCCGGTGAGGATAAACCGCGCCGCCCCGCGCAGGCCGGCGGCGGCTTTGGCGTTCTGACTGTCGGGATTTTTGACATGCTGGGCCTCGTCGAGCGTGACGGTGCCGAAGGCGATGTCCTTGTAGGCCGCAATGTCCCGTCGCAGGAGAGCGTAGCTGGTGATGACCACGTCGTAATGCGGGATTTTTGGAAAGGCCGCCGTCCGCCCGCCGCCTTCGAGGGAGAGGATTTTTTTCCCCGGCAGAAAATGCTCCGCCTCGCGATGCCAGTTCCAAACCAGAGAGGACGGGCAGACCACGAGATGCGGCCGGCCGGGGAGCGCTTCCATCATCGCCAGGGCCTGGACGGTTTTTCCAAGCCCCATCTCGTCGGCCAGCAACCCGCCCTGCCCGCGAATCGCCCGGCTCAACATCCATTGTGCCCCTTCGATCTGGTAGGGCCGGAGGCGTGACGCAAGGGGGCCGAGCGGGGGCGCGTCATCCGCTTCGGCTCCGGACTTCGTCCCCCAATCGCGAAGGCAGGCCTCCAGATAGCCGCGGTGGACGTCGCGGATGCGATAGCCACCGCGTTCCTGGCGTGGATCGCAGTCGCGGAGCACTTCCTCCAGATCCGCAGCCAGGCCCGGGTCGGCCACGGCCGCTCTGCCATCGGACAGCCTGGTCACCGGCTTGCCGCTGAGGAGCAGGCGCTGCATCTCCTGCGCTGTGAAAACCGCACTCTTTCCCGCCGTGAAATGCACGTGGAAATCCAGCCAGCCGTCGCCCTTTTCCCGGATCGCAAACTGAGGTTCGATCCGCGTGATGTCGCGGGTCACGTGTTGAAAGCGTTCGCCTTCCTCCACCTTCCAGCGCTCGCGCAGCCCGGGCAGGCGGTTGGCAAAAAAGCCGACCACGGCGTCTTCACCCTCCAGTACGGCCTTTCCCTTCCGGTCCTCGAAGCCCAGATCCATCAACTCTTTGATAACGGCGAGCTCTCCAGCCGGATTCGTCGTGCCCGGCTGCTTGTAGAGAAACGAAACCTCCGCTTCGAGGTGCCGTAGCGAACCCTCAAGGCGCAGGCGCACCTCCGGCATCTCGGACGTTGCCTCACCGGCCGCCCGCGCTGCCGGCTGGGGCGACTTTTTCTCAGCGACAGGATTTGTGGTTGGTTTTAGAAATTCCAGCCCGGCCGCCACGGCGTGTGCGCAGATGATGCCCCGCGCCCTCGAGTCGCGGCACGGGCAGAGATTTTCGATATCGATCGCGTTTTTGATCTTCAGCCCCGCAAGGAAGGGCTTGCCCTCGGAAGTCACCCGCGCTTTGAGAACCGGCGGTTCGTAGGAGGCTTCTGATA
>CAZSMN010000081.1:0-10099 GCA_964607615.1 uncultured Chthoniobacterales bacterium | reverse complement strand
GGCGCCGGGCTTCCTGAAAAACCGGCCACCCGCAAAGTGAGACGAGAAACTTTTCCGAGATCTCCATTTCCCCCATGCGCTTAGCGGTTCGCGGCCTTCGTGGCGATGCCGCATCGGGGATTATTTTCTTGCCTCGCCCCCGACCCGTGCTACGTAGAGCAAACCATGAAAACGTTTCTCGGTCTCAGTTGCGTTGTACTCCTCTCCGTCTTCGCACTCCCACTGAATGTCGAGGCCGCCCCGACAGCTTCCGGCAATGTCAAGGTCACGGCCGTTAAAGGCACCGTCACGGACGGCGCAGGCAAGGCTCTGGCCGTCGGTGATTTTGTAAAGCAGGGTCAGACTGTCAGAACCGGGCCCAAGTCCAACGCCTCGCTCCTCTTCTCCAACGGAACGAAAATCGACGTTCAGCCGGACACCGAGTTTTCCATCGATAAATTCCTCCAGGACCCGTTCGATGCGGCCGGTAAGGACCTTGCAGCGCTCTCGGCGGAACCCACCACGTCGATCTCGAAGATGTCGCTCGACAAGGGCCGGATTCTCGGCGACGTCGCCAAGCTGAACTCCGGTTCCAGCATGAACATCGAGACCCCGCTCGGCACCGCAGGCATCCGCGGAACGACCTTCAACCTTGTTGTCGAGAGCATGCCCGGAGGCAAATATCGTGTCACGCTCGTGGTCACGGAGGGCACAGTCGGGTTCGTCAAAGTCCCCGGCCAGCCTCCCGTTCTCGTCGGCGAGGGACAGGAATACAACGCCATCACGCTGGAAGGCACCGACCTGAATGACATCGAGGAACGCCTCCTCAACATCGCAGAGGATGATAACGACTTTAACTCCGGCGACCAAGGTGCCGGGGATGTCGGCACCCTCAACAACATGGGCGGCGGCGGCGGCAGCGGCGGCGGTGGAGCGCAGAATCCTCCGAGCTCGCCGACACCCACGCCGACTCCGACTCCGACACCCGCTCCGCCGGTGTCCTGAACTTGTTTTCTCCTAAACCGTGGTAGATCCTACCACTCCTGAGGGGGCAGAAACTCGGCTTTCTGCCCCTTCCGCTTTACAGGGACGCCTCCGTTGAAATCCCTCAACCCGGGTCTCAAACGCACGGCCGCGATCTTCGCCGTCATGCTCGTGATCTGCCTGGCATGGATTCTTGCCTCGCAAGTCCGGCTCTTTCCCACCACTCACGGCCCGGTCTTTCTCGGTGCGGACGGGATGCTCAGCGCGCTTGAGGAGCAGACCATCACCGCCCGTCTCGCAATGCGCGGCCCGCTGGCCTCTCCCTTGCCTTTGCACTACGTGGACGTGGATTCCGACGCCCTCCGATTGCTTGGCAATTTTCCTTGGAACCGAGAGCTCTTCGCCCTCGCGCTGGATGGACTGTTCGATTATGGCAAGGCCCGGGCCGTCGGAATCGATCTCGTCCTCTCGAAAAGCGGTATCCCGCAACTGGGCCGGGCCGAAGCCGAGGCCGGCAGTCTCGCGCTCGGCCGAAGCATCCGCCGCCACGGCAATGTGGTTCTGGCCGCCACCTTCGGGGTGCCGGATTCCATCCTCGGCACCTCCGGCCGCTTTCCGTTTGTCTTTGACCCGCGCGCGGCCGACCCCAACCAACTCCCCGAATTGCCCGACTATCCGGTGGTCGGTCCCACCTGGGGGACGATCGGCCTCATCACGACCATCGGGGACTCGGTGAATCTCGTTCCCTTTTTCGCCAAGACGGCCGGCCAGACCTACCTTCCCCTGTCGCTTCAGCTCGCTTTGATGCATTGGGGGCTCGATGCCTCGGCGGTGCAGATCGGCTCGCGGGAAATGACGGTGACGAAGCCCGACGGAACCGTCCTCGCCCGCATCCCGCTTCTGTTGGGACAGATCGTCGAGCCCAACTGGTTCTCGCCCTGGGATTCGCCGGAAAACCCCCGCAGCAGCATCGCGCGGGTGATTGCGATGAACGAGCTCGCGAAGAATGGAACCGATGAGGAAAAGGCGGAGGCGGCGAAGTTTTTCGAACGTTTCCGCGATGCCATCGTGCTCATCGGCCCGACCGATCCTCTTCTGAAAGATATCTCGCGCATCCCCCTTAGCGGTGCCCAGCCGGTGCCCCGCGTCTCGATCCATGGCAACCTGGTAAAAACCATCGTCTCCGGCCGCTTTCTGCACCGTCCGCCGGTGGTGGTGAATGTTGTGATCATCGCGGTGATCGGGCTCATCGCTGCCGCCTCCTGCTTCGTCCCGATCCGCTTTTCAGCCTATGCCTGGCCGGCCGTTCTGGGGCTTTTGGTGCTCTATGTGGCCGCGGCGTTTGTTACCTTCGGACATTCCGGGCTCATCCTGCCGCTGGTCGCTCCGGTCGGCGCTGCGCTGTCCTGCCTGTTTGTCGCTGTCTTGCTCCAGCTCTCCGATGAGCAGAGGCAGAGGCGCCGCATCAAAGAGCTCTTCGGTAGTTATGTTTCGGCCGCCGTCGTCGAGCAGATGGTCGAAAACAACATCCCGCCGCAGACCGGTGGCGCCGAGGTGGAGATTACCGCGTTCTTCAGCGACATCGTTGCCTTTTCTCCGCTGGCCGAAGAACTCCGCCCGAAGGATCTCGTCGAGCTCATGTGCGAATACCTCGGCGAGAGCACGGCGGCGGTGATCGGCGAGGGCGGGACGCTCGACAAGTATGTCGGGGACGCCATTGTTGCGATATACGGTGCCCCGCTGCCCTGCGCCGGCCATGCCTCCGCCGCCTGCCGCGCGGCTCTCAGTCTCCAGGAGACGCAGGTCCGCCTCCGCGTGCAGTGGGGTGGAAACGGCGACCGCTGGCCCTTGAGAGTCCGCCAGATGCGCAGCCGCGTGGGGCTTCACACCGGCTTAGCCGTGGTGGGAAACATCGGCTCCAAGCTCCGGTTTAACTACACGATGATGGGAGATACGGTGAATCTCGCGCAGCGCATCGAAGCGGCCGCCGGACATTTCGGGGCAGGAATTCTTGTCTCGGGCGAAACCCACGCCGCCGCATCGAAGGACGACCCGGACCTGGTCTTCCGAGCGCTCGACCGCATCCTTGTGCCGGGACGCACCCAGCCGGTCGAGATTTATGAACTCCTCGGTCGAGGTCCCGAAGCGGCCGCTGCCTGCGCGGATCGGATCGCTTCCTATGCCGCTGCCCGCCGGCTCTATCGCGAAGGCCAATGGGCCGAGGCTGCCGAGGCCTTCCGCTTTGCAGCCCGCAATGAGCCGGCCCGTGACACGACAAATCCCCCGCTGGTCATGGCGGCCCGGTGCGATCACCTTATCGGCCGGCCTGCGATGGCGGATTACATCTGCCCGCTTTCGAAAGGGTAGCCATGACGGCTACGGGACATTGAGGATTCGGGGTTGAGGCCGGACGGGACCTCCGCCATTCTGGACAGGAAATGCGGATCTTCATTGCCGTCCTTATCGCCATGGGCATCGTCGCGGCCCAATTTGCCTACGGCGGTCTCATGCTGACGGCACTCGCCGTGCCGGCGTACTTTCTTGTTTCGGTGGCCGGCCTGCTTTCGATGGTTGCCGTTTTCTGGAAGAGGGCCGTGGCGTCCTCGCCTCTCGCGGTCGTGTCAGCCGTGCTCGCCGCGGGTTATTTTTTCTGGAGATCTCTGACCTCTTCCGGGCCGGACTTTGCTCTCTTCTACTCGCTGCTCGTGCTGGCGTGCCTTGTCACTTACCTGACGGTGGCGTCGGTGGTGACCACTCCATCGGCCAGATATGCCTTTGTCGGCGTCCTGCTGGCCGCCGCCGTCGCGCAGGTCGTCATCGCTGGTATGCAGTTCTCATCGCGAGACTACTTTATGCCGCAGCCCTGGCTGAGCGAGCAGTTCCGTGTCTGGTACGAGCGGGGTGGCGGCATGCAGCGAGGCCGGGGCAGCTTCCTTAATGGAAACCAACTGGCGTGGTTTCTCAATGCCATGACGTTTCTCGTGATCGGCGTGGCGTGTTTCGGCAGGTGCCGGCTCTGGGTGAAAATACTCTTTGCCTACCTCGGTGGCGTTTGTGCCGTCGGGATGTTGCTCACGCTCAGCCGGGGCGGTGTCATCGCTTTCGGAGCGGGCCTTGCCGTGTTTCTTGTTCTCGGCTTCGTCTCGCTCGGCATTGGAGCCAGGGACCGCAGGTTCCCGTTCATCGCGGCCCTTGCGGGCGTGATCGCCGTCGCGCTTGGAGGGGCCCTCTACTTCTTCCTGCAAAGTGAAACGGTTCAGAACCGGATGGAGCGGATCGGGCAGGATACCTACCGCCTCAACCTCTGGCCAGCCGCTGTGCGCCAGGCGCAAATCGAGCCGCTCACGGGCACCGGGGCCGGTTCGTTCGCCCAGATCTCGCGACGTCTCTGCTACTCCACGGCGGGATTGAATAATCTGTTCGCACACAACGACTGGGCGCAGACGGCATCGGATTTCGGTTTTCTCGGACTTGCTCTCATGGGGCTCGTGCTTTTCATGCACCTGGCGGCAGGTTGGCAGGGCCTCCTGCGCGGGCTTCGCGAGCGAATGGCCGTCTCGAGCGTCCCGCAGAGCAGCTCGGTGGCTTTCGCCGTCGGAGCTTTGAGCGCCGCCGTGTCCTTCGGTTTCCACGCGTTTTTCGACTTCAACATGCAGGTGCCATCAAACGCGCTGCTCGCCGCTGCCTGCCTCGGGCTTCTGGCCAATTCGGGCGTTCCCTCCCCGCAGCGGATCTGGATTTCCCGTCTCGTCCGGCCCGCGACTGCCGTCGCGGCGTTTCTCGGCGGGCTGGGTCTTCTGCTCCTCCTCGAGCGGCATGCGGCGTTGGAAATAGAGGTTCTCCGTGCGGACAACGAACTCGTCGCCGGCCGCTACGAGACGGCCATCCAATTCGCCGCGCAAGGCCTCAAGCGGAATCCCGATCACCCCCGCCTGCGCCGCATTCTGGGTGAAGCGCAGTTGAAGCTGGCGTCCGCCTCCTCCGACCGGCAGACATTGCTGACGAGTGCCGCCTTCCAGCTCCGAAAGGCGGCTGCTCTCGATCCGGAGGAAAGGTGGAATCATTTCCTCCTCGGCCTTGCGCTCTCCGCCCAGGGTGCGACCTCGGAGTCCGCGGCCGCGCACGTCGAGGCCATCCGGCTGGACCCGACGAGCGCGGTCCTGAGAGAGTATTATGCGCTCCTGCTCGAGGAGTCCGGACTTTCCGAAGAGGCCATCCAAGCCTATCTCGTCAGCGTGCAAATGCCCGGGATCCGCTTTGCCCGCGATCGGCTGCAGCAACTCCAACAACGACAGCATCAGGATCCCTGAACCGGCTGCCAGATTTTTTTTCAAATGTGTTGCCAAGCCGGCGCTCGTCGCTAAAACCGCATCTTGACGCTATGAAAAAGGTATCTCGAATTTCGCATTTGGCACTGGGCGTTCTGACCGCAACTGTCACCATGACCGCTTTGCAGGCCCAGAATGATATCGGTGCCGCAAGAAGCCTCCATCTGGCGCCTCTGCCGGCAGACTTCTCATCCGACCTCGGCGATACCGAGGGATCTTCCGACAGCCCGCTCAGCTTGCTGGCCAGTCAGCCCTTCAAATTCTCGGCGGCCGTCCGCGAAGGCTTTGACGACAACCTTTTCACCGAACGGACAAACAAAGACAGCAGCTTTTACACAAACGTCGCTGCCGGTGTTCGTTACGATTTCGGTGGCCCCCGCCTCAAGCTCTCCACCGAGCTCGGTGGTGGCGTGACCTATTACTACACACGCCCGGGCGACAAGGTCGACTTCAACGGCCAGTTCACCCTTTCGGCCACCTACCTCGCGAGTCCGCGCCTGACCATTTCGGCATCGACGGTCACGGCTTACCTCTCCCAGCCCGATACCTCCATCATCGGTGGAACGAACCGCGTTGACGGAGACTACATCTACACGAATACCTCGATCGATGCCGCTTATCAATGGACCGAGAAGTTCTCGACGGTCACCGGATACAACATCTACGGCAACCTCTACATGGAGAGTGACTTGAACGACACCCAGTCCTTCATCTCGCAGACCATCAGCCAGTCCTTCAAATACTTGGCTCTTCCGAAGACCACCCTCGTTGCGGAATACCGCGCCAACCCGGTCACCTACCTTGTCGCCGACCTCAACAGCTTCGGCAACTTCGCACTCCTTGGTTTTGACCAGGTTTTCAATCCCCGCTTCCGCTGGACCCTCCGTGCCGGTGTCGAGCAGCGATTCCTCAACAATCCGGTGGACGGTAAGTCGACCTACATCGGGCCGTACGGCGAATCCAACCTCGTATACCAATTCGGGAAATACTCGAACATCGGCTGGAATGCCCGCTACGGCACCGAGGCCTCCGGTCTTACGAACGTCACACAGCGCCAGACCTTCCGCACCGGACTTTCCGTGACCCACGGCTTCACGCCCCGGCTTTCGGTTAACGCCGCCTTCAATTTCCAGGTAGACTACTTCGACCAGGCCAACGTGATCGATACCTACACCCAGACTGTTTGGGACCTCAGCGTCGGGGCAAACTTCAAGCTCAACCGCGTGGTTTCGCTCAGCGCGGGCTACCAGTTCACCGCTGTGAACGCACCGCAGGCGATCGAAGTCGAGTACACCCGCAACGTCGCTTTCGTCGGAGCCAACTTCGCTTTTTAACAGAGCGAGTGACTTTATGCCGCTCAAGCGCTCATCCCGCTTGCAGCGGCACTCCAGTGTGTTAGCCTCAAGGCTGCGAGGGTTATCTTCTACAGGCTGACCAGCCTGACCCCCCAGGAAACGTCCCAATGAACAGCAACGACAGCGGCGAGTTAAAGCTCCACTTTTTGGACTATTGGAGGGTTATCAGGGTTCGGATGCCGCTGATCGTCCTGGTTTTCCTGCTCGTGGTCATCACGGCAGCAGTCGTCACCCACTTCCTGCCGAAGCAGTATGCCTCGACGGTGACGATGCAGGTCAAACAGGGTGACACCTTCTTGCAGGTCTTTGACAATCGCGGAGGCGGCGCAGGCTTCGATCCGCGGTTCATCACGACGCAGTTCGAGATCATCCAGAGGAAGGAGATGCTCTACCCGGTCATCGATGCGCTCGGGCTGGAGCAGAAATGGCGCGATGCCTATGGCTTCACCAACAAGGAACAGGCCTATTTTAAGCTTCGGGGAATGATCGATGTTCGTGAGATCCGTAATACCGAACTCATTCAGATCATCGTTTTCAGCACCGACCGTCAGGAGGCGGCGGATATTGCCAACCGCATCGCCGAGGAATACCAGCGGAAACGCATCGAAGACCAACAGCAGTGGGTGAATCGGTCGCTGACCCAGCTTCAGGACGAGGTCACCAAACAAAAGAAAAAGGTCGATGAGCTCCGGGCAGAGGCCCAGCGCATCCGCATTGAAAACGACATTCAGGACCTCAACCCCGATAACGTCGAGGATCCCAACTTTGCATCGAGCCAAGTCCTGCTCTCCGTCGAGAATCAGGTGTCCCAGGAGCGCCTGCGCGTCTCCAGCCTCCGGGCAAAATACGAAACCGTCTCGAAGCTGACCGACGATCAGATCATGCGGAGCATCACGACGCTTGAGATTCAGGATCCGACGATCTCCCAGGTTCTGCCGCAATATCAGGAGGCTGCTTCAGAAGAAGCCCGGATGCTCAATGCCGGCCTTGGGGCGAACCATCCGACCGTCAAATCTCTTCGCGCGAAAAAAGAGGTCATGCGCGAACAGCTCGCCAGTCAGATCACGTCGTTGCGAACCAGCCTTGAGGCAAATCTCCGCATCGCCGAGGAATCCCTCAAAAGCCTCGAGCTCCGCCTGAAAGAGAGCCAGCAGGATCAGCAGGGTGCCAAGACCCGCGCCGCCGGCTACTACGAAGCCAAGAACAACTACATTCAGGCTAAAAAGGTCCTCGAGGCCGCAGAGATGCGCCTTTCGACCGAGACCATGCAGCGAACCATGCCGCAGAACCCCGCCGTCATCTGGGAGCGGGCAGAAGTGGCCAGCGCGCCCTCCCGGCCGCGTGTGATGCTGAACATCCTCCTTGGCGTCGTTGTCGGCCTTGTCTTCGGTGTCGGTCTCGCCTTCTTCATCGAGTATCTCGACACGAGCGTGAAGACGATGGAAGACGTCGAATCCTTCCTCCAGGTGCCCGTTTTGGCCGTCATTCCCAAGGATATCTCGGTGCTCATCAACGACACCGACGATAACCCTGATGCAGAGGCCTACCGCATCATGCGGACCAATATTGAGTTTAACCGGAAATCGCCCGATGCCAACACGGTGACCATCGTCAGCGGGGGTGCAGGAGAAGGAAAATCCACCACCCTCGTCAATCTGGCCTACACCTTTGCAAAAGGCGGCTACACAACGCTGGTCATCGACGCTGACCTTCGCCGCCCGAGCCAGCACCGCATCTTCGGCGTCGAAAATGAGCAGGGACTCAGTGATTACCTGACTACGGAGATTGACCTCGAGGAGGTCGTTCATCTCACGAAGATCGACAACCTCTATCTCATGACGAGCGGCCAGCTTCCGAGCGATGCAGTGGGCGTTCTGAATTCCCAGCGTATGGTGGAGCTTATCGAGGAGGTTAAAGGCCGGTTCGATATCGTGTTCTTCGACTCGCCTCCAATTCTCGGAGTGAGCGACGCTTCCGTCCTCTCGAGCGCCATGGATCTCACTCTGATCGTTGTCCAGCACAGGCGTTTCCCGCGGGCCATGCTCCAACGCGTCAAACAGGCGATTACCAACGTCGGCGGCAACATTCTTGGCGTTGTTCTGAACAACGTCGACGTACGTCACGATCAGCACTACGAGTACTACACCAGCTACTACAACTATTACCACAAGGCGACGCGCTCCGATAAGAAGAAGAGAGCTGCCGCCGCCCGCAGGAAAAATGACCAGACGGCCTCTGCGGCCACGCCGTCCGAGAGCTCCCAGGATGATGCCTACTAAGACCTTTGTCAGCCTTCTTACTGCTGCGTTCCTTGCGTCGGGTGTCGGTTCTCTTCTGGCGCAGGACGCCCTCCTCCGCGAGGGCGATCAGGTGGAACTTCGGCTCGGCGGAGTCCCCGCAGAGGAAATCACCACGGTGACCGGCGTCTACACCGTCGACGGCCAAGGTTTCATCAATCTGCCCCACATTGGTAAGGTGCGTGCGGCCGGCAGTTCGCAATCTCAGCTGCAGGCAGCCATCGAAGGTGCCTACCGGTCGCAGGAAATCTATACGAACCCCTCAATCACCATTTCCGTTCCTACCGCCGCACGCTTTGTCGACGTCGGCGGAGACGTGCGCGCCCCGCAGCGCGTTCCCTTTACAGCGGATCTTACCGTTCTCGGTGCCATCACGGCCTCGGGAGGGTTCACCGAGTATGCCGACCAATCAAAAGTCCGGCTCATGCGGGACGGCAAAGCCACGGTCATTAACATCAAGGACGTTCGCAAAGACCCCTCAAAAGACATCAAGCTCAAACCCGGCGATAAAATTGAGGTTCCGCAGAGCTTTTGGTGATCGGACCTTACTCCGATCGGAGTAGCGCTCTGTTCTTCGCCAGGTAGGCCGCTCCCGAATAAACAGTCAGGACAACGGTGATCGGCACCATTCCGTAGGAGCCGAAATTCCACGCCGAGGCAAACCATGTCGTCCCGGACGGCGTCCATTCGCCCAGCGACAGCAGCAGCAGGAAATACAGGATCGTTGCCATCTGCCACGCCGTCTTGTGCTTGCCGAGGCGTTCCGCGGGCAAAACAATCCCCTGAGAGGCCGCAAGCGTTCGTAATCCGGTAATCAAGAACTCACGGCTGATCATGATGATCACCGCCCACACCGGAAGTGCGCCGTAACCGCACAGACAAATGAACGCCGAGGCCGTCAGGATCTTGTCGGCCAGAGGGTCCATCAAAGCCCCGAACGGCGTCGTGAGCCCGAACCGCCGCGCGATCACCCCGTCGAGATAATCGGTCACTGTTGCCACCACAAAAACCGCAAAAGCCAGCGTGAAGCGACCGGGAAATGCCACCGAGAAGCACATCACGAAAATCGCGGTCAGGAACAGGCGGGAAACCGTAAGCTTGTTGGGAAGATTCATCAGCCGGACGCGGGCAGATCTCGGTTGCCAGCAAACACGCG
>CAZSMN010000080.1:0-13078 GCA_964607615.1 uncultured Chthoniobacterales bacterium | reverse complement strand
ACGGCACCACCGGCTACGAAGAAGCCGCCGCGCAGGGGCTCATGGCCGGCGCCACTGCCGCACTGAAGGTGCTCGGCAAAGCTCCCTTCGTGCTCGGACGCCATGAGGCCTACATCGGCGTCCTCATCGACGACCTCGTGACGCGCGGCACGCCGGAACCCTACCGCATGTTCACCAGCCGGGCCGAATACCGCCTCCTCCTCCGGCAGGACAATGCCGACCTCCGCCTAACCTCCCGCGCCATCGCCTGCGGGCTCGTGGAAGGCGAACGCAAGAGCCGGCACGAACAGAAGTCCGCCCGCCTCACAGAGCTCCGCAGCCGCCTCAAAGAAATCCGCATCGCGGATATCACCCTCGAACGCTGGCTCAAGCGCTCGGAAAATACGTTGTCGTCCCTCCCCTCCGACATCCGCCCGCTCTACCCCGATGCCGTCTGGGAACAGGTCGAAACCGATCTCAAATACGAAGGCTACCTCCGCCGGCAGGAAGACCAGATCGAGCGCACCGTCCGGCACGAGAATAAAAAGATCCCCGACTGGCTGGACTACGCCTCACTGAACGGACTCCGCCACGAGGCCGTCCAGAAGCTCACCGCCATCCGCCCCGAGACCCTCGGCCAGGCCGCACGCATCAGCGGTGTCACCCCCGCCGACATCTCCCTCATCGGCATCTGGATCACCCGCAGCGAACGCGGTAAAGAGACGTCGTGCTAGGCGTTCGAGCTTGTGGCGAACAGGCTTTCCGTTAACGACCGATTTTCACAGACGGACGCAGATTGTTTACCTCCGGGAGTATCCTGCTCCAGGAGATCTGATCCCCTTGCCTCCCGGCCCGTGGCACGTATCGTGCTCGGCTCGTTCACACAGAAAACATGCCGGAACCAAGCGGAGATGAGTCAGTGGAGACCTTCGGCGACCAAACAGAAATTACCCGGCCGAACATTTCCCATGCAGTTCTCATCCCTCATCCAAGCAACTCTTCTGGCGCTCGCGATGGCCGCAGGAACCCAAGCACAGGCCGCCATCATCTACTCGGGAGAGAACCGGAACGTTTTCTACGACGAGTCCAACTTTATGTTTACCGTCAGCCTGTTCAACGATCCGGGCACGTGGGATGACATGAGATTGAGCCTGGAGATCCTTGAGGACCCGTCGGAGCAGAACCAATACTCCCTCTCGACCTTGCTCCGAATACAGGGGAACTATGTCGAGTTTGCAGCTGGAAACGATCCCGACGACGTGAAGATTTTTGCAGGCGGAAGCACCATCGACGCTGCAAGCACCTACAGCGGCGATAACTACCAGGATTTTTCCAACTACACGCAACTCTTTGATCCGTTCAACGAAATCACAGACAAGGGCGAGTTCCGGAATACCACGGGCTACGCCGGCATGCGCCTTACCAACGGGGCAGATGTTTACTACGGGTGGATACAGGTCTCCGTTACCAACTATAACAATTTCAACCTCACGGGGACCTTCATCGATTGGGCCTATGAGAATTCGCCCGGCGTGGGAATCCAGGCAGGGGCCATCCCCGAACCCTCGACCACAGCCCTCCTCCTCGCAGGAGCCGTCACAGGCCTTACCATTCTTCGCAGAAGGATGCGATAACGAGGGCAAAATGGCCATGGAGCCAATGGAATCGAACAACTTCCACACCGCAGAAAGTAGCCACTGAGTCAACTACGGAGGGGCTTACCACGGCCAGCCTTCCGTCTCTATCCTATCCAGACCGTAACCGGATCGGGAGACGATCGACTCCCGCCAAAAGAATCCACTTCCCCGCCGGCTAACTTTCCGATAGGGACTATGGGCCATGGAAACGTCCCCGACGTCATGGCTTCGAATATCGCTTCCCCCCGAGCGAGAATTTGCCCACTCGTCGAATCGGATTTCTGTCGGGACCTCGGCCAGCGCCAAGCCGACGCTCGAGGACTTTCCCGGATATAGGATGACGCACGCCTATCGGTTGAAAATTCTTACATCATCCTAATTCCATAACATAACACGTCATTCCAAAATACGTTAGCAAACAATATGCTCCGCGCACTTACCACCTTTGCAATCCTCGCTCTTGTTGCGAGTGTTATTTATCTTTGGTTCTTTCGGAAGCCTACCCAGATTGTCTTCCAAAACACCACGATCGTCGCCGAGACACCAATCAAAAGACTGTCGGCCTTTGTTGACACAAATCTCGACAAGATATTCTCTCCTCTTACGCCAGATCAGACTCTGATGCCCACGCAGGAACTTCGCCAGGTTCAACAGACGTTGCAGGATTTGCTAGCGAAGGCAAAAAGTGATCAAGAGAGACGCCTATACACGACAGGAATTGCCCTCTGTAGGCAGATGTCTGAAGCAATTTCTCTCAGGGAGTCACATAACAGGCGCATCGCCGATATGCGCAAAAAAGGCTTTGACTCGCAGCTTTCCGATCCGCAAAACAAGAAAGCAGAGGAAAAAAGAAAGAAGGACTTCTTTGAAACCGGCGTATTGCGGAGTTGGGAGACTCAGGCAGCAAAAGCGCGAGAGCAAATCCAGAAACAATACGATCAGATGCGACTACTTGAAAGATGAACCAATTTTACTATGAAAACATACTATAGCGCAACGCTAGCATTGATAATTCTCCTTTTGGTATCCTGCCAAAAGAAGGAAGAACCGCCGATCATCCCAAAGCAGGAGCCCCCAATACCGGCACCAACTCCTACACCAACGCCAATTCCCACGCCAACACCTGTCCCGACCCCCCAAGCAAGGTTGGCACCCGAAGGCACCTTTTACGTAGTTAAAAACTTTTCGGCCCGCACCGAGGATGGCTTACACGGCTTTCCTGTAGGCAGAAAAGTCACATTAGTTCGAGAGGAGTTTCTTGATCTCGTCGTGACTGATGGAGTTATGGAAGGGACAGCGTCAAAGGATTCCTTCACAAATGATTTGGATGTCGTCGATGCGCTTATTGCGAAAGCCTCCAAGGGGCATCAGGCAGTCCAACAAGCGAGAACAGAGCAACAGCAGATGCAGGCCCAGCAACAATCGGCGCAGAATGATGCGATGGCCAAAGAGCGCGAGGAGAGACGAAAGCAACAGATTGCTGCAAGCATTAGTGTGCTCCGGCAACAAAAAGATGCATTGAGCAGTCGAATTCGTGAGGCTGCACACGAAAGAGAAAGTAAAGGATATCCCAAATATGGCGGTTCACGACGCAACAGCGGCTACACTAAAACCCAAACAACATCACTTGGAACTGATGCATCGCAGATTGAGTCTTTGATTCAAGCTGAGGAGAGAATCGACGGACAGATAAGAGAGCTTGAGTCAAAAAGATAATATGCTAAGAAAAGGAAAAGGGGGTCAGTGTGCATTTTCTTGCATTTTATCCACCTCAAATTGGTATCCTGACGCCTGACGTAGGCTGGTGTCGCAGAGCGTCCGGTTAGCGCAGCCACCGGTCTTCGGTCATCTCAGTCCGAGCATGTGATCATTATTTCGATTGATGATCGGGAAGAGAAGGGGGAACCGGGGGCAGGCATGGTCTATTGACACATCCTCGCGGCATGATTTCCCTGCGTAAGTATTGATTACAGCCTTTTTTATGTAATCATGCCCTTATGGCGATCACCATCAAGAATGAGGAGGTAGAGCAACTGGTGCGCGAGGTGGCCCGGCGGGAGCGGGTCAGCCTGACCGAGGCCATTCATTCGGCGCTCAAGTTGCGCCTGGCCCAAGTCCAGGGAAAGCGCCGGGAACCTGCGTTGTTGGAGACCTTGCGGGGCATCAGCGAACGTTGCGCCGCGTTGCCCGATCGCGATGTGCGCTCTGCGGACGAGATTCTGGGTTACGACGGCACCGGGGTCCCCCGTCATGGTGGTTGATACGTCGGCGCTGATCGCCCTGCTCGTTGGCGAGCCGGAAGCCGGGCGGTGCGCGGAACATCTCGCCGCGAATCCTGCGTTCTCGGTTTCGTCGTTCTCCGTTCTGGAAACCAGCATCGTTCTGTCGGCCCGCAAGGGACCGGCCGCCACGCGGGAGCTCGATCTTCTGCTCCACCGGACACAAGCGAGGGTGGTTCCACTGACGGCGGAATTGGCAGAGTCCGCACGGGACGCATGGGAAAAATTCGGAAAGGGCCGGCATCCCGCCGGTCTGAATATCGGGGACTGCTGCTCCTATGCTCTGAGCCGCTCCCTCGGTGAGCCTCTGCTTTTCAAGGGAAACGATTTTAACCACACCGACTTGGAGACGATCGCGTTGTAGAAGCAAATCGTCTGCTGCACATGGGGAGCTCTGCTAGGTGCATTCTGCCGCATTTCTTGACCTCCACCGACCGAAAGCGTGGGCATTTTCTTGCTTTTCCCTCATCTCAAACTGGTATCCAGACGCCTGATGTAGGCTGGTTTCGCAGAACGTCCGGTTACCTCTGCCACTGGCACCCGGTCATAGCAGGCTCGTAAACAACACCGGCAATCGCCCGATTCATCCCATGCGCGGATGGCGATACCTTCCGGCCGGGGCTTTTTGCCCGCTCTTCTAAAGGGTGTCACGGAGCACGGATCGAAAGCCATGCCCTGCCTTGGACGCGGACTCCAAAGTGCATGACACCCTCAAAAATTGACCCGGGCTGGAACATGGTCTAGTTAGGATCAACATGACCACCATCAATATCAACGAGGCAAAGACTCACCTCTCCCGCTACGCAAAGCGGGTCAAGGCCGGAGAGACGATTGTTCTCTGCGATCGGAATGTGCCATTTGCGGAACTGCGCCCACTGCCACCTCCCAAAAGGACGGGGAAACGCCGATTGGGTCAGCTGAAAGGACAATGCCCGGTCGGCGAGGCCTTTTTTGCGAGTGATCGGGAAGTGAGCAACCTCTTTCATGCCCCGCTGACGGACTCCCCCCGGAAGAAATGAACCTCCTGCTCGATACGTGCACCTTTTTGTGGATGGTCGATGACGTCACCCAGCTTGGTCCGCACGCACGGAAGGCGCTTGAAGACCCCGCCAACCGTTTGGTTTTGCATCAGGCATCCTGCTGGGAGATCCAAATCAAATTCGATCTGGGCAAGCTCCCTCTCGCCCGGCCACCGCGCGAGATCATCAGCGACGGACTTTCCCTCCACGGCATCGATTACGAGTGCCTGCAGGACGAGACGATTTGGCATTTGCAGAAGTTACCGCCGCTGCACAGGGATCCTTTTGATCGGGTGCTTGTCTCGTATGCGCTGTGCAACGGGCTCAAGCTCGTCACTCCGGATCCGCACATCACGGAATATCCCGTGCCCATCATATGGTGAGCATCGCGCGGCGGCGCTCTGAAGGGTGTTTCTCCTCAAAAGGGGGTCAGTGTGCATTTTCTTGCATTTTATCCACCTCAAACTGGTATCCAGACGCCTGACGTAGGCTGGTTTCGAAGAGCGTCCGTTAGCGCTGCCATCGGCCGACAGTCACCTCAGTCCGTGACGAGCTAAGGCGACGCGCCTCCTACCGCCTCGAGCCAAGGCGTTGCCTTTTTCTCTTCTCCCGAAAGATGCCCCCCAACCTGCTGACCGGGTGCATTGGTTGGCCGCGGCTACGCGCCTTCGAGTTCTTCGCGGATTTTCTCAAAACCCCGGACCCGGTAACGTTGACACAGCGCTTCAATCGCATCGAGGTCTGCCTCCTTATTCATGGACAGGACCTCGACGATATCGGCCATCGACTTGAAGCCGCCGGCATAGAGCTTCAAGACCACAAGGTGAGGAAGGGGAATGATTCTCAGGCTTCTGTTTTCCGCGACGTGCAGGGTCGCCTCTTGCAACGCATCCCGGATGACCGCAGGGAAACGGTCGTGAAAGCTGATGATCTGAATCTGCCCGAAACTGCCATTGATATCCAGCACGCCTCCCAGCGGATCATCCGCACCCGGCTCCCGTAACTCGACCGCGTATCCCCTTTGCTTCAGAGCGCCGGCGAGCTCCCGCAACTCATCAAGTGAAAGATCGCCTCCGAGATCAAGATCGTTCGTGAGACGCACATAGTGGTAACCAGCAAGCGCGGCCGCACCGATGACCAACACGTCGAGGCCACGGCTGTGGGCCAATGCGGCGACCGCCTCCGCATGTAAGAGGAGTTCAGATTCCTGTTCCACCTGGGCGTCTCTGACTTGCCGGAATGAAGCCTCGGAACCGTCGACCCAACGAAAGGGCTTCTTTGATCCGCTGTTCCACCGACAAGGCTTGCAAGCGTTCGATTTCGGCAGCCCGGGAGGCTTCTGCACAGGAACTCCGGTGCTTTTGGGGAAAGGAACTTTTCGGGTCCGCGCTCACACCCAGAGCCTAGCGCCTGGGTCTCCGAATGCAAGAAGCCACGGACATCTCATGGCTGAGTTCAGCGTGACGCTCCACCGAGAGCCATCCGCGTTGCCGCACCGGGAGAGAATCCCACAGAGCCGGGCGCAGGGCGTCCTCTTGGCCTTACGGCGTTCTTCTATTTCCTGAAAGTTCAGCCCGGGAGATCGTTCTCAAGAACGACGCGGTAGCGGGCCTTGCCGCTCCGCAGGTGGTCGAGGGCCTCGTTGGCGCGGGACATCGGGAAGGTCTCGGTCGTGGGTGCGATGGCGTGGCGGGCGCTGAAGTCCAGCATGGTGCCGACGGTGGCGGGGCTGCCGAGCGGCGAGCCGGAGAGGGATTTCTGGCCCATGATGAGCGGGAACGCCCCCACGGCCATTGGCTCCAGGACCGCACCGACCGTGTGCAGGCGGCCGCGCGGCTTGAGGGCCGCCACGTAGCTGTTCCAATCGAGGCCGACATTGGTGGTATTGAGGATGAAATCAAAACTCCCGGCCGCCTTGGCGAGCTCGTCGGGATTGCGGGTATTCAGCGTGCGGTGGGCACCGAGGGCGAGCGCCTCCTCGCGTTTGGAATCGCTGGAGGTGAATGCCGTGACGTCGCATCCCCACGCGCGGAGGAATTTCAAGGCAAGATGGCCGAGGCCGCCGATCCCGATGACGGCCACGCTGTCCGTCGGACGCACGCCGAACTGGACGATGGGATTGAAAACCGTGATGCCTCCGCAGAAAAGCGGTCCGGCTTTTGAGGCATCAAGCCCCTCAGGCAGCGGGCTGACCCATGTCCAGTGGGCACGAACGCGGGAGGCGAAGCCGCCGTGGCGTCCGACAATCGTCCCCTCGGCCGTCGCGCAGAGATTCTGGTCACCCGACAGGCAGGATGCGCACGCTCCGCAGCTGGCGGAGAACCAGCCGAGGCCGACGCGGTCGCCGACTTTCAGCCGCTTCGTGTGCGCGCCGAGGGCGACAACTTTTCCGACGATCTCATGTCCCGGCACAAACGGGTAGGCGGTCATCCCCCATTCGTTGTCCAACATGGAAAGATCGCTGTGACAGATGCCGCAGCTCTCGACCGCGATCTCGACGTCCTCGCAGCCGAGCGTGCCGGGATCGTATTCAAAAGGTTCGAGGGCATTCTTCGGACCGGTGGCGGCGAGGGCGTGGATGGTGGCGCTCATGGGAAGTGGATTTCTCCCAACGTCCGCGCCTGCGCGCAAAATGCAACCCCTGCGTGACGGCCGCCTGCCCCGCTGCCGCCTTGCACTCGGACGCCGCTGTGCTTTGCTGGGGCCGATGGATGTTTTGTCGCTCACGCTGGAGGATTGGGAAGCACGGCTCAAGGAGCTGGGCGAACCGAAGTTCCGCGCCGCTCAGGTGGTGGACTGGATTTTCCGCCGCCGCGTGCGCACGTGGGAGGAAATGACCAACCTCCCGGCCGCCCTGCGGGAAAAGCTCAAAACGGAATTCCCGCCCGTCTCTCTCACGCAGGTCCGCGTCTCGGGCAGCGAGGACACAACGCGGAAATTTCTCTTCAAGCTCGGCGACGGCCAGCTCGTCGAGAGCGTCCTCATCCCCGCCTCCCCTGCCCTCTATGGTGAACGTTCCGACCGGCGCACGATCTGCATTTCGAGCCAGGTCGGCTGCGCCTACGGGTGCAAATTCTGCGCGAGCGGGCTCGACGGATGGAAGCGCAACCTGACCGCCGGCGAGATTGTAGACCAGTTTCTGCAGGTCGAGGCGATTGCGGGAGAGCGGATCAACAACATCGTCTTCATGGGCATGGGCGAGCCGATGGCGAACTACGACAACCTCCTCCGCGCGATCGGCATTCTCAACGCGCCATGGGGCGTCGGCCTCGGCGCGCGTCACATGACGGTCTCGACCTCCGGCCTCGTCCCGCAGATCCGCAAGCTCGCCGAGCAGCCACTCCAGATCCGCCTCGCCATCTCGTTCCATGGAGCGACGGACGATGTCCGCAGCCGCATCATGCCGGTGAACAAAAAGTATCCGCTCGCCGAGCTTCTCGATGCCTGTGCGGATTACGTCGAGCGCAAGCGCCAGAAGATCACGTTTGAATACATCCTCATCGAAGGCGTCAACGACAGCGACGAGCAGGCCCGGCTGCTGGCGAAGCACGCCCGGCGCATCGGCGCGAAGGTGAACCTCATCCCCTACAACACGGTCACCGGCCTCGACTGGGTGCGGCCGGCCGAGGACGTGCAGGAGGCCTTCCTCCGCACGCTCCGGAATGCCGGCATCGACGCCACGCTCCGCCGCGAGAAGGGCCACGACATCGCCGCCGCCTGCGGACAGCTCCGCCTGCAGGTGGAAAAATCCTTTGCAGAGGCGGCCCCGCTGCACTAACGGATATTCAATGTCTGACGACGAAGATTTTTCTGCCGAGGAAGTCTGGGACGAATACGACTGGGAACGCTTTCTCCAGGAACAGGACAGAAATACGGAAAAGTATTTCGGTCTCCTCGAAAAATACATCGACCACCCGGACCGTGACGACCTGATCGCGGCCGAGATGGGCTGGGAAGATGAAGAGGACGAAGAGGAATTCGAAGAGGCGGCAGGATTGCTCTGCGAGCAGGATGCCATGGACTCAGACGAGGAAGACGACCGGCAGTTCGACGCATTCGCCCGCTCGCCGATTTACAAGGACACCCTCAAGCTCCACCGCTGGATCAACGAGTGGGTCGACAAGGATGAACGCCTCCGCGAACACCCCGAGGCCGTCCGCCTTGCGACGCGTTCGGCCATCTGCGGCGCCAAGCTCGCAGCGGCCCTCTGCGGCGATGAATCGGCCGAGATCGGCATGACGATCGCCTACCTCAAACGCGCCTTGAAGGCCGCCAACGATTCCCTCGACGCGGCCGTCAAACTCACCGAGGCCGGCTTCGTTCAAGGCCGGCAGGCCGGCACGCTCCGGCGGCTGATTTTCCGGATCCGCGACCGCGTCGTCGACCTGATGGCCGAATACCGCGCCGAGTGGCGGAAGCGCCACGGCTGACGCCTCCACGGCACGTCGGAACTTTTTTTGAATCAATCGGCCCGACGGGCGTTCCACCCATGGATGACGAACAAATGGAACGCCTTCTCCTGGAACGCTCGCGCCGCGGCGACACGCAGGCGTTCGGCGAACTCGTCACCCTCCACCGCCAGCGCATCTATGGCGTCGTCTTCCAGATCGTCCGCGATCCCGACGATGCGCTCGATCTCGTGCAGGACACGTTTATCAAAGCCTGGCGGTCCCTCGCCTCGTTCGACGGACGCCACAAGTTCACCACGTGGCTCCACCGCATCTCGACCAATGCCGCCATCGACCTTTGCAGGAAAAAACAGCGGCGGCCGCAGGACGAGTGGGACGACCAGCACTTCTCGCCTGATGCCGCGTCGCACACCAGGCCCTCCTCACCGCGCATGCCCGGCGTGTCGATCGATGAAGACGAGATCCGTCGCCGGATCGATGCCGCCATGGCACGGCTCAACCCGGTTCAGCGGGCCACACTCATTCTCCGCGAGGTGGAAGGCTTCTCCTACGAGGAAATCGCCGAGCAAACCGGCGTCTCGACCGGCACCGTCATGTCACGGCTTTTTCATGCGCGGCGGAACATGCAGAACGAACTGAAAGATTTCTATGGATCGCTTTGAACACGACTACAACCGCTGGCTCGACGGGATGATGGAGGCCGACGAAGCCAGGGCCTTCGAAAAATCTCTTCCCGCCGATCTTATGGCCAACAAGGCGGCATGGACGGGAGTCTCCGCCGCGCTGGCACGGGCCGCGAAAAGCGAGGCCGTCCCGCATGCCGATTTTCTCGTTAGCAACGTCCTGGCCGCCATCGCACCTCCTGCGACGGCTCACCGGGCAAAGGCCCCCTCCCTCTTCCGTCTGGTCTGGGCCGGTGCAGCGTGTCTGGCCATGGCCGCCGGCCTTGCCGCCTGGTGGCTGCCGAGCGTTTATCAGGCGCCGGCGCGCGACAGTTTTGTCTCCCGCGTCCTGAAAGCCGAAGCCATGGCGCCCGGCCTCGCGGTCTATACGTTCCAAGGCCCGGACGAACGATCCGCCATCATCTGGACCGAGGGCGTCCCCGCCATACCCGCGGACCGCAAGGTGCAATGAGATCGCTGGCCGCCCTTCTCGTCGCGTTCGCTCTGGCGCTACCCCACGTCGCGCAGGCCGGGGATTCCGTCTGGAGCGCTCTTGTCCTCGCCACCAACGAAAAGCCCCCCGCCGAGGTCCCGACGCGGCTCGAGAATTTTGCACCTACGATTGCCAAGGTTTTCGGCTATAACAGCGTTTATCTCCTCGGCAACAAACGCCAGGACATCGACGACGGCACCGAAAGCTGGCTGGTTCCGAGCCGGGAATTTTTCTTCCAGGTGCAGTGCCTCGGCCGGGGAGACACGTTCTACAAGGTGCGGATCAATCTTTTTCAGGACAAAACAAGGCTCTTCACGACCGAAGCACACCTTGCGCGAAATGCCCCGCTCTACATCCGCGGGCCGCAATGGGGCAACGGGCAGCTTATTCTGCTCCTGGAGATCCGCTAGAAACGACCTCGAAGACGCGGAAGAAGCGGTTCCGATAAACGGGCCGCAGGAACGACGGGGGTGACTGCGGGTGATTGTAGAGCCGCTCGGCCATCGTGCCGGAGAGAGCAGATTCACCAAGGATCTGCGCGGCATTCGAGATAACGCGGTCCGGCTCGTAGGCGACGACATAGCGGACCTGCCGTCGGGAGAGGATTTCCTGCGCAGATGCCTCGTCGGTGGCGAGGTAGAATCGTGAAGAATCCACCGTCCCCGGCAGGCTCTGGTGGGACGTGCCGCCGAGGCACGGCATTCCCGACCACCAGACGATCGCGGGACAAAACCACCACGGCGCCAGCACGCCGCCCGGATCCTTATCGCCCAGAACCAACGCCGCCTCCCGGAGCAGAACCTGATCAACAAGCGCCTCCCCCCGCACGCGGAAGTCCGCATCCGAAGGAAAAACCTGCGCATCCCACGCAGAGGCGATCGGCCAGAAGGCAATAAACGCCGCCACGAACTTCGCAGCGCTGAACCGCAAAAACTCCACCGCCCACGGGCTGGCCATGGCCACGGCAAGAACCAGAAAGTATCCCCACCGCATGTGCCAGAGCGTCAGCCCGAGAAGCAGCAAAACGAGCCCGAGGCAGAATCCGCTCAACGCCGTCTCCCACCTCCGGATCAGTGAAATCGCCAACCCCGCCGGAACGAGCACGATGAACCAGCCGTTCCAGGAGGTGAGTGCGGACCATCCGGCATGGCGCAACTCGCCGATATTGGCCGCCCAGCGGAAAAAATGCCCGTCCACCGCATCGGTCCGCAATCCGTCCCACAGCAGGCCGCCCCCGGCGACCAGAATCAAGACAGCCAGGCTGCTCCACGACGGCCTCAGCATTTTACGAGGAATGGCACCTGACAACACGGCCACCAGCCGCGCCAGCGCAAGAAATGCGATGAGGATCAAAGGTTCGAACAAGGACACCCACAGTGCGAGCCCCCAAGCGATCGCGGCCGGAAACTGCCACCATCGCCGTCCTTTCCAAATCGCCACCTCACTGGCCAGAGCGACCGTCACCAGCAGCAGCACGAGCGATTGGTGGTCCGGCCGGCCCAGGAGGAACGCCTGCGCCGTCATCGGCGAAAGTGCGAACAGCGCGAGCATTCCCCACCGGAACGGCAAAGCCAGCACCCGCGACCAAACCACCAAAAACGCCACGGTCAGCAGCCCGAGCAATGGCGAAATCAACGCGCCCGACACCGGCAGGGATTTCGGAACAAACCACCGGAGGATTTCGTCCAATCCGAGAATGACGTAGTCCATCGGCGCCGTCGCATGCGGGCTCGTTCCGATCGGGTGGTTCTCAAAATCATGCCGGCGGATCGGACCCGGCTGCCCGTCGGCCAGCATCGCCACCCGCGTCATGCGCGAATAGCAGTCCCCATCCACAAAATAAACCTGCCGGTCGAAGAAGACCGACTCCCGGTTCCAGCAAAAGGCCGCCCCGGCCGCGGCGAGAAGAACCAGAGGCAGAACAACATCAAAAACGAGCGTCTTGATCGCCTTTCGAAATGGAATACTGCCCAACATATTGTGGAAGGAATTCGGATAAATCTCAACATCCTGTGCGAAATGCCAGAGAATTGAGGAAATTTGTTGCCTCCCTGTGACGTTTGACTAGGCTCAATTTTTCACGGGAACCAGCCCGGTTTTACCTCCGAATCAGATGCCAGACGATCCTATTTCTGAACAGTCCTCCGCGAAGCCGGCCGCCCCTGCCTTCAAGGCCAGCGATTACACTGCCGACGATCTGAGTTCCCTCAAGGGGCTCGAAGCGGTCCGCAAAAAGCCCGGCATGTATATTGGCGGCACCGACGAGCGCGCGCTGCACCACTGCGTGAGCGAGGTGCTCGACAACTCGGTCGACGAGTTTCTCGCCGGACACTGCACGCACATCGACGTGACGATCCATGCCGACGGGTCGATTTCCATCCGCGACAACGGCCGCGGCATTCCGGTTGATATCAACAAGGAGGAAGGCATTCCCGGCGTTGAACTCGTCCTCACCCGCCTGCACTCCGGCGGCAAATACGGCCAGGGCAACTACGAATACTCGGGCGGCACCCACGGCGTCGGCGCAAAGTGCGTCAATGCGGTGTCCGAGTGGTTCAAGGTCGAGGTGACCCGCGACGGCAAGATCCACGCGATGTCCT
>CAZSMN010000079.1:0-13111 GCA_964607615.1 uncultured Chthoniobacterales bacterium | reverse complement strand
TCCATAGCCATCTCCTCAGCGCTGGCGGGTTGGAATGTTGGACTCCACCGCGCGCCGGATGGCGAACTCGAAGTCTGGTTCGCGAAGTTGCTCATCGGCCATATCGACCAAAAAACCGCTTCATTCCGCCCGATCCAACCCCGGCACCGCAACCCCTCGCGATCCGGCGCGGCGTCGTTTTGGCCTTCTACGCTACGCTCCGAAGGCCAAAACGAGGCGTAACCTTCAACCTCAAACTGTAACCAGAAACACAATCAATTTGTTACCTATGTTCTGAACCAGAAGTGTTACCTATGTATTGACTGCGCCGGTTCTTTCCACTTTCAGCTTTTCCCTCTTAGCTTTTTCTTAATGAAAATTTTTATCACTGGAATCTGCGGTTTCGTCGGCAGCACCCTCGCCCGCGCTCTGCACGCGCACGTCGAAGACGTTGAGATCTTCGGTATCGATAATTTCAGCCGTCCTGGCAGTGAACTAAACCGATCGCTCCTGCGCGCCGAGGGAATCAAGATTTTCCATGCCGATCTGCGCTGCGCTTCCGACATTGACAGCCTGCCGGCCACCGACTGGGTCATTGATGCGGCAGCGAACCCGAGCGTCCTTGCGGGAGTCGATGGCTCCACCAGCAGCCGCCAGCTCATCGAGCACAACCTCGGCGGAACGGTCAATTTGCTGGAATACTGCAAGATCCACCGGGCTGCTTTCACCCTCCTCAGCACAAGCCGGGTTTATTCCATTCCGCCGCTTGCCGGGCTGAAAACGGAGGTGAGGGATAGCGCATTCTCGCCTGTCGCAGACCAGATATTCGCCCCGGGTCTTTCTCTTCTTGGCGTCGCGGAGGAGTTCTCGACCTCAGCCCCCGTTTCGCTCTATGGCGCAACAAAAGTCGCCTCAGAAGTCCTCGCGTTGGAGTACGGGGAGACATTCGGCTTCCCGGTATGGATCAACCGCTGCGGAGTCCTGGCCGGCGCTGGACAATTCGGCAAAGCCGACCAGGGCATCTTTTCCTACTGGATTCACTCCTGGCGCGCAGGTCGCCCGCTCCGTTACATCGGCTTTGACGGCGAGGGCCATCAGGTACGCGACTGCCTGCACCCCCGGGACCTGCTTCCGGTGCTTCTGGCACAGTTCCAAACGACCGGCTCCACTACCCCTCGTATTGTTAATCTCGCAGGCGGACGGGCAAATAGCCTGTCCTTGCGTCAACTCTCCACCTGGTGTCGTGAGAACCTCGGGCCAAGCGCCTCCGAGGGCTTCCTTTCGGCGAGAGAGCCTCTAAAACCACGGCCGTTCGACATCCCGTGGATGGTTCTCGATGCATCTCTCGCGTCATCTTTATGGAACTGGGAACCCATCACAGGTTGGAGTCGGATACTCGACGAAATCGCTATCCATGCGCGATCCCACCCTACCTGGCTCGATCAGGTTTCGTAGCGGCTACCCTCGAACCCGACACATTTGCAACAGACTTTGAACTCCATCACTTCCGAGAAGCCGGGAAGCTCCGTGAAGCCGCTGCATGTTGTCATCGATGGCGTTTGTCTCGGACGTCGGAAGACCGGAAACGAGACCTACATCCGTGGCCTGCTCGACGGCCTGGCTGCTCAGCGCGACGACTGGCGGATCGGTGATCGCGAACTCAAGTTCACGGTCCTCACAACCGCTGCGCATACCGGAGGCCGGCATTCCTGCTTCAACTGGTTTGAAATTCCTCTCGGCAATCTCATCAGCCGGAACTTTTTCGCCATCCCGCGCCACCTCCGCACACTTCGGGCGGATCTTTATCATGGTGTCTATTGGATCCGATGGTGGAGCCCACCCTGCCCGACACTGCTGACGGTCCATGACCTCTCCTTTGTCAGCTTCCCGCAAGGATTCAAACCGCATGAACGGTGGGTTTACGCCAACCTCATCCGCTGGTGTGCCGGCAGCGCGCATCACCTCGCAACCATCTCCCACTTTTCCAAGCGCGAACTGATCAAGCACTGGGGCATCGCGGCAGAAAAAATCACGGTCACCTACCTCGGGACGGATACCCGTTTCCACCCGCCAGAATCACCTCGTCCGCAGTCGGACGCTTCTTCAACAGCCCCTTATCTGTTGGCCGTCGGAAACCTTCATCCGCGCAAGAACCTCCGGAGGCTCATCGAGGCATTCGTAATGCTGAAACGCGATCACGCCATTCCCCATCAGCTTCGAATCGTCGGCCAGAAAGCCTGGCTATTCGACGATGTTTTCGAGTCGGTAAGGCGCAACCCTCTCGAGGATCAGGTCGTCTTCACGGGTTACCTGAGCGATGACAAGGTCGTCGAGACCTATCAGAACGCCGCCGTAACGATCTATCCATCTTTGTATGAGGGCTTTGGTTTTCCGCCCCTCGAGGCCATGGCTTGCGGCTCCCCGGTTGTTTGCTCCACGGCCGCCTCGATTCCTGAAGTAGCCGGCGACGCCGCCGTCATGGTGGATCCCGAAAGCGTCAACTCGATCGCAAAGGGTATCGGGGACCTTCTGAACAACGAATCGCTCCGGCGCAAACTCGTCGGGCGCGGCTATCATCAGGCGAAATCCTTCACGTGGGAGAAGTGCGCCAGGGAAACCCTTGGCGCCTACGGCAAAGTGTTTCCGTAACCAACGAGGCCCGCCGCTCACCCGACCGAACTCCTTCTGTTCATTCTGCAAATTCCGTCTAAAGCCTTCGATTCGTCATGTCCTCGCTCCGACTCCTCTCCATCGTTATCCCGGCCCGCGACGAGGAAGGCTGCATCGCCTCAACGGTGGAACACCTCCACCTCGAACTCGAACTCCGCGGTGTCCCTCATGAGATCATTGTGGTCGACGATGGCTCGACGGATTCCACTTGGTCGATTCTGGAGAAAGAAAAAGAAAAAGCTCCTCAACTTCGTCCCGTCAAAAGTCCCGGTCCTCACGGCTTCGGCCGTGCCATCACGCGCGGCCTCGATGCGATGACCGGCGATGCGGTCGTCATCATGATGGCCGACGAGTCCGACGACTGCCGGGATGTCGTCCGCTATTGGGAAAAGCTCAACGAAGGCTATGACTGCGTTTTCGGAAGTCGCTTCGTGAAAGGCGGTGGCACGATTGACTATCCGCCATTTAAACTCTTGATGAACCGGCTGGCCAATACCTTCATCCGGCTTCTCTTCAACCACGGGCTCAACGACACGACCAACGCGTTCAAGGCCTATCGGGCAACCGTCATTGATGGCATCCGCCCCATCCTCTCGCCGCACTTCAACATTACCGTCGAACTGCCCCTGAAAGCCATCGTTCGCGGCTACTCCTTTACCACCATCCCCATCACCTGGCGCAACCGCCGCCACGGAGTGGCCAAACTCAAAATCAAAGAGATGGGCAGCCGCTACCTCTTCATCTGCCTCTATGTCTGGCTCGAGAAATATTTCTCGCGCGGAGACTACCGGAAGAACATCTAACCTCTTTGCCGATCCCCACCATGAAGACCCTTCTGCGCAAAGCAGCCTCGCTCGCAAAATACGCCGCCACCTTTTCCAACTGGCTTACGGCAGCCACCCTTCGCTATCGGGCGGCAGGTCTCCCCTCCCCGGTTCGTTTAAGCTTTCGCGATGGCCGGGTGCTCTTCATCGACCCCAAAGTGGATCAGGTTTCCATGGGCGAGCTTTTTATCGCAGAATCGTATGCGCCGTGCGCAAAGGATTTTTCGCCCAAGCTGGTCTGGGACATTGGTGGCAACATCGGATGCTTTCCCCTTTGGGCCTCGACCCGGTTTCCGGAAGCCCGGTTCGTTTCATTTGAACCGTGTGACGCCACGTTCAATCGCCTTGAGCGTAACCGTCAAAGCAATCCATCCATCAAGTGGAAGCTTGAGAACTTCGGGCTTGCCGCTGAAACAGAGACGTGTACCGCCTACGTCACCGGTAATAGCGGCGAGACCAGCCGCTACGGAGGGAAAGGCACGGCCATCACATTTGAACTCCGTAGCATCAACGAATACTGGATCGCCTCAGGGAGGCCGAAGGTGGATCTTCTTAAAATCGACTGTGAAGGCGGCGAATACAAAATCCTTGAGGGGGTGGACGACGCGATGATGAGAACTGTGGACCGGGTTGCAATGGAGATCCATCCGATCGAGGGATTCGAGCCTCACGCGATATACGAGAAGCTTGAGAGGCTCGGGTTTGAAGTGAAGCGTCCAGCCGGTTTGCCCGGAATGGTCTTCGCCCGGAACCGGCTCGCTACACTAAAAGCACAATGAAAAGGACATTCAGGGTCATCCTTTGCCTCCTGCTCCCGGCCGGGGCGATCACCGCACGGGCAGCGGCACCCACCAGCTATGAGGAATGGCGGGGCCAGAGCTTCTCAACATCCGAAATCACCGATGCAACGATCAGCGGTCCTCTGGCGGATCCCGAAGGCGATGGCCTGCGGAATCTTGCGGAGTATGCCCTCGGCACGGAGCCGAAGGTAGCTGACGCCCCGAGCGCCACGCGTCTCGATTCCACCGCTCGGTCGATCGTCTTCAAGAGACGGTCGCAGGTGGGCGATGTGAGTTACACCGTCGAGACGTCGACCGATCTCGTCACATGGAAGTCCGGGGTGGATCGCACCGGACCTTCTACAACGACGCCGCTCGATCCGGAATGGGATTCTGTCACCGTCCCCAGCCTCACAGCGCTCTCCTCCCCCACGCGCCACTTCCTGCGCCTCCGCATCAGTACACCCATCTGGCTGCGCACCTGCCATGGCTCCGGCGGTCAGAACTACCTCTACGTGGGCGTAAGTCTGGACGGAAAGACGTTCACTGGGATCGGAAAACGCATCCTCTACGGATCCTGGCCTGCCACCGGGTCCCAGGTCCGCGATCCCTCGGTGATTTTTTATGACGGCACTTTCGTCGTTGCCTATACGGGAGATCACTTCGGCCAAGTCCCATGGTTCGGAATGGCAAAGTCGACAAACCTGCTCGACTGGACGCAATTGCCGAATGTCACGCCGACCGGATTTTCCGGTAGCGTGAATAATATCTGGGCGCCCGAGTGGCTTGTCGATAACGGCCGGTATTACCTCGTCTTCCGCATCTCCACAGTGGCCGGCAACTTCTACGGAACGCCCGGAATGGGCTACACGGAGTGTCTCGACCCGGGCACATGGAGTTCCTGGACCCCCTGGCAGTCCCTCGGGGGGATTCCGTCCAACTGGAACGACGTCTGCATCGTGAAAAGCGGGTCCACCTATCACCTGTTTGCAAACAACGGCAGCGGAGACATCGTCCATGCAACGAGTCAGCAGCCCTTCAGCGGTTACGGCGCGGGGACGATCATCAGCACGCCGTGGCGAACGGCCATTGGCCCCACCTACAACGCTGTCGAGGGTCCGAACGCGGTTGCCCTCGGTGGAGACCGATTCCGCATTTACTTCCAGCACCTCTACACCGACATCGGCTACTACGCCGAGTCCAGCGACAACATGGCGACCTGGGGTGACATCACGCAAATCGGTTGGGATGGCGGAGGCGAGAACCCCGGGCACGGTACCGTGATAAAGCTGGATTCACCGACCGAGCAGGATCTCGCCAGGCCCTTTCTGCCTGCCATGAACTGAGGCGGCTCTCTTGGTACAACATCCATAAAACTGATCTTCCCCCTCCAAGCGGAGCGAGATCATCACACCGTGTGGGATCTGGCTTTTCCGGGTTTATGACTCAAAGGATGTCGTAGGAGTCCGCACAGACAGTACCTAAAGTCATCGCTTTTTCATATGCACAACGCCTCTTCGAACTCACTTGCTGTTGTGATACCCACGCGAGGACGTCCCGACATGCTGCTCGAAGCGCTTGAGTCCGTGCGCTTACAGACCTTGCCGCCCCGTGAGGTAATCGTGAGTGACAACCATGGGCAACCTCCGGTGGATCCGGCACGGGTTTTGGCGCTTTTCCCACACGCCCGGATCGTTTCTCCACCCGAAGCCCTTCCGGTGGATGAGCACTGGCTATGGGCCCTGCGCCAGGCACGTTCCGAGTGGGTATGTCTCCTCGAGGATGATAACTGGTGGAGGCCCAACCATCTGCAGGCGGTTGCCGGAGCTGCCTCTGCGTTCGACTCCGCCGGCATCGTCTTTACGGGAGCAGTCGAGAGCCCTTCCCGGATCGCACCGGTTCAGCGAGTACCCCATGCCGTCGCTGTGCCTGTCGACCTTGTTTCGCAAGCCCCGGTGTTTCTCTCTCCGGTCAATGCGCTTGCCACCTTGCTGATTGGAAGTTGTGCCGCCTCGTCCGCTGTCGCCGTCCGAAGAAAAGATCTCGATGACTCGCGCATACGGACCCTGGGCCTCAGCGCCTCGCACGATCGCTGGTTATGGGCTCAGCTCGCAGCACTTGGGGGATGCGCCATCTCACCCGAATTGACCATGGTCTATCGACTGCATCCCGGCCAGATGATCCACCACCTCGCTCGAACCAGATTTCGAGATGATGTCCGTAGGACCATCGTTGAAATCCTAATGCTGCTCAGTCGTAGCTGGGACCCAACAGAATCTCTTCTCAGCGTTAAGCCGATGTTTGATCCATACGACTGGCGCATGCGTGGCGCCAGTCTGGCATACCTTTTGGGTTATCGGGATTGGGCGTGCATAGCGCGCGCATGGATGACCAGCGGAATAACCGGCTGGCTGCGGATGTATTTTATCGAGGCTTACTCGAAGGTCTGCGCGCGTATTCGTGAAAGAATCGCCTGACATCTCTCAAGCCACCTTCTCGAAATCTCCTTTGCTGAGAAAAACCGAAGACGGTTGCATGGACATCTCGATTGTCATTCCCACCCGAGCACTATCCTTCGGTTTGGACGCGGCTGTGCAAAGCGCCCTGTCCCTTCAGGGAAGCATACGGGAGCTTGTTATCTCGGTGAACACGACCGATCGCGATACCGTTCGCACCGTGACAGAGAAATACCCGGAGGCGCGCGTGGTTGCCCCTCCGAGGGGTCTCAGACATGCGTCGCACTGGGAGTTTGCACTCGGTCAAGCCAGCGGCGAGTGGGTGGCCCTCGTCACCGACCGTGGTGTCCTCCGCCGTGATTGGTTGACAACGCTCGTGCACCAAACCGTTCAGGCCAGGCTTATCACGTTCCGCTCGATGGCTGTAATGCGGCAGGGACCGTGCCACTTCGTTGTTCAACTTCCCTGGTTCTCGGGCGAAACCACTCAACACTCATCGGCTCCATGGGTCGAGGCGGGCAGGAATATGCAGTTTTCCGAGCACGGTCCGTATCTCCTCAACAGTCTCGTTCACCGCTCTGTGTTGGAAGAAATCCGGCAACGCGCCGGTTGCGTTTGCGGAGACCTAGTTGGAGATTGCGGCTTTTACGCGCGGTGTCTGGCGGCTGGAATCGACTGGCTCCACATCGAGAAACCGCTTGTCGTCATGCACTCTGCCGAGACGGGCATCGGCGCGTCGCTCGTCACAGGCAGCCGGACGCCCGCGCTCGAGGCCTTCCTCAGAGACCTTGCTTCGGCGGGTGGATTCCGACACGCCCCGCTCCCGGAGATCGCAACCAACATGAACGTCCGCGCCAACGAATTCGCCGCCGCGTTTCCAGGCTCTCTGCTGGACGCGAGCGCCTACGCTTCTGCGTTGGCCGCCGAACTCGCCGCGCAGCGTGAGACGTTTCCGGGAGACGCCCACGCCCAACTCACCGCTTTTGTTCGTACGAACAACCTTTCACTTCCTCCGTCCCGTCCGCGCCGGAAGCTGCGGGGTCTGGCCCGTCGCGTTGCGCACTACTGCCTCGGCACCGGAACGTCCCCGATCCATAGGAGATTGAACCTTCCCGTCCGGACTTTCGGTTCCCCTGACAAAGCACTTGCATGGGCGACGAAGGAACAGCTTTTCCCGAACCGCGCGCACGGTAGGGATGGCGTATGGGGGGGGATGGTAGTGTGAGTCTCCTTCGCAAGATTGCCTCAAGTGCCGTCGTTTGGAGCTACGCAACAACGGCGCTGCGTTTCGGTGGGCTCTTTTTGGTCCTACCTGTCGTTCTGCGAACGGTTCCAGAAGATCAACTCGGATTCTTCTATCTATTCCAGACCTTCGCGGTTATTTCGGCTCTCCTCGACGCTGGCGTGGGCCCCACAGTGTCTCGCTCGGTGAGCTTTGCATGGGCGGGTGCCGAGCGGTTGGAGCGCAGAGGGCATCAACTGCTCGACCAAGCGACTTCAACTGGACCGAATTGGGACCTTCTCACACGCATTCTCCACACGTTCTCGCGCTTCTACCTCGGTGGAGCATTTTTGCTCTTCGTTGTGCTTGGCCTCGGCTGCCTTCCCTTTATCTGGAGCGTGACGTCCTCTCTGACAAATCCCACAGAGGGCCGATGGATATGGATGTTTTTTGTCCTTGGCTCGGCATGGAACTTTGCCAATAGCATCTGGCCCTCGATGCTCGGCGGTATGAACCGGGTAAAGAACCAGCAGGTCGCCCAGTTGATCTCCATCGCGGTAGGCTATGCCGTAACGGTCGGTGGCTTGCTAGCAGGATGGCAGCTCTGGGCCCTCGCGCTTTCGGGGTTTGTTCAAGCCGTTGTGCTGCGCCACCGAGCGAGAAGCGTGTGCATGCGGGTGGCTGGAGAGCACTTCCGGACCCCGCCAAGGGGTTTCGATCGCGATCTTTTTGCAACTGTGTGGCCAGCTTCATGGCGCACGGGCGTGCTGTGGGTTGCTGTGTCCGCTTATCTTAGCATTCCGGTGTTTCTCACAACAAAGTTTGGAGGCCTCGGGGAGGCTGCCCAGATGGGTCTCGCGGTGCAACTTGCGATGACGGTTTGTCAGGTGGCGGTTGTTGCGGTGGTCGTGAAGGTCCCACAGTTCAGCATTCTCAAGGTTCGCGGTGAAAAAGAGGCATTAGTGAATCTTTTCACCGAGAGGATGCTCGCCTTCGCCATGCTCTACGCCGCCGGGGCTCTCGCGGTAGTGTTGTTAGGCAACTGGATTCTACACGTTTTGATCGGTTCGAAAACACCTCTGCCATCCCAGGCCACCTTGGTCGTTGTCATGGTCTGGGGTGGGATTGAAGGGCTCCAGTCCCTGTTTCGGGGTGTTGCGCTGGCCGCGAACGACACGCGGGTGTGGAAGGCGGTGATCGTGGGCGCCGCTGTGACGGCCGGGGCCTCGCTCTGGGCGATCCCTCTTGGTGCGCCGAAGTGGCTCTTTATCATGTTGCTCGCAAAAACCCTTTTCCTCGATGTGCCAGTTTTCGCAAATGGGCTCCGTAGCCTGGACTTGACGGTCATGCAGCTTCTTCGCGGCGTGTACACCGTTCCCGGGCGGGTTTTCGCTCAACTGCGCGCTTTGTGCAGTGCTCAATAAAGTTATGGATCGAAACAAGAAACTCCTGCGGCGTCTCCTCCTGTCTCTGCAGATTCGGCTTTCACGAATCTGGAGAACAACCCCGTTCTTCATCCAAAGCCAGATGGACCTGCATCCTTCCTCCGCATGGTTCAACGCGAGATTCGTAGAGACGACGGGCGGCTTTTTTCCTTCTGATGGGCAGGGAGTGCGCCGAATCGAAGATCACGAGTGCTGGGACGGAGTGAGAAGAGACATGCTGCTGTTGCTTCTCAGGCAGGTCGAGGAGGATCGGGTTGCCGGTGCCTTTGCGGAACTCGGCGTCTACAAGGGGGGCACGGCCCGTCTGATCCATGGTTATGCTCCGGAAAGGGAGCTTCATCTTTTCGACACGTTCGAGGGTTTTGACCAACGCGATGCGGCAGACGACTTGGCGGAGACAGGGCACGTCGTCGATGCCTCACTCTTTTGCGATACATCGCTCGCTTCGGTGAAATCCGCCGTGGGAGGCAGCGAAGACAAGGTCCACTTCCACAAAGGATTTTTCCCCGACAGCATTCCTTCCACTCTGTTCGTCCAAGACTTCGCCTTCGTTCATTTGGATGCTGACCTTTACGCCCCAATCCGCGCCGGTCTGGATTTTTTTTACCCCCGTCTCAGCCCCGGCGGCACTTTGGTCGTTCACGACTACAACGCCTGGCCGGGCGCCCGTCAGGCCGTCGACGAGTTCGTGGTGAAAAGACGCCTTGCCGGCGTTCCAATGCCTGACAAATCGGGTTCGTTCGTCTTTCGGAAGTCATTTGCGACCGTGAAAGAATGCTGCGATTCGTGAAAAACAAATTTGCCATACTCATTCCTTCTAGGAACAATCCTGCGAATCTCAAGCGCGCCTTGGATAGCGCCCGGGCACAATCAGTAGATGGACTTGAGATTGTGGTATCGGACAACTCCGACGAAAGCTGTCGGCAACAGGTCACGGCGGTTGTCGACGAAGCAGGGGACACGCGGGTCCGGTTGATCCGCCCAGATCGAGAGTTGCAGCACGCCGACCACTGGAGATTCGTGATCAAGTCAGCTAAGGCCGAATGGGTTACCGTCGTGACCGATAGGTCGCTGCTTCACAAAAGGTGGTTCGAGGTGATCCAGGGCCATTTGTCGTCAGCGCGTATCATCAGTTATTGCGGAATAGGCGTTATCAAGAAAGATCGGGATTTTCTAGTTCAACTCCCCAGATTTTCAGGCTCTGAGCGCGATGAATCAGGTGTTGCGGAACGCTTCAACTGTCTTCGTATGGAGTTTTCTGCACGGTCTCCCTATCTATTAAACTCCGTTGTTCACCGCTCGATCTTTGACACGCTATCAACGAAGCTCGGTTACTGCTGTGGCGAGGTGATTGCAGACTGTGGTTTTTACTCTGAGGTTGTAGCATGCGGCTTGGATTGGAGATACTTGGATTCTCCGCTGTTCGTTATGCACAGCGCCGAAGGTGGAATTGGCAATTCGCTGTCCCAGGGGCAGAAAACCCCATCGGTCACGCATCTTTTGACTCTGCTTGCCGAGAAGGGAGGTCTCACCCATACCCCCTTGCCGGACGTTGTTACAAACATGAATCTGCGGGTGAATGAGCTGCATTCTGCAATCAGTCGTGCTGGCAGTAATGATCGCGTTGCGTTTGAGCCCTATTTGAATGCCCTCGCGTCCGAGACATTATCGTTCTCCGGTTCGGATTGGGAAAGCGCCAAGCAACAGATTGTGAAAGCGGCGATTTCGAAAGGCGTGAACCTGGTGCGTTCCCGGAAATCACTGGGTTGGTCCGACGCCAAGTCAACCTTGAGATCGTTTGTCTCGCCGTTCGGGCCCTTGCTATTTCGGCTTTACGGATCGTCGGTTGGAAATCTTCCAGTGGGAATCTTCCGAAGCCTTGATCAGGCGATTCGATTTGCCGTCAACACGGACTTCAACCCGAATAGCAGGAGTCTGAACAGCGTGACTTGGAGATAATCAAAAGAATGAGGCACCATGCAAAGAACAGTGAACTTCGCGGCGTATAACTTCAACCCCTTCCAGTTTACGGGCCCCGACTGGTGGATGAAAGACTCTCACTCCCGGCACGTGGGTTACTTTACCGGTTGCCGGAGGGTTCTCGATCTCGGGGCGGGGCGGGGATTCTTCCTTGAATGCTTGAGAGAGAAGGGAATCGAAGGGCTTGGAGTTGAGAATCACGCAGCCTCGGCTGGGGAGGGCGAGGGCAAAGGCCTCACTTACTGCCGCCGTGACATGTTCGACTTCTTCCAAAGCGACGAGGGACGGGCGCTGGCGCGTGAGTGCGATGGTGTCTACTGTGCCCACGTGATCGAGCATCTTGACCCGGAAGAAGTGTTCGAGTTGTTCAAGGCGGTAAAGACGTTTTGCGCGCCGGGCGTTCGCGCAAGGTTCATCACGAACAATCCGGCGGACCTCGGTGTCCTCGGGCACGTCTTCTGGGGCGACCTCACGCACAAGCGGCTTTATCCGGGTGTTTTGCTTGAGGGGATGGCGAAGAGTCAGGGCTTCGAGCACACGCGGAGCGAGGTGTTTCTCGGACTGAAGATCGGGCGGAAGGCGGCCGTACGGCGCTTCTTCGACAAGTTCCTCTTCGGAACCCACAAGTGGCATCCGAATCTCCTTCTCGACTGCCGCTAGAGTCCTTCGTGAAGCCCCCGAACGACATTCTGGTCATCCGTCCAGAGAAACTCGGCGATTTGGTGGTCGCGACGCCGGTTTTCCGCGCGCTGAAGGCGAGCTTCCCGGATTCCCGGGTGACGGTTTTGACGGATGAGGTTTACGGGGACATCTTGGAGGATGATCCCCACGTTGATCACATTCTCCGAGTGCAGTGGAAATGGCGGTGGCGTGGTGAACACGAGCCGATCGTCTCGCTCGCGAGGAAAACGCGAAACGCAGGACGTTTCGATCTGGCATTGATTCTTTACCCGAACTGGGCTGGCTGGAATGCGGTTTGTGCTCTGGCCGGCGTCCGGCGGGTCGTTCAGTTGGGCGGGACGTGGGCTGCGCCGCTGCTCGGTCATCGCGTCGTTCGGCGGCATGCGTACGAGCGCCTGCTGCACTATCGCGACTACTACCTGGAGACGGCCGGGGCTGCGGGAGCACAGCTGCCGGAAGGAGACAACGGCGATCCCCGCGTTTGGATACGATCCGAGGCAGTCCGTGATTTCCTTGCGAAGTGGCCCCGCACACCCGGCCAGACGCGCGTGATCGTGCATCCGTTCGGACACGGCTCGTCGCCGAATTACTCTCTTGAGGCCTACCGAGGTCTCGCAGCGCGAATCGCCACGGAGTGGGGATCTGAGGTCTTCGTGACCGGCGGGGCAGGGGACCTGAAGAATTGGGATGTCGCCGAAAGCGCGGACGGTGTTTCGATCGCGTGGATGGGAAAGCTCACACTGCGAGAGTTGATGGCGGCTTGTGCCAGTTCGGACGCGGTCGTCTGCGGTTCGACCGGCGTGATTCATCTCGCGGCGGCGCTGGGTGTGCCGACGGTGGGCGTTTTTTGTCCGCATCCAGGCTCTCACCCTCGATCGTGGGGTCCGCTCGGAGCCATGACGGCAAACCTAGTCGTTCCGGAATCCCTTTGTCGGCGGGTCACCCCTGCTGCGACGAGCACGTGCAGTGGAACGATGGAGTGTGACCTGCGATGCGGGATTTCTCCGGACCAGGTCTTCGACGCACTGCGCAGGGTGCTTGAGAAATGAAAATCCTCGTCCTTCGCCAAGACCAC
>CAZSMN010000078.1:0-13126 GCA_964607615.1 uncultured Chthoniobacterales bacterium | reverse complement strand
CGGATGAAATCCTCGGCTACCCGCTCTCCGAGATCGCGTTCGAGGGTCCGGCGGAGGAGTTGACAAAGACGGCGGTCTGCCAGCCGGCGCTTTACGTTCACGGCCTTGCCTGCCTTGCGGTGCTCCGTGAGAGGTTTCCGACGCTCGAATACCATGCGGCCGCCGGGCTTTCGCTGGGAGAGTTCACGGCCCATGCGGCGGCGGGGACATTCGATTTTGAAACCGGCCTCCGCCTCGTCGACAAGCGGGCACGCGCCATGCAGGACGCCTGCGACCGTACCGAGGGCGGCATGGCCGCCATCATCGGTGGCGAGGAAAACCGGATCCGTGATCTCGCGGCGGCAGCCGACGTCGATGTCGCAAACCTGAACTCGCCGGGCCAGATCGTCCTCTCCGGCGAGCAGTCGAAGATCGCCCTCTCGGTCGGCCTCGCCAAAGAATACGGTGCCCGCAAGGCCGTCGAGCTTACCGTTGCCGGTGCGTTCCACTCCCGCCTGATGGAATCCGCCTACGAGACCCTCAAGGCCGCGCTTGCTGAGACCCCGATGTCGCCGCCGCGCGTTCCGGTCGTCTGCAATGTCGATGCCGTGGCTGTGAACGACGTCGAGACCATCAAGGAAGCCCTCGCCGAACAGGTCACCGGCAGTGTGTGCTGGACCCAGAGCATCGAGTATCTCATCGATCATCTCCACGTTACCGAATTCCTCGAGCTTGGACCCGGCGGCGTCATTGCCGGCCTCGTCGGCCGCATCCGCAAAGGAACTCCGGTTCTTTCGATCTCGAACGTTGCGACCCTCGATGAGGCCGTCGCCGCGCTCGGGGCTCAGTAACGCGAGATCGCCCCGCGACGGAACGGTAGCGTTCCGCGTCGGGATCTCCATGCCGTGGTGAAACGACCTGCCGGTCCGCAATCGCATCGCGAAGGGTTGCGATGGAAGGCGGTTTGAAACTCTCCCCATGCGGATACACGCTTCGGGGCAGGCAGGCCGATTTTTTACGTTCTCGGCGGGCTTGCGATCAAAGAGGCGGACGCGGTGTTGAAGTTGGATGCTCGACACGGGCAACGCTTATTGATGGCCCCCGGACAGACCCATGTCCCAGCCCTGGAAGTCGTCAGGATCCGGGCAGTGTTTTGCATGACGACCATAAGCGATCGTGGAATGTCCAACGATTGACCGCCACGTCGACCTCCAGAAGCCGACACTTGAAAGCAGCGATCTCCTGACGGCGGAAGAGGAATCTCAAAGAGATTTGTTGTTAAATTAAAATTCAAAAACATGTCAGTGTAATACTTAGGAATTTAACGATATATCTTAACTTAGTGCGCTATAGGTTTAGGGTTTTCCTTCTGTTTGTGGTGGCTGGCTAGACCGCAAAAGCCCTTATTTCCACGAAAAACTCTGTGCGCGAAAACATGCAAAGCACTTAGGAGATTGGCGGATAGTTGGATATCTAATTCGCCATCATGGGTTGTTGACCTAAGTCAAGAAGCGTATCAGCGGGACCATCCCCCGAGCTCTATGACGAAGTTTCTCCGGTCCTCCCTTTTTGTCTCTGCATTGTTTTCTCTCCCCGGGATGCTTGCGCCGCTAACGGCGCAAACAATATGGGACGGAGGAGGTGGCGGGAATACCACCATCAATCTCGCTGACAATTGGGATAACAACCTACTGCCGGCCAATAACGGTACGGCGAGCGTTCAGTTCGGCACCGGAGGTTCCCTTGCCACGTTGAATGTGGATTACTATTTCAGGACCTTGACGTTTAACCGGAACGATTCTGCCGGCTTCACGATCAATGGCCCGGGGACGCTTTCGATAAACTCATCGTCGTCGGGCAGTACCTCGAATCTGATTGTTTCTGATACTGCAGGTAACGGAACGACTACGATCAATGCAAATCTTCGGATCAATACGGACGGTGCTAGTACGCGTCTTCTCGTAATTGAAAACCGCGAGGCGGGCACGAGCGGCGAGAGTCTCCTCATCACCAACGGCATCAGTTCCAGCAACAGCACCAACGCCTACGGCATGCGCTTTGGCGGTTCCGGCAGCACCCGCATTTCCGGAGCGATCACTGGCACTGTGACCTCCAACCTCCAGCAGGCTCTCATAAGCGGGCAGAATATGGCCGGGACGGTAACCATTGCTGGTAACCAGTCTCTCGGATCCGCACAGGTCAATATCGCAGGCACCGGAAGCGGCTCGGTTGCATCGTCCGCAAAGTTCGTGATGGGCGATAACACGGCTGATGTTCAGTCGTGGGGCAGTACAACCGTCAACCAAAATGCCACGGTTGAGGTCCGATCCTCGGCCACCACCGGAGCGATCGCTCTCTCGAACGCGGGTTCGGCCGGCTCGAGCGGCGGCACGCTCAACGTTACGGGAAATCTGAGCGCCACGACCCTCGCCATCGGCGGTGCCGCTTACTCCGGCATCTTGCGGGTTTCCGGAAATGCCGCGTTCAGCGGAGCCATCACGACCGGCGCGACCGCCGGGAGTAAAATTGTTGGCGGCGGATCCTCGAGTGGCACGCTGACCCTGTCCAGCGGAACGATCGGCTCTTCCGTTACGATCGGTGGTGGAGGCACGAATGAGAACAACGTCGGTCTCGTTAAGGCCAGCACTGGCTCACTCAATATCAATGGCACCAACACCTACTCTGGCGGAACCACGATTGTTGACGGAGGCGCGGGGGGGTCGTTCGCCATCGCTCTCGGAGCCAACAATGCGCTTGGAAGCGGCCCGCTCGTTCTCGGTAGCACGGCGACAGGGACCAACGGAGCACGATTCCGGATGAACGGTTTCAACCAGACGGTTTCGGCTCTTTCTACGGGCAATACGGCCAACGCGCGCGTGATCGAGAATTTCGGTTCATCGAACAGCCTTCTGACCGTTAACCAAAGCTCGAATACGACTTTCGCTGGAATTCTGCGGGACCGCACCACGGGCGCTACAGGAGCCACGGGCGTGCTGGGACTGACAAAATCCGGGGCAGGCGTGCTGACGTTGAGCGGCTCAAGTTCGACCTACACCGGCGTGACAACCCTTTCGGGAGGAGTGCTGGAAGTCGCATCGTTCGGAACGGCCGGTCTCGCGCGCACGGTAAGCACGACGGCAAGCAGCAATATTGTGACCGTGGACGACACAACGGGACTGAGCGCGGGAATGACGTTCTCCGCCGCCACCCTTCCCGCCGGTTTCACGATTCTCTCGATTGACAGCGCGACCCAGATAACGATTAGCACCAACAGCAACATTGCAACCGGCACCGGGGTGGCTGCGGTCTTCGGTGTGAATTCTTCGATCGGCATGGCCACCAGCGACGCATCGAACCTCGTCTTCGATGGCGGGACGCTGCGCTACACCGGCGGAAATTCCACATCAAATCGAAACTTCACGATCAACGGCACGAAAACAGCACGCTTCGACGTGAGCACTGCCGATGCCACTTTGACCCTCTCCGGAAACACCTCTGCCGGATCCGGGAGCCTTGAGAAGCTTGGTGCCGGAACGCTGGCGCTCACGGGTTCCAACGGCTACACAGGCGGAACCACTCTCTCGGCAGGCACGCTCGCGGTAAACAGCAACGCAAGTCTCGGCGCCTCCTCCGGTAACCTGACCTTTGCCGGCAATTCGACGCTCGCGACGACAGCCGACATCAGCTCGTCCCGGAACTACGCGATCAACTCCTCGGTCAGTGCCACGATTGACACGGCGGCGGCCACCACGCTCAGCAATAGTGGACTGATCTCGGGTGCAGGCAACCTTGTTAAGCAAGGCGCCGGCACTCTTACGCTTGCCGGCAACAATACCTACACGGGAACCACGACGATTGGTAGTGGCACGCTCCAGATCGGCGACGGCGCTGATTCCGGCTCGCTCGCTTCGACAAGCGCAATCACGAACACCGGCTCATTGGTTCACAACGTCGGTGCGGGCAACCGCACGTTGGGAGCGGTGATCAGCGGCACGGGAAACCTTGTGCAGAACGGCTCGGGCATCCTCGCCCTTACGGGTAACAATACCTACAACGGCACGACGACGATCAACTCCGGCACGCTCGCGATAGGTAACGGTAGCGACTCCGGCTCGATCGTTTCGACAAGCGCGATCACAAATAACGGATCGCTGGTTCACAACGTCGGGGCTGGAAACCGGGCACTGTCCGCCGTCATCAGCGGGACCGGAAGCGTCAGCCAGAACGGGACCGGCACGCTCACATTGAGCGGCAATAACAGCTACTCTGGTGGCACGACGCTCAATGCCGGAACGATCTCGGTGAATAGCAACAGCAGTCTCGGAGACTCCTCCGGCAACCTGACCTTCGCCGGCAATTCGACGCTCGCCACCACGGCGAACATCTTGTCCTCGCGCAACTACGTGATCAACCCCTCGGTGAGCGCCACGATCAATACAGCCGCCTCCACGACACTCACCAACAACGGCGTTATTTCAGGGGACGGCGCCTTGACCAAGACGGGCACCGGAGCGCTTGTGCTCAATGGCGCCAACACCTACACCGGCGGAACCACAATCGTTGACGGCGGTGGGCTGGGCTCCTTCGCCGTGGCTCTTGGAGCCAGTAATGCGCTTGGCAGCGGTCCGCTCGTTATCGGCAGCGCGGCAAGCGGCAGCAATGGTGTGCGGTTCCGCATGAATGGATTCAGCCAGACGGTCTCGGCTCTCTCTTCGGGCAATACGACGAGAGCACGCGTGATCGAGAATTTCGGTTCATCGAACAGCCTTTTGACCATCAACCAAAGTTCCAATACAACTTATGCTGGAATTCTGCGCGACCGTAGCACGGGCTCTGCCGGAGCCACGGGCGTGCTGGGACTGACAAAATCCGGGGAGGGTGTTCTGACGTTGAGCGGCTCAAGTTCGACCTACACCGGCGTGACAACCCTCTCGGGCGGAGTTCTCGAGGTCGCATCGTTTGGAACGGCCGGCCTGGCGCGCACGGTCACTACGACCGCGAGCAGTAATGTCGTGACCGTGGACGACACAACAGGACTGAGCGAGGGAATGACGTTCTCCGCCGCCACTCTTCCCGCCGGGGCCTCCATCGTCTCGATCGACAGCCCGACCCAGATAACGATCAATACCAGCAGCAATATTGCAACCGGCACCGGAGTCGCCGCGGTCTTCGGTGTCAACTCGTCGATCGGCATGGCGACCGGCGATGCATCGAACCTCGTCTTCGATGGCGGCACGCTCCGTTACACGGGTGGAAATTCCACATCGGATCGGAACTTCACCATCAACGGCAGCCAGACAGCACGTTTCGACGTAAGTAACGCGGATGCCACGTTGACCATTTCCGGTAATACCGCTGCCGGATCCGGTAGCCTCCAGAAGTTGGGAGCCGGAACGCTCTCCCTCTCCGGAAGCAACGGTTACAGCGGCACGACGACCGTCCTAGCGGGCACTCTCAAAGCGGCGGGTGCCAACGCGCTGGGATCAACCACCGGCATCGCCGTGGCCACTGATGCCACACTGGAAGTGACGGCTGCCGGCGCCGTCTCCGATACCGCCGCAATCAGCCTCGACGGAGGCCGGATTTTCCGTGGAACCGGAGTCAGCGAGACGTTTGGGTCGCTGACGCTGACGTCCGGATCTCTTATCGATTTCGGCACGACCGGCACAGGCACGTTAAGCTTTGGCACTTATACAGGCGGCGGGTTCAAGCTCACGGTCTCAAATTTCCTCGCAGGAAACGTCCTCACCTTCAAAACGGATCTGTCCTCCAGCATCAGCAACCCTAGCTTGTTTGAATTCACTAACGGGTTTACCTCCGCATGGGATTCCGGGAGCACCACCTTCACCATCACCGCTGTTCCTGAACCCTCGGCGGTTATTGCGGCGATTCTCTTCCTCGGCCTGATCTGCTACCGGGAACGCCGGCGGATCCAAGCCCTCTTCCCGGGAAGATTCTGAGAGCGAGAGGTTTCAGGATCAACGAGGTCTGACGAAATCCTCCGGCTTTGTTGCGGTCGGCGGAAACGTTTGCCGATCTGGTTGTCGGGCGTGACATGCAAGACGCCTGAGTTCCGCGGTCGAGGTGCCGAGAGTTCTTGGCTGAAGGTGTGGTGCGGGCGTAGGATGCCGGGCATGATTTTCCTCGGAATCGACTGCGGCACCCAGAGCACGAAGACCATCGCTGTGGACTGGGAGACCGGTGACGTGCTGGCCTCGGCGCAGCAGGCGTATGGTTTTGTGCCAGGACTCCCGGCAGGAGCGATGGAGCAGGAGCCGTCGGATTGGGTGGCGGCGGCGGATGCGACGGTCGGGCAGGTTTTGGATAAACTCGGAGCCCGTCGCGGCGAGGTCGCGGGCATCGGAGTCTCCGGACAGCAGCACGGGCTGGTGGTACTGGATGCGGCCGGTGCGGTCGTCCGGCCGGCGAAGCTGTGGTGCGACACGTCGACGACCGCGCAGTGCGATGAGATCACGGCGCACTTCGGCGGGACGGCGGAGGTAATCCGCCGCACGGGGAATGCGATGCTGCCGGGGTTCACGGCCCCCAAGATCCTGTGGCTGCGCCAGAACGAGCCGGCCAACTGGGCGCGGACTCGGACGGTCCTTCTGCCGCATGATTACTTGAATCTCTGGCTCACCGGGACGGCGTCGATGGAGTTCGGCGACGCCTCGGGAACAGCGCTGATGAATATTGTGACGCGCGAGTGGGCAGGGGACGTGGTGGATTTTGTGGCACCGGATCTTGCGGAGAAGCTGCCGCCGCTCCAGTCATCGACCAAGGCGGCCGGTGTGTTGCGCGGAGATCTCGCCGCCCGCTGGGGGCTTGGTGCAAATGTGGTCATCGCCTCGGGCGGCGGCGACAATATGATGGGCGCGATCGGAACCGGAAATACCGAGCCCGGTGTGGTCACCGCGAGCCTCGGAACATCCGGCACGCTCTATGCCTTCTCCGGCAAGCCCGTGGCGGATGCCAAGGGCGAGGTGGCGGGATTCTGCGACAGCACGGACCACTGGCTGCCGCTGGTGTGCACGATGAACCTGACACTGGTCTCGGAGCATGTCCGCAACATGTTCGGCTGGGGATTTCCGGAGTTTGACCGCCAGCTGGAATCCGTTCCGGCCGGTGCCGGCGGGCTCCTTCTGCTGCCGTATCTGACCGGCGAGCGCACGCCGAACCTTCCGACGGGAACCGGGGTTTTTCACGGTCTGACGATGTCGAATTTTTCTCCGGCGCACCTCCTGCGTTCGGTGGTCGAGGGCGTGACGCTCGGGCTTGGCTACGGGCTCGGGAGATTCCGCGAGCTCGGCGTCGAGCCGTCGGAGATCCGCCTCACGGGCGGCGGGAGCAACAGCCGGGCATGGCGGCAGATCTGCGCGGATGTTTTCGGTGTGCCGGTCGTTTGTCTCGCAAGCGGCGAAGGGGCCGGGCTGGGTGCGGCTTTGCAGGCGGGGTGGATCGCTGAAGGCTCGAAAGATCTCGCGGCCATCTCGCGCCGTCTCGTGGCCGTGAAGGAGGATACCCGCGCGGAGCCGGTCGCTGAAAATATGGCGATTTACGCCGACGCACTCGCACGCACGGCGCAGATCCGCGGAGCGCTTCAGGAACGCAAGCTCCTATGAGACTCGTCCTCGCCGCCACCGGTGCCAGCGGAGCGATCTATTTGCAGCGAATGCTGCATTATCTTTCGGGCCCGGAGCATGAGATCCATCTCATCCTCACGGCCTATGCCAAGCAGGTGGTGCACGAGGAGATTGGCGAGCTGAAGCTGCCGGCCAACGTCATTGAGCATTCCGACAAAAGCATGAACGCGCCGTTTGCGAGCGGGTCGGCGCTTTTTGATGCCATGGTCGTCGTGCCGTGCTCGATGGGAACGATGGCGCGCATCGCGCACGGCACGAGCGAATCGCTCACGCTCCGCGCGGCGGATGTTTTTTTGAAGGAGCGGAGGAAGCTGATCCTCGTGCCTCGCGAGACCCCGTGGAACCTCATCCACGCCCGAAATGCGGTCGCAGTGATCGAGGCGGGGGCGATCCTGCTCCCGGCCATGCCGTCGTTCTACACGAGGCCGGGGACGTTTGAGGAACTGGCCGACACGGTCGTGTGGCGCATCCTTGACCAGATCGGACTTCCGGCGCCGAATGCCTGCCGCTGGCGGGAGTAACACGGGATGGATCAGCACGTTTTTTTTCTGATCAATTACTCTTGGGCCGTGCCATGGCTGGACCGGGTGATGGCGGTGGCATCGAGCTGGGATTTCTGGTGGCCGTTCCTCGTGCTTGGCGGTGTGGCCATCCTGGTGAAAGGCGGATTCCGAGCGCGGGCGATGCTGCTGGCGGCCGGGCTTTCGATCGGCGTGACCGATGGGATCGTTGTGGATTCCCTGAAGGAAATCGTCGGTCGTCCGCGTCCCCACGAAGTGCTCGAAGGGGCCCGGACCTTGGACCTTGAAAAGGCCAAGCCACGGGTGCTGGCGCTCTTCAAACCACTCCGCATCGAGTATGCGAAGCCGGGCATCCTGCCGCCGCACGGGAACTCGTTTCCGTCGGGCCACGCGGCAAACAACTTCGCCCTCGCGATGGTGGTGGCCCTTTTCTACCGCCGGTGGGGGTGGCTTGCTTTCTTCCCGGCGGCACTGGTTTCCTACAGCCGGATCTATGTGGGGTCGCACTGGCCGCTGGACGTGCTGGTCTCGTGCCTGATCGGCGCGGGGCTGAGCCTGCTGGTCGTTGCCGCGCTCGGCTGGCTTTGGGCGCGGTGGGGCGGAAAAATTCTACCGAAGGTGAGGGCGGCGCATCCGGCGCTGCTGGGGTCATGAACAGGACGATCCTCTTCGTTTTTCTCCCTGTGCTGGCGGCTCTCCGCGCGGCGTGGGTTTTTGTGCATCCTGTGGCGGCGCAGGAGGCCTATTACCGGCTTTGCGCATCGCACATGGCGCCGGCTTTCTTCGACGGTCCGGCAGGAACAGCTGCCGTGTTGAACGCGCTGGCCATGGCCGGAGGCGTTCCTGATCTGCTGCTCGCCAGACTCCTTTGGCCGCTCTTTGCGCTGGGGGCGGGTGTTTTCGTGTGGTTGCTGGCAAAGGAGGTTTTTGACGATCAGGGTGCGGCGTGGGCGGTGGTGGCGGTGAACGCTCTGCCGCAGTTCAACATGGCCGCGGTAACGCTCGGTCCGCTGATGCCCGCGGTGTTTTTCACGCTGGCTGGCACGTGGGCGGTGCGCCGCGCCTGGGCCGGCCGGGGCTCGTTCTGGTTCTGGGCGGGCGTCGCGTTCGGGCTGGGATTGTTCTTCCGCTACGAGGTCGTGTTGGTCGCCGCGGGTTTGATCGTGGCGACGCTCGTTGTGCCTCGCCGGCGGACCAAAGGGAATGCCGCCGGCCTGGCCTGGGTGGCACTCGCCTGCGCCTGCGCGCTTTGGCCTTCCCTCCGCTGGAATGCTGCCCTCGAGTGGGTGCCGGTTGCGGGAGGCACACTGAGGTCGGCGTGGGAATTCGAGTGGAGCAAACTCCCCGGGGCGCTTGTGGGAGGAGGAGTCGGCCGCGTCGGTGCGCCTGTGCTTCTGGCCGGCGGTCTCGCGTTGCTGTTGGATGCCCGGCGGCACAGCCGGGCGAGATTCCTAGCGGCGGCGATGGTGGTGCCGTGGGTCTGGTGGGTCTATGGAGCGGCACGCGGCGAGGCGATGCCGGCCGCCGCGTTTCTTGCCACCGTTCCGGCGATTGTTTTTCTCGCTTCCGGCGCTGTCCGGGCGCAATGGGGCCGGCTCGCCGGAATCATCTTTTTGCTGGCTGCCATCGGGTCGATGGGGGCGGACGTTTTCGCCGCCGGCCGCGAACGCTCCCAGTGGGAGCCTGTTGCCGCGCAGCTCCGCGCGGCTCTCCGGGATATGCCGGCCGCGGATGCCCCTGGTTTTCTGATTGCCGAAGATCCGGATCTGGCCTCCGTGACGGGTTATCACCTGGGCTCGAGGGAGAAGGAGCAATACCCGCCGGTTTTCGTGCCCGAGTCGCCAGATTTTTCCAGCCAGTTCGCCATCTGGCCGTCGTATGCCGACTTCGTGGAGAGCACGGTGGTGGCCGATGAATATTTCACCGAGCAGAAAGGTGTGAATCCCTTCATGGGACGCAATGCCCTTTACCTTGGGGCCGATCTGCCGCAGACCATTGAGGCAGCCTTCGAGAATGTCGCCCCGCTCAGCCGGATCGTTCTTCCGGGCGGACGCAAACTGACCATTTTTCTATGTCTCAATTACCAGACCCTGCCGCTGTGAAACGGGCGGCGCTTTCGATTGTGATCCCGCTTTTCAACGAGGCGGAGAACGTGCCGATTTTGCAGAAGGAAATCAACGCAGCCATGGGCGCGCGGGATTTTGAGCTTATCTTCGTGGATGACGGCTCGACGGATGGCACGGCCGGACACATTGCCGCCGACTCCCGTGTGAGGCTTCTTTCCTTCGTAAAAAATGCGGGCCAGAGCGCGGCCATGCTGGCCGGGATGGCGGCGGCGACGGGCGACGTGATCGTCCTTCTCGACGGTGATCTGCAGAACGATCCCGCGGATATCCCGCGTCTCCTCGACGCGATCGATGGCGGTGCGGATCTCGTCTGCGGCTATCGCGCGCGTCGTCGCGACACGGTGACGAAGCGCATCACAAGCCGGGTGGCGAATTTTATCCGCAGCCGGTTTGTCGGCGATGGGATCCGGGATACCGGCTGCACGCTCAAGGCCATGCGGCGCGAGTGCGCCTCGGTCCTGGTGCCCTTCAAGGGCGTGCACCGCTTCATTCCGGCTCTGGTGAAGAATGCCGGTTACCGGATTGTGGAGATTCCCGTCAATCACCGTCCGCGCCAGTTCGGCGTGAGCAAATACGGCCTGGGCAATCGCGCGATCCGTGCGACAACCGACATGTTCGGCGTGCGCTGGCTCCAGTCGCGCCGCGTGGCCTACGAAGTCGCCGGTGGCGGGTCTGCCGCTGCGCCGAGCGTCGTGCCCGGCCGGTCCCAGAAATAGCGCTTCAGGAGCACTTTCAGCGTTGCGGTGAGGGGCACCGCCAGCAGGGCGCCGAGCAGTCCGCCCAGCACAAGGCTCCATGCGAGGACCGAGAGAATCACCGTGAGCGGGTGGAGTCCGACGGACTCACCGACAATCTTCGGCGCAATGAAAATCCCGTCGATCTGGTTCGCCACGATGAAGATGACGGTTACCCAGAAGGGATGCGTCCAGTCACCGAACTGCGCGGCCGCGATGATCACCGCGGGAATCCAGCAAATCATCATGCCCAGATAGGGAACGAGCCCCAGAATCGCAACCATGAGGCCGATCAGGACCGCGAATTCCAGCCTCAGGACCAGAAGTGCGGCAGCGATCATCGCCCCGTCGATCATGCTCACGATCAACTGACCGCGGAAGAATGAGATGAGGTAGGCATTGATCTCGCTGAGAAGAGCCACGATCTCGCTCTTGAGGGGAGACGCCCGGAGCGGGAGGTAGTTTGCCCAGTTCTGGCGGATGGCCTGACTCTCCTTCAGGAAGAAAAACAGGAAAATCGGAACAAGGATCATGCTCAGCAGGATGCCGAACACACCGAGGAATCCGCCCACGCTGCGTTGGAGAAATTTTCCGGATTCCACCGCAAGGTCCGGGAGCTTCTGCTGGAGCCAGGCAAGGCTGTCATTGATGGTCTTGGAGGCAATCGCCGTGAACTGGTCCGGTGCCTCTTCCCCGGGATGCGTGGCGTTTTTCAGGAGAGGAATCTCTTGGAACATCTTGTCCACGCTGCTCATCGTGCGGGCAGCCAGATCCTGGGCTTTCTGCGTGTAGGACGGAAAACTCACGATCAGAGTGCTGCCCTGCCGGTAGGCGGACGGCACGACCCAGACGAGGATTCCGACAAACAAGGCTGCCGCTGCAAAGTAGACGGCGATGATGCTCCAGAGGCGCGAGAGCCGGAAGCGCATCAGCCATCCCACGACCGGCTCGAGAAGAAAGGCCAGAATCGCTGCAACAGCCACAGGGATGAGAACCGGCTGAAGGAACGAGATCGCTCCAAAGACGATGCCGCCGACCGTGGCCACGACCCAACCGATCGCGACAAACGAAAGCGCCGTGATTGCCAGCCAAAGGATTTTTTTCTGGAACGGGGTCGGATACATGGACCGTGGAGATCGTTAGCCGTGCAGCGCGCCGCCGGCAAAACAAATCCTATTTCGAGGCCGTGGCCAGAAGGGTCTGGAAGTTCGGAGGCTCGCTCTCACGGGAAACGATTGCCGTCTCGATTTTTGAAAAGCCCGCCCTTTTCAGCATGCGCGTCAGATCGACTTCGGAGAAACCCAGCCAGACATGCGCGTAGAGCTCGCGGGCCTGCTCGAACGTGTGGCTTGCGAGGTCAAGGATGACAACGCGCCCGCCCGGCTTGAGGATCCGGTGAGCGGCCTCCAGTGCCCGCTGCGGACTGGAGGAATGGTGGAGCGCCTGGCTGAAGAGGGCCAGATCGACCGAGTCCGGTGCGATCGGCGGGTTCTCGATGTCGCCGAGACGGTATTCCACGTTTTTGAAACCATGCTCACGGGCGAGGGCGGCTCCGAATTCCACCATCTTCCCGGAGATATCGACCGCGATGACCCGGCGGGCGTTTTTGGCCATCAGTTGCGAGAGAGTGCCTTCGCCCGCGCCCAGATCCGCGATGACCATCGGCGGGAGCAGCCGCAACAGCGCGTGCGACAGGGCCTGCCACGAGCGGCCGGGCACGTAGGTCCGGCCGAAACGTCCCGCAAGGCGGTTGAAATACTCCTCCGCCCGGTTTTTTCGTTTCCGCAGGGCGAGAGCGAGGGCGGCCTGGTCGTGGGCCGTCTCCGGCATCTCGTCGCGCGCCTCCTCGACCAGCCGGCAGACTGTCTCCGGGATCGCCTCGTGGGCCGAGTAGAAGATGTTCTTGCCCACCCGCCGGTCGCTCGCGAGGCCCGCCCGCTTGAGCTGGCCGAGGCCGGAGGAAATGCGCGATTGGCCCATGCCGAGGATCTCCTGCAGTTCCGCCACGGTCAGTTCCTCTTCGCGGAGGAGCTGGAGCATGCGCAGCCGGGTCGGATCGCCCAGAATACGGAGCCATTTCACGATTGACGCCATTTGACTTATAAAGATATCGTGATATCTCG
>CAZSMN010000077.1:0-13204 GCA_964607615.1 uncultured Chthoniobacterales bacterium | reverse complement strand
GGCGGTCCGGATTGCGGCGCGGCTCGGGCCATTCGGGGCGGTCGATCCACTCCTGACTGCGATCGCGGAAGAAGTGCTTCACGATGCGGTCCTCGAGCGAGTGGAACGTGATGATGCCGAACCGCGCGCCCGGGGCGAGCAGGGCCGGGATTTCCTTAAGACCGTCGCGGAGTGCTCCGAGCTCGTCATTCACCGCGATGCGGAGAGCCTGAAACACGCGGGTGGCGGGATGCCGGCCGCTGGTTTTCGGAATCACCGATGAGACGGCTGCCGCGAGGTCGAAGGTGGTCTCGAACGGGTGTTCGGTGCGAAGCGCGGCGATGCGCGAGGCGACCTGCGCTGCGCGGGGTTCTTCACCGAACTCGCGGAAGATGCGCACGAGCTCGGCCACTGGCAGCGTGTTGACGAGATCCGCCGCGGATTTTCCGGCCCGCTGGCTCATTCGCATGTCGAGCGGGCCGTCTTTCATCAGAGCGAAGCCGCGTGAGGCCTCGTCGAGTTGGTGGGAGGACACCCCGACGTCGAGAAGTGCGCCGCCAAGCCCGCGGCGCTCACCGAGTTCCTCAAGCACGCGCGCGGCCTCGCGGAAGTTGGACTCCACGAGGCGGATGCGGTCGCCAAAGCGGGCCAGCTTGCGCCCGGCCTCGGCCAGAGCGTCGGTGTCCTGGTCAAGGCCGATCACCTCTGCCCCATGCTCGAGCAGACGCTCGCTGTGCCCGCCTCCTCCGACCGTTCCGTCGAGAAAAAGCATCCCCGGTGCCGGACGCAACAGAGCTACCACTTCATCCACCAGGACGGGGACGTGGTAGCCGCGCGGAGTGTTGTCAGCTTTTTCCAAGGTTAGTCCCGGGAGGTCTTCGTAATCCAAGAAGTTCATAAGCGTTCCGAGGCCGGATTTTGATGGAAGCGAGGCCGGGCGTTTTGCTGTCGGACACTTTTCCGGGGTTGAACCCGAAAAAGAACGAGCGGCCGCCCTTTGCCATCAGCCTGCCCTCCTCATCTGGCGGTGCCTTTCGTTTTCATTGGAAAAAATCAGAGTCCGATCTCGCCGGCGACCTGCATGTAGACGGCGTTATCTTCAGCCTCGACGGCTTCGTAGCGTTCCTTGGCCCAGATCTCAAAACGGCTGCCAGCCCCAACGAAGACCACCTCGCTTTTGAGGGTGGCCCGGTTGCAGTGGCCCTCCGGAAGAAGGATCCGCCCCTGCTTGTCGGTCGTCACGGCATGGGCATCGCTGTAAAATTTGCGCACGGCGCGACGCTTGTCGGCCGGGGAGGCATTCGATGCCTGAATCCGCTGCTCCCAGCGGTCGAATTCCACCGGAGGCATGACCATCAGGTAGCCCTCCGTCGGGTGGGGAATCACATGAAAGGTCGATTCCTCTGCTCCAGCCCATGCCGACGGAATCGAAACACGCTTCTTCGCGTCCATGGAGCGCGGATACGTGCCCGAGTAGAGCGGTGTTGGTGATTCCGGAGACATTGCATTCAGGGCCTGAGTGACAGAATCTGCCACAACGCCCCACTTTTACCCACTTTTCACCCGCAAGGTCAACGGAATTATACGTGGAGGAGTCGTTCAAACCCAAATAATCGCACAAAGTGCGAAGTTTGCGATTAATGGCAACCTTTCCCGGTTCCAGAAGAAGGCTGGTTCGCTGAGTTCGCGGGCGGGAAATACGCCCTTGCAGCGACCCAGGCGGCCAAGGCCAGAAGCAGCGCGGCCCGGAGCAGTCCGGTGGTGGTCGAGACCTGGAACAACTCAAGATTTCCGAAACAGGAGCAGGTGACATCCCGCCCGTTAAGAAAGGCCCAGCCGTAGAAAACAACAAAGGCGGCCGTCAATCCGCAGGAGGCCAGGGCGCCGGCTGTGCGGAATCTGCGGCTGATAAGCCACACGCCGGTCAGGATTTCAAAAATCGGAATCCCGGCAGCCAGTGGCGCGATCGCCCAGGCCGGCAGGAGGCGGAAGGCGGCGAGCCCGTCAGCAAAGCCGAGCGGATCGGGGAGCTTGAGGGTGCCGGCGAGAATCAGGAGGCCGGCCAGAGCGAGCCGCGCGATCACGGTCTCTCCTCCACCCATTCCTCCCATCCGCCGCGAAACACGAAGACGTTTTCAAATCCGAGGGCGCTCAGGGCGCGGGCGATGATCCGGCTATCCTCACAATCCCCTCCGGAGCAGTAGACGATGAGGCGTTGTTTCCGGTCAGCCGGCAGGGATGGCAGCCTTCGTTCGATGATGGCCGAAACCGGGAAATTCACGGCCTCTGGAAGATGGCCCTCCTCAAAGAAAAAGGGTTCGCGTGCGTCGATGAAGACCGCCGATCCCACGGCGTTCTGTACAGCTTCGAGAGGAAGCTCCGGAGGCTCTTTTTCCGTGCGTTCGAGTCCCTGCAGCGCGCGCGTCTCGCGGCTCTGATAAGGGAAGGCCACGGGCATGGGGCGCAGAATGTTGATGGCCCAACCGAGTAGCAGGGAGGCCGCGAAAGCCACGACGATGACCAGCAGGTCCCGGCGGAGAACCGGTAGGATCGTGCCGCCCTGCTTCATCGGTCGAGGAACACACGCAGAAGGAGCTTTTGCGTGAGATGGTCCGAGGTTTTCACGATCACCATTTTGACCTGCTCGCCTTTGCGGTTGCCGAAGGTGAAGCAAACCTTCACGGCCCCCTGGCCTCCGGGCGGCACCACCTTTGGTTCGGCCTTGGCGGCGGTGCATCCGCACGAGGCCTGCATGCCGGTGATGGTCACGGTTTCGCTGCCGGTGTTCTTGAACGGATAGCTGACGGTGGCGGACTTTTCCTCCGGTCCGGGCCGCAGCTCATGGAAGGCGGTCTCCCAATCCAACGCAGCGAAAGCCGTCTGGAGCGGAAGGCATAGCAGGAGCAGCAGGAACCGGTGCATGATTTCTTTTGCCTGCAAGCCGCGCGGGATTGAATACAAATCGCAAGGAGCTTGAAACCCGCCGGCACCACGCCGTCAGCTCCGAGCTGTATTGCCATGCCCCTATGTGAGCACTACGCTACCACCGTCATGGCTGAGTTCGTCGATTTCTTGTTCCACGCAGAAAAGCACCTCGAATGGTTCATCACCAACTTTCACGGGTGGATTTACCTTCTGTTGTTTATGATCATCTTTTGCGAAACAGGCCTTGTCGTGACGCCTTTCCTGCCAGGTGACTCCCTGCTTTTTGCCGTGGGGGCGCTCGCGGCCAGAGGATGGATGGACTTCTGGCTGATTGCTCCGCTGCTACTGGTCGCAGCAATTCTTGGTGATGCTGTCAACTACGCCATAGGAAAGTGGGCTGGGCCGAAAGTCTTCCACAACGAATCAAGCAGGTTCTTCAACAAAGCTCACCTGCTGCGAGCCCACGAGTTCTGCGAAAAATACGGCGGACGTGCCATCGTGCTTGCGCGGTTTGTTCCTATTGTCAGAACCTTCGCCCCGTTCGCTGTCGGTGCAGGACGGATGACTTACTCCCGGTTTGCTTTCTATAACGTGGTAGGGGCTCTGCTGTGGGTCGGGATTTTTGTCGGAGCAGGGTATTTCTTTGGTGGCCTCGAGATTGTCCAAAAGAACATGAAGCTTGTGATCCTTGGCATAATCATTGTGTCAGTCCTGCCGGTTGTTTGGGAGTTCGTGCGTGCTCGCCGCGAGGGCAAGCATTTGCCCGGTTAGGATCTACGCAACAATCGGATGAGGCGCTTGGTAAATGCGCCAAGGCCTTCGCCAAAAAAAGTTTCGAAGCGTGAGCTGCCCGACGCCTTGTAGCACATTGTGGCGGGCGACTTGTTGCTCATCACCCTGGCGTTCAGATGGTTATTCTCGGGATAGTTGGTGTGATGTGCAGGCAGCGGGATTGCTGTAACAAAAAACGCACATTTCCAATCGCTTTCGTTTGCAAATCGTCAAAGCTGTAATAACTACTCCTCCCTGCGTCTTGAGCGCCTGAAATATATCTCAAGCGCTGGGAAGACAGTTTTCTGACAATTCGAGGTAACTTTACGTAATCACCAACCCAAATGATACCTAACCTACTCGCTGCCGCTGCTACCCCCAATCCCGCTGTTTCGTCCGGGGATCTCGTATGGGTCGCCTACACGTTGTTCATCGGAATGGTGATTCTCTTCCTGGCGCTTGATCTCGGGGTTTTTCACCGGGAGGCGCATGAGGTCGGCATGAAGGAGGCTGTTTTCTGGAGCGCCATCTGGCTGAGTCTCGGGGTCGCGTTCACGGGTTTCGTGTATCTGGCCTACGAGAACCACTGGCTTGGGCTCGGAGTCTCGACGCGGATGTTCAATCCCCTGGCGGCGACGGATTCAACGGCACCCCTGATCATCTACGGCGAGGTGATGGGGTGGACCGCAGCCGTGCAGTATCTCACGGGATATGTCGTCGAGAAGTCGCTTGCGATGGATAACATTTTTGTCATCGCGATGATCTTCAGCTTCTTTGCCGTGCCGGCGAAATACCAACACCGCGTGCTGTTTTGGGGCATTATCGGTGCTCTGGTCATGCGCGGTGCGATGATCGCCGTGGGTGGGGAGCTGATCATGAAGTATCAGTGGATCCTCATCATCTTCGGTCTGTTTTTGTTGCTGACCTCGCTGAAAATGGCGCTTGTTCAGGGCCACAGTGACCCGTCACAAAATCCCGTAGTCAGATTGGTCAAGCGATTCGTCGATGTGACGCCATTTTATGACGGCCAAAAGTTTTTCACGCGCCGTAGCGTGGCCCCCACCTACAGTAAAGACCCGGCGACGGGCCGGGAAGTCATGGACCCTCCTCCTGCCGGGACGCTCCGGACGAAGGCCGCGATTACACCGTTGTTTCTGGCGCTCATCATGGTCGAGATCACAGATCTCGTTTTCGCGGTGGACTCCATCCCTGCGATTTTCGCCATTACGCCCGACCCGTTTATTGTTTTTACAAGCAACATCTTTGCGATTCTGGGGCTGCGTGCCCTCTACTTCTGCCTGGCAGCATTGATTCTAAAGTTCCGTTACTTGAAGCCGGCATTGATTCTCATTTTGAGCTTTGTCGGGGTGAAGTTGCTCCTGCTGAGCCTGCCTCCGTATTTGGGTATCATTGGTATGGAAGGTTTGAAGTCGATCAAGATCGATCCCTTTGTCTCATTGGTCGTCGTTCTGGGAATCCTGCTTATCGCGACGATTCTTTCTGTGATTTTCCCTGAGCGGAAAAACGAGGCTGAATCGACGAGTCATTAATCTCAGGCACATTTTATTTTGAGTCGAGGATGGGGGCTTAGGCCTCATTGACCCGACCCCGCGATTGGGACACCTCGAAACCAAAGATCCACGGTTTGTTTCGCTGCCGCAGAGATGCGGTAGCCCCAATCAGGTCGTTATATATCATCCACGCGACGGGTAAGCGGATCGCAGGAAATCTAGCGCGGCGGGATCGACAGAAGCGCGCTGCGCTCTATAATCCGCGCCTCGATGCTTACGCGCGTCTTTTCCGCCGCCATCCAGGGAGTCGAAGGCCTTGAGGTTGAGATCGAGGTCAACACCGGTTCAGGGGACCCGAAAATTATCGTGGTAGGTTTGCCTGATACCGCGGTGAAGGAGAGCAAGGATCGCGTGACGACGGCGATTGCCAACAGCGGGTTCCGGTGGCCCCGCGAGCGGACGACGATCAACCTTGCTCCGGCGGATATCAAAAAGGAAGGGCCGAGCTTTGATCTACCGATTGCTCTGGGAATGGTGGCGGCTGCACAGCATGCGAATCTCCCGAGGTTCGAGCGCTGTGTGGTCGCGGGCGAACTGGCCCTGACCGGGGAGATCCGTCCCATCAAGGGGGCGCTGCCGATCGCGATCGCGGCGAAACGAAATGGCCGGAAGGCGGTGATCCTTCCTGCGGCCAATGCGCCCGAGGCGGCTATCGTTGAGGGGATCGATGTCTATGGCGTGAGCAATTTGCGCGAGGCCTATGAGTTTCTTGCCAAGCAGCGCGAGCTTTTGCCGGTTCCCGGCAATGCGGCGGAACGCTTGGCGGCGCGCGGGCCGGACGAGATCGACTTTTCGGAGGTCAAAGGACAGCATCAGGTGAAACGGGCCATAGAAATCGCAGTCAGCGGCCGTCATAATATCCTCATGTTGTAGACAGTTTAACAACCTGATGACATTTTTGCCATAGGGTGCTAATGATGAGTTATTTGCGCGATGTTTACCGTTTCCAACGTCCCTTACGAGCGCTTCCGCTGTGGAGAGAGGTGGCAGAAGTTGTCGGCTGATGTCGGTGCGTTTGGGGATGGATTCGCAGCGCAAAAAACCGCCAGCAGCTGAACGGTTGCTGGAATCAGCGTGGGGTGAGACTGTAAATCCCGAGGACCGTCCCGATCGGGTTATTGGCATCCATCTCCCAAACCTCTCAACCTCTCTACCTTTCGCCCCCGGGTTCTTCCGTCCGGCCTAAAGTTCGATTGCCCCCCGAATGCCTGCCGCGATAGGCGCTACAGGTTCTGGAGGCTTAAAGTCCCCACCAGGTCAGTTCGCCTTACCCACGCGCTTTAGCGGGGAACCCTATTCGAAGTCGACGGTGAACGGGCTTTTTCCAAAGCGGTCATTCAGGAGGGTTCCGGCGTGAGATGTTTGATCGCTTCCTTGACGGCAGGTACTAGCGGGACAAGGCACTCTGCGATTGCCTGGGGATTGCCTGGGAGGTTGATTATTACTGTTCTTCCTCGCGTGCCAGCTGTAGAGCGCGAGAGAATGGCCGTCGGCACTCTGGGAAAACTTACTGACCTCATGGCTTCGCCAAACCCAGGAAATTCGCGATCCAAGACTGCTCGCGTTGCTTCCGGCGTCACATCGCGGGAAGACGGTCCCGTGCCTCCGGTCGTGATCACCAGATCGCAGCACTCGCCGTCGCAGAGTTCCCGCAGGGCAGCTTCGATAAGCGGTCGTTCGTCCGGCAGCAGGCGGACGACAAAGCCAGCCCCGGGGTCAAGGCACTCCCGCACGACGCGCTCGATCTCGGGGCCGCTCAGATCCTCGTAAACGCCGGCGCTCGCACGATCGCTCAGGGTGATGCGTCCGATCTTCATTCCTTGTGCTTCGCCGTTACGCAAAGGCCTTCGATCCTCATCGTCTTATCGGCAGCCTTCATCATGTCGTAGAGGGTGAGCGCGGCGACAGACACCGCGGTGAGCGCTTCCATTTCGACGCCGGTTTTCGCACTCGTCCGGACGTTGGCGGAAATTCCGATCCGGTCATCCTGCACCTGAAAGTCGACGATCACCCGATCGAGCGGGAGGCTGTGGCAGAGAGGAATCAGCTCATCGGTCCGCTTGGCGGCCTGGATCGCGGCGATCCGGGCAACGGCAAGCACATCGCCCTTGGGCAACGCCTGCTGCCGCAGAAGGGCAATCGTAGCCGGCTGGCAAAGCAGATACCCCGCCGCGGAGGCCGTGCGCACCTGGACCGGCTTGGCTCCGACATCGACCATCCGGGCCTCGCCGGCGGCATCAAGGTGACTGAACGTGCTCATAGAAGAAGTGTGCGGACACGTTGCGTGGCGGGATCCGGCCCGTCGAGAAGAAGTGCATTCGCAGAAGAGAGCGGGGAAAGATCGCCGGAATGCAGCCACGGCAGCGCGGTCGCCACGGCGCGGCCATCCGTGATTTTGAGGAAGGCCGGCGTCCATGTCGCCCCCCCCGATTCCTCCGGGCCTGACCACTCCGGGCAAACCGTTTCGACAAGCTCCACAGGCGGGCGACCCTCGAGCCGGTCCAGTGCCCGGCGGACAAAGGCCTGGTAGCAAACCCAGTGCGACAGGGGATTGCCGGGCAGTCCGAAAGCCACCTGTGAGCCGCGTGTGGCAAATAGAAGCGGCCGGCCGGGGCGGCTGTTAACCCGCCGGCTGTGAATCGTGAATCCGCCGGCCTCCAGTGCCGCCGGTGTGTTGTCGCGATCTCCCGGCCCGGAGCCACCGGAAATCAGAAGAAGATCTCCGGGAAAATTTCTCACGCTCTCCACCAGCGCCGCCAGTTCATCGGCGAGGCGATGGCGTTGAACAATAAGCCCCCGCCCAGCCAGTAAGGCCGTCATCATGGGTCCGTTGCTGTCGGGAATTTTTCCCGGGATCAACTCCTCGCCGGCTTCAAGCAACTCCGATCCCGTTGACAAATGGGTGACCCGCGGTTGCCGATGAACGCTGACGCTCCTCATGCCACACGCGACCAGCATGGCCACGGCACCCGCCGACAATTCCTGCCCCGCGGCCATCACCGTCTGTCCAGCGCGGACGATCGCTCCCCGGCGGCGGATATGCGAAGCGGACTGTAGCGCGAAGCCGTCCTTCAGATAAACCCGCCCGCCTTCGGTTACGCAGTCCTCCTGCCGGGCAATCGCAAAAGTGCCATGTGGGATCAGCGCCCCCGTGAGGATGCGGGCCGCCTCGCCGGGATGGAGTTCGAAGGCGGGAGCGTCACCGGCAGCGACCGGGCCAACGATGCGGCATTTCCCGGGTTGCTCCGCCGCAAAGGCATAGCCGTCCATCGCGCTGTGATCAAAGGAGGGAAAATCCGCAGCAGCCAGAACCTCGAGCGAGAGCCGCCGGCCGACCGCTTGGGAAACAAGGATGTTTTCGTCAGACAGCGGCGACACCGAACGGTCGATCACCTTCCAGAGTTCCACGATTCCGAGAGGCATCGAGCGGCGTTGCATGTTCTCCGACGTCGTGATCGATGCCGCCGGTTCCTCATAGGGCACCGCCCGCACTTTCCAAATCGGCGCATCCTTTTTCAGGCGGTCCATGAATTTCGAAAGGACAGCAAACGCCTCGCCGCGGTGACGCGAATGGACCTCAAGGAGGATCGCGGACTCCCCGACGGGAACGATCCCCGTGCGGTGGTGAACCCGCACCCATTCCACAGGGAATTCACCGCCCAACTCTTCAAGAATTTCCCGGATCACCCTCTCAGCCATCGGCTGATAGGCCTCATACTCCAGCGCCGAGATCCGCCAGCCGTTTTCCGATTCCCTTACGATTCCGTCAAACCGCGCGACCGCGCCACAGCCCGGTACTGTTCGGGCTTCCATTTGGAGGGGGTCTTTCCCGATGTGGACTTCGATGATCATCCCCCCGAGACCGGCGGGATGACCGCCACCTCCTCGTTTTCCACCAACAAATCCCCGTGCCCGACATACTGGTGTCCCGACGCCACACGACATTGCGCGCGGAGGGCGGCGAGTCCGGGATGGCGGCGGATCGCCTCGCTCCAGAAGTCGTCCAGCGAGCGAATTCCTTGTGTGTTCCACTCCTCTTCGCGGCACCCGGTCAGCGAGGCGGCCTGGGCAAAATAGAGGACCTTCATCTTTACCCTCCGATGGCGGTCATCGGCCGTCCGGGTTCGTAATCCTGCAAAAACTCATGGTTCTCAGGCTTGTTGGCCACCGCCTCGCGGAAGGCGTCGACCGGATTCCCTCCGGCGCGGAGGCTTCCCCGGAGATCGATTTCCCCGTGCCGCCCGAGGCAGGGCCGAAGCTTCCCATCTGCTGTGAGCCGAAGCTTGTTGCACGTCGCACAAAAGTGCGTCGTCGTCAGTGCTCCGATGAAGCCGATTATGGCGGGGGATTCCAACCGGTCGTGGACAAACTCGTAATAGCGCGCCGGACCGTGTCCCGGCCGGAAGTCTTCCCGCGCCGTGAGATGCCCCATCGCGGAAAGGCGCCGCAGCAGTTCCTGGACGGAAAGAAATCGCGGATCGTCCATCACACCCGCCGTGCTGACCGGCATCAGCTCGATGAACCGCAGGGGCATCCCGAGACGTGCGGCGAACTCGATAAGAGGAAAATACTGGCACTCGTTGAGATTCCGAAGCAGCACGCAGTTCAGCTTGATCACTTCAAAGCCCTGCTTGTGAGCTTTGTGGATACCTTTCAAAACCGTCTCCAACCGCCCGCCCGTAATGCGGTGGTAGATCTCCGGATCCAAGGCATCCAGGCTGATATTCAACGAGCGCACGCCGGCCTGCCGGAGCCGGGGCGCCAAATCCGCGAGGTGCGTGGCATTCGTCGAAACCCCCAGCGTCTGCACGCCCGGCAATTCCCAGATTCCGCTCAGCATTTCGATGATATCCCGACGGATGAGCGGCTCTCCACCCGTGACCCGAAACTTCCGGAAGCCCAGCTCCGTAGCCGCCGCCACGCTGCGGATGATTTCTTCGGACGTGAGATGATCCTTCTTTTGCGCCCACCCCTTGTAGCCCTCCGGCATGCAATAAAGGCAACGCTCATTGCAGCGATCGGTTACCGAAACACGGAGGTAGTCGATCGTTCTCCCAAAAGTATCGGAAATCGCCGGAACGACCGTAAACGGTTGGGATGTCACGAAAAGCCCCTCCCAGCAAACTTGATAGCCGCCACGAGAAGCACCACGGCGAGGGTAGGCCGCAACCAGAATGGACGCGCACGATTGCTCCCCCATTGTGCTCCTAACCACCCACCACATATCGCGGCTGCAGCCCACGCCGGAAACGAATGATGGGGAAGAAGGCTGTTGCCGGCAGTCAAAAGTCCGGTCAATCCGGCAAGAGAGTTACAAAAAATAAAAACGGCCGAAACTGCCGCGGCTTCTTTTGGCCGTGCCCATCCCCTCAAGACGAGCAGCGGGGTAAGGAAAATACCACCGCCGACCCCTACCATCCCTGAAAGCAGGCCAATAAAAACTCCTGCGAAACCAGCGGCATATATTGGGACCGCCCGCGTTGAAACTTCGCTTTCAGGAAGTACAAGCCGGATCGCAGCGACGATCAGGACGAGCCCTACGAGCGCGTAGAAAATGCCATCAGGGACGACAATCCCTCCTCCCAGGCAGGCGAACGGAAGGGACGTCATTGCGAATGGCCAGAAGAGTCGCCATCGGAAGTGCCGTAAGAACACGATCGCGGTAATCAGCGAAACTGCCGTATTCAGAAAAAGGGCGTTAACCCTCATCTCACCGGGCGCAAGTCCTGCCAACGCCATGACCGCCAGATAAGCCGAGGCCCCGCCATGCCCCACGGCAGCATAAAGAACAGCCGCGAGGGCAAAGGACACTGTCAGAATGACTTCCTCCGTCATGCTTCGATCCTTGCGATATCCTCGGGTGTGTTGAGATTAAAGAAAACGACCTGCTCCGAGGGAGAGAGCGCCCGGACAGCCATCAGCCCGTTCTCGACCAGAAGAGTGAGGATCGTTTGCAGCTTATTCTGCCCGCTCTGCACTTGGCGCCGCAGGAAATCGAGAGCCTCCAACGGATAGCAGGCGCATAGGGGCTCATAGCCACTATCGCCAGCAGCCACGATGCCGCGGCCCGCTTTCAAGCCCGACCGGAGGGACGCCATGAGATCTCCCGAGACTCGCGGCATGTCCACTGCTAGCACCATCACGTGTCCGGCGACACCTCCAGCTCTGGCCCACTCCAACGCTCCCAAGATTCCGGAGACAGGTCCCGCTCCAACTTCTGCATCCCGCACCCAATCAACCCGCTCGGAAAGCCATTGGGGTCGTGCGCCTGCCACGGCGGCCCATCTCTCACAGCAGCTCGAGAGAATTCTGAGCTGCCGGTCGCCCAACAGCTCACTACCAATGAGCAGCCGCGCTTTGTCCCGACCCATCCGTTCTGATTTACCTCCCACCAGAACGGCTCCCCAGACAGGCAAGGCGGCAGGGTCGCTCGGCAGCGGAGACAGAGACATGGACACACATTAAGCGATTTGAGACGGTGGACGCCAGAAATAAAGAATATCTCTTCGTGATTCGGATCGCTGGGACCCTTCTCACTGGTTCCAGAGCGGAGCGCTCCGGATGAGAGAGGCAGCTACCTCGGAGATCCTGACCGACCGCCGCATGGCTTCTTCGCGGAGCAGGCGGTAGGCGGCGTCCTCTCCGAGATTCTTGTGCTGCATAAGCAGGCCCTTGGCGCGATCGACCAGCTTCCGTTCGTCCAAGGCCTCACGCGCCGTGGCCAGCTCGAGAATGGCGGAGTCGAGACGGCGGCAATGCTCCGCGAGCAATTCGGAAAGCGGGCGGGCCAAAAACGCCGATTGGGCCATCGCCTCTCCGTTCGACGGCTTGCCGGGCAGTCCCCCGGCAACGATCACAAACCGTGGTATCGCCGGTTGTGTCGGCGGCTCAGCCAGCGAAGCCGTGCGGGATTGCTCAAGGCGCGACGTTGCGCTGCTCGCCGCCTCTTCAAGCGCGCTGGCGAGTTTTTCTATGAAAATGCCCTCCGCTTCGCGAAGGGCGTCGATTCGCGCGCTGGCCAGTGAGAACCATTCACGGGCTTGAGCGGCATCGGGCTTTGGGCCGGAAGGTGAAACGGCCAGCCTGCGGTGACGCTCGAGAGCAAGCGAAGTTTCCGAAAGACATCCCGGGGCATCGGGCGCCAGCGCGGCGCAGTGGGCGAGCGCGGCCTCCTGGCGTGAGATCAGTTCCGTCAGCTCATGGCGCATCGCTTCCGTAACTGCCTCTCCAGAGAAAATGCGGGCGATCAGTGCCCGCTCCCGACCGGCGGCTTCCTTGGCCTCCGCCAGATGAAATCCTGACGCCATCGGAGCTGCCAGCCCGGAGACCGGCAATCCATCCATCGCCCCGAAGCCCACAGACAACAGGCGGTCGATCAGGTCACTGAAAAAGGTGAACACTGACAGAGAGTCAGCTGATCCCTCGTCCACCTTCGTGCGCCACGCCGGCAAAAAGCCGAGGGATTGCAGCGCGGATCCGAGCTGGGAGGCCTCGCGGGCACCGAGCAGAATCTCACCGGCAAGGATTTCCTCCACACGTTGAAGCAAGCCGGAAAAGGACCGATCGACCCTTCTCCTCAAATCCTCCAATGCCGCGCCGTCGAAGGGCGGAAAGGGGCACACGGCCGCCGAGGAACTTCCTCTCTCAAACTGCAGGTCGTGGCAGAGAGAAAAGCACTCCGCGAGCAGACGAACCGCCGGTCGAAGGCGCTGAAGCTCCTCGTGCTCCCGCTCCAGAGCATGAACGAAGAGCCTTCCGGCGAGGCTTCCCGAAAGTGCGGAGGCAGAAGGTTCAGAGCTGGAAGTGGAAGTTCTCATCGGCTCCTAGTGAACCAGCAGAACGGGTGCCAACAACACGGCAACTTGGGATTGAGATCTTGGCACGACAGTTGCTGGTTGCGCGTCAACAAGCGCGTCTCCAATGACGGGGACGCTCAATAAAACGGCAACGAAGCCATC
>CAZSMN010000076.1:0-13211 GCA_964607615.1 uncultured Chthoniobacterales bacterium | reverse complement strand
TCCCAGAGCGCCGCGCCGCGCAGGCTGCGCTCGACCGTCTCGTCGAGAAGGGCGCGCGAGTTTTTCCCGCTGATGCGGAGGCCGTAGACGACATTCTCGTAGATGCTCTTGGGAAACGGGTTGGATTTTTGGAAGACCATTCCGATGGCGCGCCGGAGGGCGATGACCTCGATCTTCGGGTCGAAAATGCTCTGGCCCATGAGCCGGATCTCGCCCTCGTGCCGAACCCCTTCGATCAGTTCGTTCATGCGGTTGAAATTCCGGAGAAGCGTGGATTTCCCGCATCCGGACGGGCCGATGAAGGCCGTCACCTGCTTCTCGGGGATATCCATCGTGATATCGAACAGGGCCTGCTTTTTGCCGTAGAAGAAGTTGAAGTCCCGCACTGCGAGAAAATCCGCTCTTCCCGCATCTTCCGTCACAGGGACTCCGGAACTGGTCATAGGCACTTCACTCATGTATTTGATCATTATAAGAGCGGTTCGGACGCGGGTTCGACTAATACTTTTTCGAGAAAACCAACTGTGCCAGAATGTTGGCGAGTGTCACGAAGGCGACGAGGACGAGCGACGCGGTCCAAGCCATCTGAATCTGGTGAGGGAACGGGACCGTTGAGAAGTTAAAGATGAGAACCGAGAGCGATGCGGTCGGTTCGCTGAGCGATTTCGCCCAGAACTGGCTGAAGAGGGCCGTGAAAATGAGCGGCGCGGTCTCGCCGGCAGCGCGGGCGACGGCAAGCATGATCCCCGTCATGATCGCCGGCAGGGCATCGGGCAGAACGATGCGGACGATCGTCTGGAATTTCGTTGCTCCGAGGCCGTAGGAAGCCTCTCGGAAGGCGTTCTGAACGCCCATGAGAGCCTGCTCGGAAGTGAGCAGAATCGTCGGGAGCATGAGCACAGCAAGCGCGACGCCGCCCGCGTAGGCCGAGAACGTGCCGGTCGTGGAAACCACCACCGCAAAGGCAAAAACACCGCAGATGATCGACGGGATGCCGGTGAGGAGCTTCGCAACGACGCGCACGGTATGTGCCAACCGGCTCGCGGGAGAATACTCATTGATATAGATAGCGGCGAGGATGCCCACCGGCGCTGACAGGCAGAGTCCCAGACCGACCATGACGAGCGTGCCGATAACCGCATTTCCAAACCCGCCCCCCGCCATACCGGCAGCGGGCGGCAGCAAGGTGAAGACGTCCCAGCTCAAAAGCGGGAGCCCGTTTTTCAGAACGAGATAAATGATGGAAATCAGCGGCACGAGCGTGAGCAGCGAGAGGGTCACGCAGATCACGCTGAGGATGCGGTTCCAGACCGAGCGCGCCATCGCCTTCGACGATTCGCCCTGCGTGTCGTGGAAAAAATCGGCCGCGTGAGTGACAATCGGGTCCATGGTCTTCAGCGGATGCCAGCCGTGCGGGCCTGCGTGTAGCGGAGGACGAGTTCGCCAGCCATATTCACGAACAGTGTGATGATGACGAGAATGAGAGCGGCGAACATCAGGGAATTCACCTGCAGGCCGTCTGCTTCGCCGAACTGATTCGCGAGCAGCCCGGCCAGGGTGCCGCCGGGAGAGAGGAGCGACCAGGAGAGCCTCGTGCTGTTCCCGATAAGCATGGCGACGGCCATCGTTTCTCCCATAGCGCGTCCGAGAGCCAGAATGGTCGCGGCGACAACCCCCGGAGCCGCGGTGGGAAGGATGACTCCAAGGATGGCCTCCCAGCGGGTCGCTCCCAGCGCGTAGGCGCCCTCGCGGAGCGTTTTAGGAACAGCCGTCAGGGCGTTGCGTGAGATCGCGGTGAGCGTCGGCAGAATCATCAGAGCCAGGACGACGCTGGCTGTCAGCATCGAGTTGCCGTAGGCCGGACCGGCGAAAATCGGGATACCGTCGAGATTTTTAACCGCCCATTCCCCGAAGACCTTGATCAGCGGGATGACAACAAAGATACCCCAGAGCCCGTACACCACGCTGGGAATCGCAGCCAGCATCTCAACGACGAAACGAACAACCTGCCGGACGGGGAGCGGGAGGAAATTCTCGCTGAGGAAAATGGCGATCGAAAGGCCCAGAGGAAACGCGATCAGGATCGCGATGAGCGAGCTGACAATCGTGCCGACAATGAAGGGCAGGACACCGAAATTCTCACGGTTCGGCACCCACGCCGAGCTTGTCAGAAACCCGAGGCCGAACTTCTGGATCGCCGGCCAGGCTCCGTCAACAATCTCGTAGATGATCCACCCCAGGATGGCAACGGCCGCAGCCGATGCAACCCAGCAAAGGATGTGGAACAGATCCGGCCCGACCCGGACTTCGGCGATAACATTCGCTTCTGTTTTCGAATCGGGCACAGTCTGGAACGTTGTTACTGCACGGTGGCGAGAGCGGCTTTCGCCTTCTCAACGACCGGAGCAGGGAGCGGGACGTAGCCGAGTTCTTCCGAGAACTTTTGTCCCTCGGTGAGGCCGTAGGTCACAAAGTCCTTGAGCGCCTTGAGCTTGGCCGCATCGTCGTATTTCTTGTAGAGGAGGAGCCAGGTGAAGCTCACGATCGGGTAGTCCTCTGCGCCCTCAGGGTCGACCGGCCACACGCGGAGGTTCTCCGGCATCACGACATTCGCGAGAGTCGCGGCCGCATTCTCCACGCTCGGGGCGACAAACTTGCCGGACTTGTTCTCAAGGTTGGCCATTGAGAGATTATTGCCCTTGGCGTAGCCGTATTCGACGTAGCCGACCGCACCGGGGGACTGCTTGACAAGCGCCGTGACACCTTCGTTGCCCTTGCCGCCCACACCGACCGGGAATGTCACCGATTTGTCGGTGCCGATCTGTTCGTCGAATTCCTTGCTGATCGCCGAGAGGTGCTGGGTGAACACAAAGGTCGTGCCGCTGCCATCCGAACGGTAGGCGACCTGGATGGGGAGGTCGGGGAGCTTGACGCCCTCGTTCGCCTTCGCAATGACCGGATCGTTCCATTTGGTGATCTTACCGAGGTAGATCCCCGCCATCGCCTCGCGCGACAGATTCAGCTTTTCCACGCCGGGAAGGTTGTAGGCGAAAACGATCTCGCCAGCCGTCGCTGGGACCATCACGACACCTTTCGGCACCTTGGCGATCTCCGCGTCGCTCATGGCCGCGTCGCTCGCGCCGAAGTCAACAACACCGGCGATGAAATTCTTCACGCCCGCACCGCTGCCGACGGACTGGTAGTTTACCTGAACGGCCGGGTTGACTTTGTTGTACTCCACACCCCAGCGCTGATAAAGCGGGGCGGGAAATGTGGCGCCAGCGCCGGAAAGCTGCTGGGCCGAAGAGGATTGTCCACTGACGAGCGCGGCAAAAGCCGCTCCGATGGCGATGAGGGATTGGGATTTCATAGGTTACAACTGGCCCGCCATCATCTTCCGGACGGCATTTTTTCCAAAGGAAGGATTGTGACAATTCCGTCACAATCCACGGCTCTGGCAGATAGCCGCTGATCGGCGGCAGGTCAAGATTCCATGCGCTTGCCCGCCATCGCAGTATCTTATATTCGCATAAACGAATATTCCTATTGACGAATATATAAAATCCGCGAACGGTAAGGCCCATGTCACTGATCCGCATTTACGAATGCCTCTGTGATGAGACGCGGCTGCGGATCATCCAGCTTCTGACCCGGGGGCCTCTGTGCGTCTGTCACCTGCAGTCCGTCCTCGGGATTCCGCAGGCCCGCGTCTCGCAGCACCTCGCCTACCTGCGCGAGCGGGGCATGGTGGAATGCGAGCGGCGCGGCACCTGGATGATTTACTCACTGCCGAAAAGGCCTTCGCCCGAGCTCGCAAAGCACCTCGCCTGCCTGCAGGACTGCGCGGTTTCGGACGGCCGATTTCAATCGGATCTCAAAATACTCAAATCCCTCAAGGGCGGATGCAGCTCCGCTCCGGCGCAAATTGCACAATGAAAACCCTGCGTCTCCTCTTCCTCTGCACCGGGAATTCAGCCCGGAGCATCCTCGCGGAATTTCTCGCCCGACAGATGGCGGGCGATCGTTTTGAGGTTTTCAGCGCCGGTTCGACGCCCAAGGGTGCACCACATCCCCTCGCCCTCAAGGTGCTTGAGGAAAAATTCAAAATCCCGGCCGGAACCGCGCGGAGCAAGTCGTTTGAGGAGTTCCGCAGCGAGCCGATGGATTTCGTGATCACGCTCTGCGACAGCGCGCGCGAGAATTGCCCGGTCTGGCCGGGCCAGCCGGTTACTGCCCACTGGGGTTCGCCTGATCCGGCCGCCGCGGGAGGCACCGCGGCCGAACAGGAGCTCATTTTCTGGAAGGTCGCCCAGCAGATCCGCCGCCGGCTCGAACTCTTCCTCTCCCTGCCGTTTGAAAAGCTCGACGCGCTCCGCCTCGAAACCGCGACGCGTGAGATCGGCCTCAAGGAACAAACCCTATGAAAACCATCGCCGTCTACGATCCTCCCATGTGCTGCTCGACCGGAGTCTGCGGACCTGAAGCCGACCCCGAACTCGCCCGCCTGGCCGCCTTTCTCTCCGATGCCACAAAGAAGGGAGTAGTCGTCGAGCGCTACAACCTCGCCCACGAACCGATGAAGTTTCTCGCGCATCCGGAAGTGAAGCCGCTGCTCGATGCCGAAGACGGTCTCCCGGCGATTTTTGTGGACGGGAAGCTCGTCTTGAACGGCCGGCTCCCCTCGGCGGACGAGCTGAACGCCTGGGCGGCGGCGTGAGCTTTCCTCCCTACCTTCCGGATCCCGGCACGGCTCCGCGCTACCTGTTCTTTACCGGAAAAGGCGGCGTCGGAAAAACCTCGCTCGCCTGCGCGACGGCGCTCCGGTTGGCGGATTCCGGCCGGCGCGTCCTGCTCGTCAGCACCGATCCCGCGTCGAACCTCGACGAGGTCCTCGGCGTTGCGCTCACCCGCGAGCCGGCGCAGGTCGACGGATCGCTCTCGGCGGTGAACATCCGGCCCGATGAGGCCGCCGCCGCCTACCGCGAGCGCGTCATCGGGCCACTGCGCGGCATCCTGCCCGCCACCTCGCTGCGGGCGATGGAGGAGAGCCTCTCGGGATCGTGCACCGTGGAAATCGCGGCTTTTGATGAGTTCACAGAGATCCTCACGGGTCCTGCAAAGGAGCGCTTCGACCATATTGTTTTCGACACCGCGCCGACCGGGCACACGCTCCGCCTGATGAGCCTCGCGAGGGCGTGGGATCAGTTTTTGACAGAAAATTCCACCGGCGCCTCCTGCCTCGGCCCGCTGGCCGGCCTCGAGAAGCAGCGGGCGGCCTACGCCGCAGCAGTGGAGACGCTGGCCGATCCGGCGCTCACCTCGGTTGTCCTCGTGAGCCGGGCCCAAGCGGCACCGCTCTGCGAGGCGGAACGCGCTGCCAGAGAGCTCCACGCGCTGGGCATCTGCAATATCCGGCTCATCCTCAACGGCGTTTTCCCGGTGCGCGAAACGTCCGATCCCCTTGCTGTCGCGTTGCTCAAGCGCGAGGCAAAGGCGCTGCAGGATGCCTTGGCCTTCCTCTCAACCTTGCCGGTCACATCGGTTCCCCTCCGACCCTCGCAGCTCGTGGGCCTGGACCGGCTCCGCGGTTTTCTTTTGCCCGGAGCGGATGCGCCGGCGCCTTGCGACTCCGGCCGCTCCAGCCCGCTTGAATCCGCCGCCACACTCATCGACGACCTCGCCGCACCCGGCCACGGGCTGATCCTCACCATGGGCAAGGGCGGCGTCGGAAAAACAACCGTTGCCGCCGCGATCGCTGTGGCGCTTGCCCGGCGCGGCCACGAAGTTCACCTCTCCACCACCGACCCTGCCGCACATGTCGGACATATGGTTCCGGAGGCTTTGTCAAACCTCACCATCGGAGCCATCGACCCCGTACGGGAGACCGAGGCTTACCGCTCCGAAGTGCTTGCCACAACCGGGGCCTCGCTCGACGAATCCGGCCGCGCGCTCCTCGAAGAAGATCTCCGCTCACCCTGCACCGAGGAGGTCGCCGTCTTCCGCGCCTTCGCCCGCGAAGTGGCCACGGCCGACCGGCGGTTTGTGGTGATGGATACCGCCCCCACCGGCCATACGCTCTTGCTCCTCGACGCCAGCCAGTCTTATTACCGCGAACTGGAGCGCCAGTCCCGCTCCGACAAAACCTCAGATGCCATCCGGCTCCTGCCCCGGCTGCGCGATCCCGAGTGGACCCGCCTTCTCCTTGTCACCACGCCCGAGGCCACGCCGGTTCACGAAGCGGCCGCATTGCAGGACGACCTCCGCCGCGCGGGCATGGAGCCCTTCGCTTGGGTCATCAACCAGAGCCTGCAGGACAGCGGTTCGACCGACCCCCTCCTCCGCCACCGCGAGGCTGCGGAAGTTCGCTACATCGAAGAAGTCGCCGGCCGACTCTCCCGCCGCACCATCCTCCTGCGCTGGCAGAAAGACGAACCCTCCGGACCCGAAGCCCTCGAAAACCTCCTCACCACCTGACCCGCCCTATGTCCCAATCCGTCGCCAAACAAATGTCCTTCCTCGACCGCTACCTGACGGTATGGATCTTCGCCGCCATGGGGCTCGGCATCCTGCTGGGAAACTTCGTCATCCGCGATCCCGAGGCCTTCTTCGCGCCGATGACCGTCGGCACGACAAACATCCCGATCGCCGTCGGCCTCATCCTTATGATGTATCCGCCGCTCGCCAAGGTCCGCTACGGCGAGATGCCGAAGGTTTTTTCCAATACCAGAATCCTCGCCCTTTCACTGATCCAGAACTGGATCGTCGGCCCGGTCCTGATGTTCGCCCTCGCGCTGATCTTTCTGCACAATCACCCGGACTACATGGTCGGGCTCATCCTCGTCGGCATCGCCCGCTGCATCGCGATGGTGCTCGTGTGGAACGAGCTCGCCAAAGGAAGCAACGAATACGCTGCCGGCCTCGTCGCGCTGAACTCCGTCGCGCAGATCGTCTTCTACAGCTTCTACGCGTGGATCTTTATCACGGTCCTGCCGCCATTCTTCGGGCTGAAAGGTGTGGTCGTGCCGGTCGGCATCGGCGATATTTTCTGGAGCGTGATGATCTACCTCGGCATCCCGTTCGCCGCCGGCGTGCTATCCCGCGTGTTTCTCGTCCGCCGCATGGGCGTCGAGTGGTATGAGAAAAAATTCCTGCCCGCGATCTCGCCGGTCACCCTCATCGCGCTCCTCTTCACCATCGTGGCCATGTTCACGTTCAAGGGAGAAAAGATCGTCCAGCTCCCGCTCGACGTGCTGCTCATCGCGGCCCCGCTTACGATTTATTTCCTCATCATGTTCCTCGTGAGCTTCTTCATGGGCAAGGCGCTCGGGGCCGACTACTCGCGATCCACGACGCTCGCGTTCACCGCAGCGGGCAACAACTTCGAGCTCGCCATCGCGGTCGCCATCGCCGTCTTCGGCATCGGCTCGGGCGTGGCCTTTGCCGCCGTGGTCGGGCCGCTCATCGAAGTGCCAGTCCTCATCGGCTTGGTCCACGTCGCCCTCTGGTTCCAGCGCCGCTTCTTTCCATCCACCGCTCCTGACAACGCCGAGACCCACCCAAAATGCTGCCTGTGAAACCCACCGTCCTCATCCTCTGCACCGGAAACTCCTGCCGCAGCCACATGGCCGAAGGCATCCTGCGCGCCGCCGCCGGAGATCTTCTCGACGTGCAAAGCGCAGGCTCGAAACCCGCCGGCTACGTGCATCCGATGGCCATCGAGGTTCTCCGCGAGATCGGCATCGACATCTCCAGCCACACGTCGAAGCACATGAATGATTTTCTCGATCGCCCGGTTCATACCGTCATCACCGTCTGCGGAAATGCCGACCAGGCCTGTCCGATGTATCCCGGCCAGGTTCACCGCCACCACTGGGGCTTCAACGACCCGGCCCATGCGACCGGATCCGAAGAGGAGATTAGGGGCGAATTCCGCCGCGTTCGCGACGAGATCGCGATGGTCTTCCGCGCCTATGCCGCCGGGTGGCGGGAAGGACGAGGGACGGGGGCATTTTAGGGCCCTTCCCTATCCTTGCTGGTCAGGCATGCGGCTGATAAGCTGCGCGGTCTGTGGACGAAACCACCTCTCAAATCCAGCAGGATAACCGCCTCGACTGGAAGGCTGTGTTTTTCAGCAAAAAGCTCCGGATGTTGATCGTCGGAGCTTTTGTCGTCATCGCATTTTTCACCATCGGGATCCGCATTCTCACCTCGGCCAGCATCAAGGGCGTCGTCAATGCCCCGATCCTTCTCATCCAGTCGCCGATCGATGGCGTGGTCATCAGCGACAACCTGACCGCCGGCCAGACGGTGGAGGCAGGCACGGAACTTTTCGTGATCAAAAACGACCGCCTCGACACCACCAATGTTGACCGCGTCCGATCCGAGCTCGAGCAGTCGAAGGCTCTCCTCGCTGGACTTGCGGCGCGCATCCGCGGTTACGAGGAGCTTCGCGACTCACTCAATGCGCGTCTCCAAAGCCATCTCGATTCCAACAAAACCTACCTGGGTCTCAAGGCCGCCGAAGCGGAGAGCAAGCTAAGCAAGGCCAAGGATGCCCTCGAGCAGGCCCGCCGTGACTTCGCCCGTCAGCAGGGCCTCGCCGGCAAAGGCGTGGATTCCAAGCAGGCCTACGACGATGCCCTCACCCGCCACCAACAGGCCGCCAGCGAGGTCAGCGCCTCGGAGGCCGCTTTTCACCGCGCGAAGGCCGAGCTCGACGCCAATGAAAAAGGGGTGCTGCTCGACGGCTACTCGGGAGCACCGTATGCCCAGCAGAGGCTCGACGAAGTCTCGCTCCGGCTCGCCGAAGCGGAGGCCGACCGCGATCGCGAGGAGCAGCGCTCCGCCGCGCTCCGCCGCCAGCTTGCCAACGAGGAGGCGACGGTCAAAAAGCTTTCCGACTCCCGCGTGCTCGCCCCTTCGCTCAGCCTGGTCCAATCCGTCCGCGTCGCCCAGAGCTCGGACGTGGTCAAGGGCACCGTCCTCTGCGAGCTGGTGGATTGCGCCAAATCCTACGTCGAGGCCACCATCCCTGAGAGCCGCTTCGACAAGGTGCGAATCGGGCAGGCGGCGAAAGTCTACCTCTACGGCAACTCCCGGGCCATCCCCGGCACCGTGATTTCGGTCCGCGGAGCCGGAGCCAACAACGCCAGCAACCCGAGCAACTTCGCCGCCCGCGTGCAGAAGACCACCCCTGACTCAATGATCGTCAACGTCGGGATCTCGGCAGAGGACCTCATCAAGGTCTTCGGCAGCGCAAACCAGGTGGGACGCACGGCCCGCGTGAAGCTCGTCAGATAGCGACGCCCGGCAGAGATGAACTTTCTCGACAGCGCCGCGGGCGTCATCCTCCTCGCCAATGGCGTTATCGTCATCTGCCTGCTCTTCGGCAAACGCACGCAGAACGTCTGGCGGACCTCCACCTGCGTAGCCTGCGGCATTGCCGTCATCGCCTACATGCTGTGGCGCCTCTACTACATCGTTTACGGCGAGGATCTCAGCACGATCGATGGCATCATGACGAAGCTCCTTTTCGTCTTCGAGGTCGTCAACTTTGCCGATTTCTTCATCTTCCTCCTCACGATGAGCCGCTATCGCGACCGTTCGAGGGAAGCGGACGAAGCCCAGCGTGAACTGGAAGCACTCCCGGAAAGCGAGTGGCCGAGGGTGGACATCTTCGTCGCCACCTACAACGAGGAATGGGAGATCCTCGAAAAGACCATCCTCGCCATCCGCCTGATCGACTATCCGCACAAGCAGGGATACCTCCTCGATGACGGCAAGCGGGATTGGCTCAAGGCCAAATGCGAGGAGATCGGCTTCGGCTATATCCGCCGGCCCGGCAATGCGCACAAAAAGCCGGGAAATCACAACTTCGCCCTCACCCAGACCTCGGCCCCGTTCATCGCGATGTTTGATGCGGACTTCATCCCGATGCCGATGTTTCTGCGGAGAACCGTCGGCCTGCTGATGAAAAACCCGGCCTGGGGGATCCTCCAGACGCCTCAGACGTTTTACAACTACGATCCGATGCGGAGCAACCTGCGCCTCCAGCGCTCGCTGCCGGACGACACTTCGATGTTTTTTACGGTGATGGAACCCTGCCGCGACGCATGGGGGTGCGCGTTCTATGTCGGCTCCAGCGCCCTCGTCCGTCGGGAAGCCGTCGACCGGATCGGCGGCATCGTGATGGGCTACGATACGGAGGATCAGATCACCTCGATCGCCATGCTGCAGGCCGGCTACCAGACCGGATTCCTTAACGAATCGCTCTCCACCGGCCTCGCGCCCGAATCGCTCACCGCCCTCTTCGACCAGCGCAAAAGGTGGGCCAAGGGCAGCCTGCAAATTTTCTTCTCCAAACACGGCCCGCTGGGACCGAACCTCACACTGCTCCAGCGCCTTCTCTTCTCGCAGTTCTTCTGGCTCGTCGGCTTCATCGCTCCGATCGTCTACGCCTGCATTCCCGGCTTCATGTGGCTGTCCCAGATCCGCATGTTTCCCTACATGCCGCCGTTCGAGGTGCTGGTGATCCCTCTGTTGCTCTTCCTGAGCATCAACATGACCATCTGGTGGGTCTCCCATGGAAAATGGCTGCCGCTGGTCTCGCCCGCCATGCAACTCCTGCTCTCGATCGAGCTTTTCCCGGTCATCGTAACGACGCTCATCAAACCGTTCGGCAAGCCCCTGCTGAACTTTTCGCACGTAACGCCGAAAGGCAAAGGCGCACGCGGCAGCGAGCGGGTCAACTGGAAGAGCATGCGCTGGCTCCTCGCCATGATCGGCGCAACCGCCCTCGGCATCGTGATCTACCTCTCGGACGACTATGCCTTCGTGAACCACCCGAGCGAGCTCATGGCCATCTTCCTGTGGACCGGCATCAACCTCGTCATTGTCGCCATCGCCATCCTTGGCTGCATCAACCCTGCCTATCAGCGCGCGGACGAGCGCTTTCCCATTCCGATCGGGGTGACCCTCACCTCGGGCGATACAGTCCTTCATGGGATCACAAAAGACGTGTGTCTCACAGGCTGCTCGGTGCGATTGGACAGCCCCGCCATGCTGAGCGAGGGACCGTGGGAGGTCCATCTGCACGAGATCGGCGACTGCACCGCCGAGCGACGCCGGCAGGCGGGCCCGCTGGATGTGGCTTTCCAATTCGTCGAGGTGCCGAAAACCACGAACACCGCCCTCTTCTCAAGGATTTTTCTCAATCCCGACAACCACTGCGGCCATCTCGAGGGTCCGGAGCGCCTCTACGCGGATTGCTTCAAGCGGATGTTCAGCGACGTGCTCTGATTCCTGTTGCACGATTCGCTCCTTGCCGAGGCAGGAGACGCGCGTCTATTTAAGGGCGACATGCTGGAAGGCGAGAAACCAGAGAAGGACAGGCGGATCAAAATCCGCCCGCGGGCCATACCCAAGGAGACCGAGTCCTCCGGAGAAGAGGGGCAGGGCGAGGAAAGCCGTTGGGAGAATGTCCAAAAGAAGCTCCTCCGCCAGAGCGGGACAAAGTTCCCGGCGCGCAATGCGAAGGCGGCCGCCTCCGAACCGTCCGAACGGCCAACCGAACCAAAGGAACAGGATTCCGCACCCAAGGATGCCTCGAAGGAGTCGCAGGAAATCCCGGACGTCGAGTTGGACGTGGCGGACTCCGGGGCACCGCAGCGCGAATCGCGCCATCGGAGCCGCAGCGGCGGACACATTTCGCTGAGGCATGTGTTGTTCCGGATCTTTCGCTACCGCGCTCCAGTCCTTCTTCTTGGGACATTCGCCCTCGTGCTCGTGGTTCTCTCAACGCGCTACGCCTACCGCTTTGGTGTGGAGGAAGGCAAACGACTGACCCGTGAGGCCTATACGAAGGAACGCACGACGGTGCCGCCGGAGTTCCTCGCCGCGGTCGATGCCGCGTTGGTCAAGCTGCGTGACGGCGATGCCGAGAAGGCCCTGCCCGAACTGCTCAAGCTCGAAGCGGAGCGGCCCGATGTCGCTTCACTCAGCTACCTCGTCGGGCTCGCGGCCCTCCAGGCGGGTGACCTCCCCACAAGCGACAAGAAGCTGTCCGAAACCATCGCCAAGCGTGAGCGGGTCTCGGATGCGCTCGCCCTCCAGGCGGTTCTGACCGATTTCCGGTCGAAGGACCCCGGCTTTCAGCTCATGACGTCGCCCCTGATATCGCAGGAGGCGCTCCTGCGTCAGGCGATCCTCGCTGACTCCGCCAATCCGTTCCCCTACATCGAGTTGAGCTCTATCGCGCGGGCGAGAGGCAAGCGGGACGAGGCGATCGCACTGCTCCGCTCCGGCCAGCTCCGCCTCACCCCGATCGACAGCCACACAGTCGTTGATGCCTCACTGGCTATTCTGGAACTCGAGAACGTGCCCGATGACCAGTTGGCAAAAGCCGCCATCGATCTCCCCGCAGGACCCGGCAAGCTGTTTGCCCGGGCCTACGCCGCGCTCCGCCTCGGCGACAACGCGCTCGCAGCGGAATTGCTCAAGCAGGGACGGGAACAGACACACTGGCGGATCTTCCTCTACCTGATGAACGACCCGGCAATCCGGAAATACTCCGACAGGCCGGAGATTGCGGAGTTTTTTCTTTAGCAACGAAGCCGGCTACCAGAGGAAGAGGGCGGCGATCAGCACCGCCAGGCCATAGGCGATCCCGCCAAGCGTCGCGAGCCGCCAACGCATTGCGGTCGCCGTGACCCATCCGATGGCGTCCCGCAGGAGGAAAGGCATGCCGACAAGAAACAGCCCGGCCACGACCCAGCCGTAGGCCAGCACCACGAGCAGCAACCGGGAGGGCTCGTCACGCAGCACGGCCGACTCAAGCAAAGGTTCCGCTGCGAGCAACAGCACCATCCCGAGAGCCCGTGCCGCAAGAAACTCCGGCACGTAAATCCACGACAGCACCGCGCCGACAGGAATGGCCACAAGGATGATCTGACGCAGTCCGGAGAATTCCCCCAGATCGATCGAGCGGATGAGCAGAAAGCTCCACACCGCAGCAACAGAAATCAGCAACGTTGCCATGGCCCGCGACCGGGGAAGGGTTTTCAGCCACGCCTTGACGCGGGCCTCCTGGAAAAAGGCCACCGCGTGGCCGAGGATCAGCAGGAGCCCGACCGTCAGGCCGACAATTTTGAGCGGAAGAAGATAAATCATGCGGCAGCCGTCTTGCGGCGGCGGTCTTTTTCCCAGACGCGCTC
>CAZSMN010000075.1:0-13278 GCA_964607615.1 uncultured Chthoniobacterales bacterium | reverse complement strand
GTACTGGATGTGGACGCCGCGCGCTTCCAGCCATTCCGCGTCCCCGGCCGACCAGGGCGTTTTCGGACACGCGGTGCCGACATAGCGCAGGTCCGCGCCGCATTCGACCAGGAGGCGGGCCACGATCAACTCCGAGCCCTCATCCGCGATCCGGCGATGCTCGTCTGGCTCGATAATGCCTCCAGCCACCGGCGCCGCCCGAACGAGAATTTCGCGCGGGAATTGATGGAGCTCTTTTCCACGGGCGTCGGGCCGTATTCGGAAAATGACGTGAAGGAAGCCGCGCGGGCGCTCACCGGGTTCAGCGTGAACCGCGACGACTGGACGTTCGTCTTCCGCGATCAAGCGCACGATCCCGGGGAGAAAACGTTTTTCGGCCAGTCGGGCGCCTTCTCGGGCGACGATATCGTCCGGATCATCTGCGAGCAGCCGGCCACCGCACACTTCATGGCGCGGAAGCTTCTCGATTACTTCGTCTGCACGCAGCCTGATGAGGAAATGGTCGCGCCCGTTGCCGAGGCCTACCGGGCCAGCGGCTACGATCTGAAAGCCCTCCTGCACGAGGTATTCCGGTCCCGGCTTTTTTACTCCGACCGGGCCCGGAATGCCGTCGTCAAAAGCCCGGTGGCGCTGGCAGTCGGAGCGCTCAAATCCATGCGCGTCCCGCTCCCGGCAAACGAACTCACGCTCGATTCCCTCCGCCTCATGGGCCAGGACCTCTTCTTCCCGCCTGATGTCAACGGATGGCCGGGCGGCGCCGACTGGATCAACTCGAACACCCTGCTGATCCGCTACAACTTCGCGAATTTTCTCATGTATGGCGTCAGCCCGGACGAGTTCAAGGTGTTCGAGCGGAAGATGATCGACCGCGGGACGAACCGGCGGGAGTTTCTCAAGGAACAGCGCGAAGAATCGCTCGCCACCTGGAGCCCGCGGGCCCGCTTGGAGGAATCGGGCGAGAGCCGCCGCATGGTCACCTCGAAGGATATTGCGGACTACTACATCCGGGAATTTCTCCAGCGCGCGCCCTCGCGCGACCTTCGCGATGCGATCGTCCAGCTCGCGGAGACGGACGGATCCGGCGGCCGGCGGTCGATGAGCGTGAGAGATCCGAATTTCGACGACCGGGCCCGTGGCCTTGTTCACCTCATCATGTCGAGTCCTGACTACCAACTGTCCTGATGTTTTTACACACACGCCGCGAATTTCTTTCCACAGGCCTCAAGGGCGCCGGGCTCCTCGCCGCCAGCGCCTTTGTGCCGGCATTCATCACGCGCACCGCTGCCGCTGTCGGGGCGGGCCGTGACTCCAGCATCCTGGTCGTGGTGCAACTCAGCGGCGGCAATGACGGGCTGAATACCGTCGTTCCGTTTCGCGATGATCTCTATGCCAAAGCGCGCCCGACGCTCCGCCTTGCCGCGAATCAGACGCTTCCGTTGAACGATGACCTCGGACTCCACACCGCCCTGACCTCATTCAAATCCGAGTTCGATGCCGGCCGCCTCGCAATCATCCAGAATGTCGGCTACCCGAATCCGAACCGCTCCCATTTCCGCTCGATGGAAATCTGGCATACCGGCGCAGACGACACCGTGCCCCGGAAGGTCGAGGGATGGATCGGCCGGTTTTTCGATGCCACATGCGCGGGCGCACAACCGCATCAACGGCCGGGCGAGATCGGCGTGAGCATTGGCAAAGTGATGCCGCAGGCGTTCCGGAATCAGTCGAACGTGGGAATCGCGCTCTCGGACCCGAATACGTTCCAATGGAACCCCAGCGGCGACACCTCGTCGTTCGCCAAGGTTCAGGAACAGATTTTTTCAAAGCTCAACCAGCCCGCCACCGGCATGAGCGCTGCGGGCGGGATCACGGGCAACGAGGTCGAGACCATCGAGTTCCTGCGTCACACGGCGATGAATGCAGTCGTCGCCGGGGACGAAATCCGGGGGATCCTGAGGAAGGAAAAAAACCAGGGAGCCTATCCCGACAGCCAGCTCGCCTCGCAGCTCCAGATGGTCGCGCGGCTGATCTCCGGCGATTTTCCTTCCCGTGTCTACTACGTTGCCCAGGGGGGCTACGACACGCACGCCGACCAGCTTGGCCAGCACGCCCGGCTGCTCGGGGACTTCAGCGGCAGCGTTTCCGCATTTCTCGCCGACCTCCGCAGACAAAAAACCGCCGACCGCGTGACCGTCCTCGCCTTCAGCGAATTCGGACGCCGCGTGGCGGAGAACGGAAGCCAGGGCACCGACCACGGCGCGGCGGCACCGATGTTTGTCATCGGCGACTCCATCCGCGGCGGCCTGCACGGACAAGCCCCCGACCTCTCCGATCTTGTCGACGGCGACGTCCGGCACAAAATCGACTTCCGTCAGGTCTATGCCTCCCTCCTCGACGGCTGGCTGGGAACTCCCTCGCGCCCGATCCTCGGCGAAGGCTACGAACCCCTCCCGCTCATCGGCTCCGACCGCGGAGCTGCGTAAGGAGAAGATGTGAGCCGGTTCCGTGGGTGACAGCTTCACAACCTGAAGCTGTGCAGGATTGTGCGCACTTGTATCCCGTATTTCGACGGATCCCGAATTCCCGGCACAGCTCAAAGACCGGGAAAATGCCCAAAAAAACTCCCGCTTCCTAGAGGGTGACATGCACTTTGGGCAGGGAATCTTTGGATGAAAAACGGGCTGCCGGCAAGGCGCAGCGAGGCTATCAACCGACAGGTTTTTTCAACACGTAGACATGCGGAATACCCCCGGGAATGATTCCGATGTCCGGGTTTTCCTTGCACCAGTGAATCAAATCCGCACCACCGCTCCAGGAGCGGATGTTGTCATCAAAATCCAAGCCAAAATCCCATGTTAACAGTGCCCCATCGCCTATGGGATTTCCATGATAGACCGGCGGAAAGAAGTGCTCGACGTGACCGGTTTTCGGGTTGAGCCGGGCCCGCGGCCGGGAAACAGGAATCCCGCCGGGAACGGTTGTGAAGACAGCAATTCCGCCAGGTCTCGTGCAGCGTATCATTTCCCGCACCATGTCGGACGGATTAAAGACATGTTCGATCACCTCAAGAGCGGCGAACACGTCGAACTCATTGTCCTGGAAGGTCAGCTTTTCGATGTTCTCGTTGCGGAACCCGTTTACCATCGCACCCGGTCGCCTGTCGGCGTAGTAATGCGACGCCGAATAGTCCCCTGCCAGCATCTTCAGGCACGGCGTACACGGGGAACTTTCGTGAACCCGCGCTGTTTTACGCCATCCGGGCAGATGCTCGTCCAGCAGGACGGCCACTGCCCGATCCCGCGGCGCGCCGTTACACCCGATGCAGCGCAAATTATTGAAACTGTCGTCCGTGTCAAAATGCGCGAGAAAAAGTCGCCGCTGCTCACAGACCGGGCAGTAGCCCCAGTGAGACATATCGGATCGCGTTTTGAGTTGATGCGTGTCTTTGACAAACCTGCCGTAATACCAGAGGGGGTTCGCACCCTCCTGACCGATGGTTCGACCCGATTGACGGATATACTGCAAATCGAACCACTCATTAGGCATGCGCTGCTCGCGGCATCCGTAGAAAACATAGTGCGCGAGCGGATCCCGCAGTCCGGCGATGTCAGGGTACTGTTCCCGGTAAAACGTTGCATCAAAGAGCATCATCTCCCGGAGTTGTTGAATCTGAACGACCAGCGATGGAACGGACGAGCCGCTGGCATCACCTTGCGACTTTTGAAGGTGCCGCTTTTTTGTCTTCGCAAAGATATCGAGATACCGGCCCGCGATTTCTCGAATATCAAAGCGCTTGGCAAGAGCACGGCTCGCGACACACGCCTGCTCGTAGGCAGCGGCATCCCCGGCGAAGCGGACGATCTGCTCGCTGAGCATTTCGACCGGCACCTTGCCATCGACAAGCGGAAGCACGGCACCGGCAACACCGCTCTCCGAAGTGAGCATTTCCCGAATCTCCCCAAGATCGGTTGCGATGGCCGGCTTGCACACCATGATCGCCTCGACCAGCGTCATCGGAAAGCTTTCGCCCGAAAACGTCGATGGGAGAATGGCCATGTCACTCATCGCATAGTAGCTGCAACAATCTTCGGCAAATCCCAGCAGATGAATGTAAGGCGGCAGCGACTGTTGAGAGAGCTCATCAAAGACGAGGCCTATCCCGAGAAGAATGAGGTGAATGGGCCGCTCGCAATGCTGACGGGCCTTGGTAACCGCCTCCATCGCCTCGTGCCAGCCCTTCTGAGGTATCGCCCGACTCGCTTCGCAGAGCACAAAAGCCCCGGGCTCTATTCCCAGTTTCGAACGGGGGATGCTGCGGACTTTCGGTGCCTCCATCCCGTTGGGGAGCTTGGTGAAGGAGGACTGTTCCAGCAATCCTCTGACCTGAAAAGGCTGGAGATTCTTCTCAGCGGTGTAGATCCAACGATCCACAGTTTCCAAGAACTCCGGAAGAGTTGTGTCCAGATTTTCCTCCGAAGAATCTTCAGACATTTCAAACATCCCGTGCATGGTCGCTACGTGACGAATGGATGCAAACGCCAGGGGATGTGCCCGGGCGAGCTCAAGCAACCGGAATTGAATGGACTTGTGATGGGTATTGATCACATCCGGCTCCACATCCACCAACATCTTCAGGATCTGTTCGGTTGTATGGGCGCGGATAACCGGAATGTCGCATCGGAGCATCGCCCGGACCCCGGGCTCGTCAGGAAGATAATCAAAGCAGTGAACGACCACCGGACAACCTTGTCTCTTCAATTCATTGGCCAGCCGAATCGGAATGATTTCGCCGCCGCCGACCACGAAGGAAAACAACGAGATTATCACCGTCGGATAACGTCCGGCCCCGGCCTGCACGATTCGCTCGACATCAAAGAGCCGGTCAAACTCGTCACCACCGGCAACCATTTGGTTGTAGTAGTCCCGCGTGACCTTCCGGGCCAGCTGCAGGGTCCTGTCGGAAACACGGTAAAGCCGAGCGGCCTCCTCACTCACCCGGGCATGCTCGCGGTAATAGGCGGCGTCCTGATGAACCTTATGGGAGGAGTTTGCCGAATGACTGCGGAAGTAGTTGGTGGTTCTGGCACAGTAAGCCACTTTTCCTGCGGCAATCAGATGGAGATACAGCACCCAATCTCCACAGATCTTCATGCTCAGCCACGACTCATCCCCGAGCAGCGCTGAATCCACCGACGGGGTGCGCATGACCGCCCCGCTGACATTGGGAATGGTATTCTTGATCGCAAGAGCCGTTTCAACCTCGCGGTGACTGGCCTCCAGATAATCGTGCGACCACTTGGATGGATCGATATGCGGCGAAAGATGCTGCCGGTAGGTAAACGAATGCGGCTGGCCGTTTTCGTCGACGAACTTGACGCTGCAATAACTCAACATCACCGATTCGTCCCGAAAGAACGGCACCAGCTTTTCAAGAAAATCGTCGTCGCAGTAGTCGTCGCTTTCGGCAATCCAAAGGAGAGGGGAGCCCGCAGCGAGTTCGATGCCCTTGCGCCATTGGCGAAACACCCCGCCGCTATTCTGTTCGTTGTAGTCGCATATCGTGATTTGTGGATAGCGATCCCGGTATTCCTCCAGGATTTCGCGGCTCGCATCGCAGGAGCCGTCATCCAGCAGAATCACACGAAAGTTCCTGTAGGTCTGGTTGTATATGCTCTCGAGCCGGCGGCGTAGAAACGGCGCGTGGTTGAAGTTCGGAACCACCACTGTGACGAGCGGCAAAAACACACGATGCCGGAGGTGGTGAACCAGCGGGTTCAGCCCGGCTTCGGCGACCTCCGGAAATCGCTTCAAATAGCCGGCCCCATCGAAGCGCGGGTTGGGATTGACCCCCGGCTTTGAACCATTGCGCAAATAGTGCTCCAGAGCATTCTGCCCCGGTTCGGAGGCATCCGGATTCTGCGCCAGATACCAGGCGGTGTCGAACTCCGGATTCGGATCGCGTCCCTCCAGCATGCCGAAGGTGAGCCAGTGCTGGAGCGGATCCACGCCCGCGGCGGCCACGTCCGGATACCGGTCGAGATACCACTGCGGATCGAACAATCCGGAGTCGAGAAGTTGGCTCCGCTCCTCAGGCGGGCTCACGGTCGGGATGCCCTTGCGCAACCACCGCAACCTTCCCGGATGGGCAGCAAATTTGCCAACGCGGTCGAGGCCTCTCTTCAGCCGTTGCCAATGCTTGCCGATCCAGCCCGCCCTGACCCGCTCCAAATCCGCCTGAACCCGCTCAAGCTGCGATCTCGTGTCCCCCAACAGGCCCCGCATTTCCTCGATGCCCGCCTTAACGACATCAAGATCGCCCCGTATCCGCGTGATCTGTTCGTTGGTTGATCGTCCCTGCGCTGATAAGCTGTCGGAGATGCTTTTGGTCCGTTCGCCGAGCCGGTCGGTTTCTTCATGGAGCGCCGTGGCTATCGTTTCTTGGATCGCCACATGCTGGCGCAACTGCCCGATTCCGGCCGCGAAGCCTCCGATGTCGCCCTCCATTCGATCGATGGCGAGTTGGTGGTCATCGGTGACGGTTCTCAGATTTTCCAGCCGGACACCAACCGGATCCATGTCGGTGCGCGTCGCTAACCCTGCGTCCCTCGGGGGGTGCACAGCGGCGGCCTTGCGTCCCGGCTCCATCAGATCGCCAAAGGCGAGGCAGGCCGTATCGAACTCGGTTCGCACCTGATCCAACTCTCGTAAACACGCCTCGGCTGGACCGTCGGCAATCAAGCGTGTCACTGCGGCATAGGTCCGCCGAACCCAATCGACAACGTCGGACCGGAGCGACAAATCTTGATGTGATGCAACGTGATGACGCAGGTCGGCGCTGAGAAACGCCGAGATCTTTCCCGCCGCTTCCTCAGGCGACGTGGGCCAGGAGAGACCCAGTTGTTGAGCGATACGCTTGGTGACCGCAGGCCAGTTATTCAGCAAATCGTCGTAGGGAACCCAGGCCCTCGGAATCTCCCTGGTCGCCCGTTCGGCATCCAGGAGATGGCGCAACCACAGAAGACAAGCCTCCGCATGCGGTATCCGGTCTCTGGCAAACAACGACCCGGCAACTTCCGACGGATGTCGCACTGGAATCACGACCCGCGGCGCACACGACATCGACTGCAAGGTCTCAAGCCAGAGCGGAACAAACCGGCAGATCCGCGGATCCTTCACCACAAACAGCGTTGAGGCCTTGAACTCGCGATCGATCCAGTCCCTCAAACGCGCCTGAAAACGTTCCCGGCATGCCTTTGATTCACCAGCCATCGAAAAGGGCCGCCAGTCATCCCAACGCGACGAGACGCAGGCCAGCAGCTCATCGTGAATACCCATCAACTCCGTGGATTCCCAATATCCCCGCAAATTGTCGGGAAGCGTCGGCATCAGACCTGAGGCAAGATTCGCCCCAAGCAAATTCATCACCCTGGTCACCGCAGAGGTCCCGCTGCGGTGCATGCCCAGCACAAGGATGCAGATGCGTTCGGAGCCGGGAATCGACACAGGGAGTGCGGACGACGCGATCCGACACGGATCCTGCATCATCTTTCCATCATCTCCGATGAATCTGCCCGGCGACTAACAGCCAAAGGGATCAGGTTCCTCATCCCGCGAGGGTGTCCCATCCCGAGCTGCTCTGCAATCCATACGTTTGTCGCTATCGTTTTCTGGCTCCCCCCCCGCGAGCCTCACTTTCCAGTCCATAGCCGGCCATTTTTTTGTGTCACCCACGTGCCCGGTTCCGGCCATTACCAAGGTGACATGATTTGTGATTCATGCTGTAACCTTTGGGTGCCATGCGAATCCGCACCATACTAGGCTTTACGATCCCATTGATCGGGATCGTGTTGGCCATGATAGCAGGCACCGGGAGGCTCCATGCCTTGGCGGATGAGGTGCAGTTCGTGGCGGTCGAAGCAGGAGATGGACTTTCGAGTCAGCTTTTTTTGATCAAGCAAGGGCCCTTGCAGCGAATCTCGGTGGCAACGCGCAATGGGAAAACGGCTCACTTGGTCGTATGCGATGGCCTCGCCTATTGGGCGGTGAATGAAACTGCACGGACCGTTCTCTACCGCTCGCGAATGGGAGAGTCGGATGTCGTCCAGTTGGCGACTTACCCCGGGACCTCTCACCAACTGGCGACCGATGGCAATGTGGTCTTCTGGAGTGTTTTCACCTCGACCGGGGGCTCGATCTATTATGCGTCCAACCGCTTGAGCAGCGCACAATACGTGGATGGCATGTCGGGGGCTCCCAAGGACTTGGTGGTGAAAAATCAAACGGCCTTCTGGGCATTTGAAGCCTCCAGCCCCGGGACCCCAACGGCTTTTGTCCGCCGGTATCAACTGGGGGCGGCATCCGAATCCGTCCTCATCAATCCCAACTCCCGGATCAACGGAATCGCGAGTGACGGGCAGCACGTGTGGACGCTCGTGACCCGCCAGGGCGTTACTCCGTCTCAAGTTCATCTTTACCAATTGCCCATCGAGACTCCCACCGGGACTGCTTCCTCTATCTGGAATACCACGGGGACCGGTGGGCAGATTAAGGCCAACCCGGGCTGTGTGGTCTGGACGTTCGATACCCCGACAGGAAGCGCCCGTCTTATGACCCGGGCTTTCGACGGTACGCCAGTCTCCTTTTCACCGCCGGGTAACTTCGTCTCACGCGGATTGGAACTCACGTCGGACCACGGTGTCTGGTGGCAGACCTCCGGCGATTCGTTGACCCGGATCCACAGCTTTGACCTTTTCAGAGACAGCATCTTGTCCGCCACTGAAATCCCGGCGATGACAGTGACGAATTCCTCGAGATGGGGCGATGCGATCTGGCTGGCTCTCCGATCCGCCGATGGCAACCAGAACCAACTCATGTCCTTCGAGCCGACCGGAAGTGGATTCAGGCCGGGGAGTGTGATACCGCGGAATGCCGTTGTTTCCGCCCTTGCAGCGGGGCAGTGGCATTTGCTCGATGTTGCAGGGGGCGGACTGACCTCGCGTGATTCGGCCGCCGCCGTTGAGGAGTTCGGCGTCCCGATCTCGCCCAACGCGCAGATCGCCTCCGGGCCGGCAGGCCTGCCGTTTCTGCCCTTTGCCGCGAATACCGGCCCCGGCACCCGGAGGCTTTTCGGCTACACGGGCGGCATCAGGAATTTCGAAACGCCAGGGCTCGGGACAGGCGGGGCATTCTACCCTGAGGACTTCCGGGTCTGGAACGATCAACTCTGGATGAGTGTGAAGGACACCGGGACGCGAGTGGCTGCTTTTGCCTCCGCGGCGGGCTCCGAAATCAACGCGATTCCGGGGCACCAGAATCCCGAAGAGTTCCGCGCCTTCAAAGGGCGGCTGCTTTTCGAGGACGATGCGGAACCTGGCGCGAACGGAGCGGTGGGCAGGCGAAATGTTTTCCGAGACCGTTCTGGAACGATAGGCATCGTTGGCAATCCCTCGCTCCCCGCTCCTTCCCGACTACTCGGCGAGGCTCTGGGATTTGCGATCTTTGAATCCTCGAGTGGAAATCCGGGACTCACGGCGGTCTCGCTTAGTGAAGCGGACATCTCCATCTCTCTCCCGTCGTCTCCGGCTGCTTCTCCAGATGTTCGGGATCTTCTCGGATGGAAAGGTCGGCTTCTGGGGCATTACCGGACGGAGACTGGTGACCGCTGCCTCTTTCGCGCTTCACTGCCTCAGGGGGATTCCGCTCCGATCCTGACGGCGGCGGAGTTCCACTCGTTCACGACACATCGCGGGCAACTCTACTTCGTTGCGAAATCCGGATCCGCCGAGTGGATTCTCACGCTCGCCGCCCCCGATGGGCCTTTGATTACAGTCCTCGATGCCTCCGCCGCCGGACTCACGAATGTCCGTGGACTTCACTCCCACGGAGGCACGCTGTATGCGATGGGTGAAAGTGTTTCGGGGCCTGTGCTGATCAGGATTCAAAACGCAGTGGCTGAGACCTCGTTGAATGGACTGAAGGATTTTCAAAGCTTCCGCAGTTTCCAAGGGTCCCTGTATGCGATCACCGGGGGACCCGACTCCAACCTCTTCCGATGGGATGACAACGCATGGGCAACGTTTCCCGGCCAATCCTTCCCGAACAGTGCGGATTTTTTTGAGCATTCGGGAAGCCTGTTTTTCTCAGCCGGATACGACGGAGACCGCCGCCTCGTCCGTCTCACTCGGAGATCGGCGGCGAATGTGTCGGGGGCTTATTCCGATTTCAACCCACGGTCACTGGCGGGCTTTGGAGATACTCTGATCCTCGCGGGAAATACCTCGGGGGGACGTGAACTCTTCGCTTTCGCCGATCATTTTTTCGGTTGGAAACTTCAACAGGTTTCATCGATCGGCAATGAGCCTCAATCAGCGAATCCGTTTCTGGCTGGCCCGGAAGATATCCTTCTCACCAGCTCACGGTTGACGAGTCATCTCCCGACCGGCTTCCTTGTTGGAACGCTCTCCGTCGAATCGGCGAATACTCCCATCCGTTACGCGATCCTTACGCAATACGGGAACACCGAGCTTCTTCTCGCAGAATCTTCCCTAAGCCTTGCGCGTCCCACTTCCGTGGCGTTCGGCCCGAACCTCTCATTCACCATCGAGGCCACCGACAGTCTCGGGATCTCCTCCGTGGCGAGCTTCTCACTCGAAGTTACAAACAATGAGGACGAATGGCGCAATGAGCATTTCACCGGTTCGGAGATTTCCGACGGTCTGGCAGCGGACCGGGCTGATCCGGACGGCGACCACGTTGTCAACCTCATGGAGCGCGCCCTTGGCACGGATCCACGCGAGGGAGCCGATCCAACAAATCCGCAATCGCTCGTTCAATCGAGCATCAAGGAGGCTTCCGGCGGGGAGGGATCCCGGTTCCTCAGTCTTGCTTTTCGGACACCTCTGGCGTTTCCGGCTGGTGTTAGGTATCTCGTTCAGGCCTCGGATGACCTGAGCACGTGGAATACGCTTGGGGTCCTCATTGCGGAACCCGATGGAGAAGTCCGGTGGCTCGGCGATCCAACGGCCTTTAAGGCGGACTGGAACCTTTTGGAACGCCGTCGCGACTTCGAGTTCCGCGATTCCAGCGATCTTCGTTCGACACCCAGACGCTTCCTGCGCTTGCGTGTGGAGCGTTGAAATGCGTCGGGGATTTTAGGGTCCCCATATCCTCGCATCTCTTGGTCTCTTCGAATCTGCGAGGTGCGCCACTGAACTCCGGCTCGATCTTGAGGCTCACCTCACCGCCAATCCGCACAGCCCCCTGTGCACAAGATGGAAAGCGACGTTACCCTACCGCGAGGCGACCGGCGCCCAGTGGGCGGGGACCCAGACGCGGCGGCCGTAGGCGTCGCGGGCGTAGGCGCCTTCGACCCAGACTTCGTTGGTGGTATAGCTCCCTTGCGGGGTGGCTGTGTATTGGGGGCTCGGCTCGTTGACGTAGTCCGCATCGGAGTAGCGGGGTCCGCGGTCGAGGGCGTCGAAGATCATGCGGCCGAGGGGATCCGGCGGGCGGAAACGGCCTTCCGCATTGGTGCAGGCCGTGAGGCTCACGCCACAGAGCGCGAGCAGGAGGGTGGCGGGAAGGCGGAGTTTCATAAATCGGGAAGGCGGGTGAGGCGATCGGGTTGGCGACACGGGCGTTTCACCCCGAAGGAACGCATGCCGCCCACCGGTTATTCAAGCATTTCGGGTGCTACCGGAAAAGATTTGCGGGGGCTCAGAGAGCTAAAGCGAAGCAAGGGCCTTGCGGGCACGGGCTTTGGCCTCCTCGTCGTCCTTTTCTGCAGACGGCATGGCGAGGGCCTTGGTGAGCTCGGCGCGGGCTTCGTCTTTCTGGCCGATGGCAGCGAGGGCGCGGCCAAGTTCGACGTGGTTGACCAAGCGCGTGGGCCCGAGGGCGATCGACTTGCGGAACGCTTCGACCGCCTTCTCGTTGGAGGCGTCGGGGAATTTTCCGAAGACCGCCTGCGCGATGGATTTCAGGAACGGATTGAAGTTGGCGAGTTCGTAGTTCCAGCGGCCGAGGACGTGCCAGGCGAGGCCGTCTTTGGGATCGAGCGCGAGGGCGGCGTCGGTTTCCTCCTTGATGAGGCGGGACATCTCCACGCGGCGCTTGGGGGACTCGAGGAAGGCCACGCGGCCGTAGACAATCGCGAGCGAGAGCCGGACTTTTGAGTTGCGCGGAGCGAGCTCCTTGGCGCGGAGGGCGGCGGCGAGGGCCTTTGCGCCGAGTTCTTTCTGCGCGCCGGCGTCCTTGGTCTCGACCATGAGCTGCGCGTATTGCTTCGCGACGCGGCGGAGGATCTCCGCATCGTCGGGCTTGAGCTTGTCGGCCTCGAGATAGACCTCGAGGGCTTCCTTGTTTTTGTTCTTTGCGTCGAGGGCATCTCCGCGCGCCATGAGGTCGCCGGTGGACTGCGCCAGGGCGGGCAGGGCGAGGGCGATGAGGAGGGCGAGAGCGCGGGCGATCATCGGGCGGGCTTTTTAAAAACGTAGTGGCTCACGAGCCATTCGTTGCCTTCGCGGTAGCCCCAGAGTTCGGCGCAGGAGAGGAAGAAGACGCGCCAGTAGGCCCGCCATTTTGGAACGTTTGCCGCGCCGTAAGTTTTCTCGAGAATCGGCCGGATCGACGCCTCGTTGGTGTCCATGTTTTTCAGCCACTCCTCGGAGGTGCGCTGGTAGTGCGTGCCGCTGACGCGCCAGTGGCGCTCGATGACGAGATCGTCCTGGAAGTAGAGCAGGAGGTCATCCGACGGCATCGTGCCGCCCTCGAAGAAGTAGCGCGTGATCCAGTCCGACGGATCCTTCCCCTCGAAGTGGTAGGAGAATTCGCGATGGGTGAAGATGTGCACAAAAAGCCGTCCCTCCGCCCGCAGCCAGCGCGCGATCTTCGCGAGGAGGAGCTGGTAGTTTTTCATGTGCTCGAACATTTCGACCGAGACGACGCGGTCATAGGCGTTGTCGCCGGCTTCGAAGACGTTCATGTCGGCGGTGAGGATGCGGACGTTGGTCAGACCGCGCTTTGCCGCCTCGGCCTCGATGTGCTCGCGCTGGGTGGCGGAGTTCGAGACGCCCGTGATGCGGGAGCCGGGGTATTTTTCGGCCATCCAGAGCGTGAGGCTGCCCCATCCGCAGCCGAGCTCCAGGACGTCCTGGCCGTCGGCGAGGGCGGCGCGCTCGCAGGTGAGGTCGAGCATGGCTTCCTCCGATTCGGCAAACGTCGTATCGGGCTTCGGCCAGTAGCCGCTGCTGTATTTCATGCGCGGCCCGAGGACGTATT